>UQTM01000008.1 GCA_900544025.1 uncultured Odoribacter sp.
TGTCAGAGTAAATAGTAGGAATCTCAAAGCTAAATGCCATACGCTCATAGTAAATCGTTTTGTCCGTCTCCAATAACTGATTAACGGGCTTATGTATAGCTTCTGGTATTCTGCCTTTAATAATGTGAGAGGTCATAATCTCTGGCGTATCAATTTGTTCATTCCTGAAAAACTCTTGTGCTGCCTTATACACCGTTTCAATAAAAACAGGGTGGCTAATTGTCAGCTCATTGTCCTTGCTGAATACAGGCACAATACAATCATTCTTTAAATGTTGTATATCTACCTCTGTTGTATTGGCATTGATAAAGTGCAATCCCTTAGCTTTAGGGAATGGCTCTACATAATCCTTAAATGGACTTTCTTCTGTTACGTCAATGTAAGACGTATATTCTTCTCCAAACAGAGCAGGATTCACCTGTTGTGAAGTTGGTAATAATCTGAGTGTTTCCATGTTGTGAGTTATTAATGAGTTATAATACTTTGTTGTCTGAAAAGCTGTAATAATCTTCACTGCCAATCAATAAGTAATCAGCTAATTCAATATCAAATAAATAAGCTGCCAACTTAATTTGGTTCTTCAAATCCTTTTCTGCATCACTTGGTTCTATATTTCCATTTGGAGAATTAGACACTACAATAATGCTTTTAGCATTGGCAAGTATGGCAGCCTGCAATATAAACTTGGTTTCCACTATGTCATAAGTGTGTGCTGATTCACTAACGGTCACTACACCTAATACCGTACAATTACCATTAAGTAATATGACCTTAGTCGTAATATGGTGCTGTATCGTATCTTCATCGTAAAATTGTAAAGCAAATTCAAATGCTTCCAAAGAATCTCCAACTTTAGTTTTCTCAAAAGATTTATTTGGGTAAACTAACTTTACTTCATTGGGTCTGAATGTTTTCATGTTATTGTTGTTTGATTAAACTAAAAAGAGAGGGCATTACACCCTCTCAACGCACCATACCCCTAAATGAAGTATTAATGCACCCACAACATGCCTATAAGGTATAAGCCATATCTTTAGTCCTGAATGTGGGATTTCAGGGATATAATGGAGTAAATAAATTGAATTGGTTATAACTTCTAATCTGAATATTTATTCAAACATTCTATTTGTCAATACTCTTACTAATGCCAGATAAAAGTCATTTTTTGAGTTGGCAAAACTAAAAGCAAACAGCCTGTTTGTTCCTGTGCCAGCTCTGCTACACACATAAAAATAAATAAGAAGAAGAGCATAATAACTCTCCTTCCTGTACTTGTTTTGTTACTCTTCCACCACCTCAAAATAGGCAACCTCTTTTTCCTGTAACTTTTCACCACTAAGCCCATAAAGCGATGGTGTACCCATACTGAAATCAGGCTTAATGGCTTTAAACGTTTCGCCTGTACACCTGAGCAGTTTACCAATAATATACTTCTTTGCATAATCCACCTGTCCCTCTGGTGAATCAGCAAAAGCAGGTATATTTACAATCTGCTTTACCTGTTTAATGCTATCTCCGTCATAGGCAGGATAGGGCTGTACTAATTTGTTCAGGCTGATACCTCCTTTCTTTACTGGTTCTCCTGTCTGCTTGTCACAAAGTACAGTAATCAAGCCTAAGTAATACCTTTTGTTTTCTGGAAGGCGTTCTTTACTTGGCTTTTCTATCTCCACCCATTCATCCGTAATAAAGTAATTGAAAAAGTTACTCAGTCCTGATACGCCCTTTTCATTGGCTTGATATGCGTACTTTTCTGCAATCGTATCGACATTAATAGGACGTGCGTTTCCAGGTCTTCGTAATTCTTCGATTCCTCCAAATTCTTTCCCCAAAATATTAAGTTTAAGTGCCATGATAATAAAGTTTGATTAATAATGTATTTTTATTCAACTACTGTAGGGGGACTTTCAGAGGTGGTCTAAGCATTTGCACGCCATATACAACTAAAATGAAACAGGAGTAAAGGGGAGGGGTATTTTTTCAGCTAAGGTATATATGTGTCTGCTATATTTAGGTTGGTGAGTTTTTCTGAAAAAGGTATATATAAGCCAATTTTTCAAGTTTTTCCACCAAAATAAAATTCACTAATTGAGTGAATTTGTCGATATAATTTCCTATCTTTGTGGAGTAAAATAATACAATATGATTGTAGAGTTTGAACAGGAGTATTTAAGTGAGTTATACAAAATAGGGCAATGTAAAAGTAAAAAATACAGATTCCAGCCTAACATTGTCACTAAGTATAAAAAATGTATAGACATTCTTATATCTGCTAATCGAATAGAAGATATATTTCCATTTCGTTCTCTTAATTATGAGGTATTAAGTGGAGATAAAAAAGGAATATCATCAGTCAGGGTAAATGACCAATACCGTATTGAATTTACAGTAAATAAGATAGAAGATAAAGAGCCTGTCCTTACTATTTGTAATATACTTGAACTGTCTAACCATTATAAATAAACGATTATGAGCAACGAATTAAGACCATATATGCCAACTCACCCAGGCGAAGTATTAAAAGACGAATTACAGGCAAGAGGTATCAGTCAGAAGAAATTTTCTTCCTTAATAGGTATTTCTTATACAATGCTTAACGAAATACTGAATGGTAAACGTCCTGTATCTGCTGATATGTCTTTACTTCTTGAAGCAGCGTTGGGTATTGATGCAGCTATCTGGAATAATATGCAAAGTCGCTATAACCTTGAAACTGCAAGACGTGATACTTCTTTTGCATCCAAACTTGATTCTATTCGTCAGGCGTTTAGTGCTGCTTGTTTCTAAGAGTAAAAGCATATTTTCAGTCCAAAAATTCAGGTGTCCATTTTTTATTTTATTATATAACATAACCTGTGAAAAAAGTGGACTGCTAAAAGAAGTAAATATATACCCCTGTTTTTTGAGTTGGCAGAAGTAATCACCTAAAAGTATTGGCAGAAGTAATCACCTAAAAGTAAAAGCTAAGCTATTTCTAAAGTCAATCTATTGCAGTGAGATATTTTCATTTTTAGGTATATAAAGAGTATCCAGATAATTTTGTCCCACCTCCTAAAGTTAGTCATTTCAACTCTGCTGACTTGTTACTGCAAAAATGGAGTAGAACTATGTTTGTACCCCTAAAATTTAAGTGCACTCTTTTTTTATTATATAGTAATAACCTGTGAAAAAAAGGTGTAGCTAAGAGGAGTAAGTATATACTACTTATTTTCTGCTTGCCTTGTCGTTACTTCTTCCCTCCTGAAAAATAGTCATTCTATTACTCCTTTTTTTGAGTTGGAGTAAGTAATAGCAGGTATATTTGAAGCTAAGCAATATTTCTACCTTCTAACCTTAGTCTGGTGATAAATTTTCAAAAAGGTATATAAGACAGAAATTCCAGATATTTTCCACCATCAGACCTTTTATAAGTTAAGGCTGTTTTCTGGTCATTATTTTTCTGGTCAGCTAAGTAAGGCAGTAAATAAGTGCATGTTATTTTCATTTGGCAATCTTGTTTCAACTATGTGCTATATTCTTTAGTTTGTGGTATTTGACTTTACTACCTTTGTATTATGTGAAGATAAATAGTTTTTCAAATCCCACTTTCAAAATCATGCGCATGAAAAATAATGATAAAGAAGTACTTACATCAGGTTGGTTTGGATTGGAACATCACAGGGAAGTACATACGATTGACTTTTACCGTCATATTGGAATGGAAACTTTGTGTGCCCTCTATCCTGATTTATTTAAGCCAGAAATTTGGCTGTCTGAAAATCCACCTAAAATTGGACAGCCTAAAAAGAAGTTAGTAAAGCGAAGTAAATAAGATTGTTGTAAATGAAAAAAGCCGTATTCCTTTATTGGGTACGGCTTTTATTGTTTGGGTAGGGTCTGTTTTCATAGTCTGGCGTTCCTCTTGGCTGTAACATATCATCACATTCTTCCTGAGTAAACGGATGCGGATATAACCTATATAATTTCTGTCCCTCGTTTTCTTCCCATACTGCAAATAAATCATTTCTTGTCAGCGTAATAAACCGTTTATCCTTCTCAATTTCACCTTTTATATACCCTGTCTGTTCCGCTTCATTTAGTAGTCTTTCGATGTCTTCTGTTTTTAGCTTTATCATCCAGTCTGCCAATTCATCAGGAGCAGTATATAAACATCGGTTGGTGTAATTGATGCAGAGCGATTTCAATAATATCAAAAAGCCTTTCAACTCATCACTAATTGGCTCGTCTAATAATGCCACACTTATGCCAACCCATTTGCCAATAATAATATGATATGTATTTCTTGGGAATGTTCCATATTGCCCTCCTATATACTCTTTATCCTTAGTCAATAAATCTGCATCCTTAAACCGTTTTATAACTGCTGAACTCTTTTTTAAATTCCATGCTTCCGCTAACGTACTTTGCTTTATATGTGTTTCAAGTGTAATCCAATTAGCCTTAACAGCCAAATAAAAATATCTGTATGTATCAATCGCACTTAAACGATTCACGTTTTGATTTATCCTTCTAAAGTTCATATTATTTCTTTTGCAACACACAAGCGTCCGTAGGACGGGAGTGTATAATAGTTATTAGTAAGAAAGGCGCCGAAGGTGGCTTTCTGTTTTCAACTTATTTTTCTTCCCTGTTTTCAATTCTCTATTTTGCCTTAAGTCAAACCAAAATTTCAGGGTTTAGCTTTCTTTCCGGTGATGCACTCTTTTTATTTTTATATATAATAACCTGTGAAAAAAAGGTGCAGTCCCGAAATAAGGGTAAAGTATATCTTAACTGCTAATTTTATTCGGCAGTTCACTATTAGTCAAATATCCTTTTAAAGCCTGTAATTACATAGCCTTTGACACGAACACCGTTAATTGTTATTTGTTTACCCTTTAAGCTAATCCATTTATCTAACGCTTTACCAGTTGTACCGCCATATTGCTTAGCTAATGCCTTAGCATCTGTATTTGAAATAAAGCTACCCAGTTTATACTGTTCTTCAATCTCTTTTACAATCCGTAAATCATCTGGTAAGTTTTCTGGGTTTAGTACTTCCTTTATCTTTTTCTGGCTTCTTAGCTTTAGTAATTGTTTATCTCCCAACTTTTGACGTGCATTACTCAAAAACGGATATTCTTCTTCAATTTCACTGATTCTGCCACCAATACTAAGTGGATGCTGTTCCTTTAGCTGTATATACTCTTTTAGTGTATCTTCAAATGACTGCTTACTTCCTAAATCTTCATTGAGTTCTTCTGTCACCACTTCCCATATTACATCTGTCGTTTCTATTCCACTGCTACGATAAGCGTTCATTAAGTTTTTGCCAGAATGATACACCAAATTCTTTAGTTTATATTTGTAGAGTTCCAGTTTACCCGCCATGTCATTTACTACAAATTTATCCTCTGTGGCATTGTAGCGTATGTAATCTTTAGGAGTTAGTTCTTTGATTTTTTGCTGTTTGGCTTCTTCTGAATACTGGTTACATGCTTCTACACGTTCCAATGCTATGCGCTCCTGTTTTTTAGTTTCAGCCAATACATCTTTATAGTCTGCTTTATTTTTGTCTTTATCCTCTTTAGGTGTATCAAAAACATGAATGACAGAATTACGAAACGGGTTCGTTCTGGTTCTTATCCGTCCTGCAATTTGTGGTATGTCAGTTTCAATGCCTAATAGAGTGTATGACTTGGCAGAACTACTGACAACAAAGCACATTCCTGTTTCTGAATAGTAATCGACACCCTCAAATGATTTGCGAGTGATAAAGTTGTACTTCTTAGTTGGTGATGATGAACTGGAAATAGTATAGCCTTTTAGTGTTGTACGGTTCTTGGGAGTATCAGCACATATAATTCTGCATTCCTCTGCATTTAGTTTGCAATGGTCGATTATCTTACGTATATCCGTTACACTGTTTACGAAAATAAATGCTTCGTATGATTTGATACCGTCTATTTCAAGGTATCCGTCACGCTGGTAGTCCTTAATGACATTTGCCATAAATACAAATACTTTGTTAGTTTTGGCTAACTGTATTTTGATTCGTGGCTTTTCTTTCCAGTCTGCAACATATTCAGTAATGCCTTCCAGTGCTAACGGCTTAAACTCGTCTGATAATGGAGTTGCAGACATAAAGCAAAAGGACTTGAATAACTTGTAATTGTCAAATATGCCATGAATGGCAGTATCACGTAATAGGCATAGTTCCAGAAATGAATGGTATTCATCACATAGAAAACGGTATTCTTTCGGATTGATATACTTTAGAATGAATGGTACTTTGTCGTAGGTACAAATGATTTTCTTCACTCCATCGGTCTGTAAGTATTCTTTTAGGTGATGTTCCAGTGCTGCATCACTATTACCATAAGCACCAAATAAATTCATAACAGGACTTATGCCTGGCTGTTTGTCTTGCCAATTGTAGGCATTATCGTTTTTGTCTTTAGGTGGGTAACATTTGTTTTGTACTAACTCAGTGGTAGGGACGGCAATAATGTAGTTTTCATCATTGATTAATGCAATGGTGGTAGCACCGCATCCAGTCCATACTTTATTGAATAGACAGTTGTATGGTAAATCAGGTAATATCAGATAACCGTTTTTTTCTACTATTGGTAGTTTTTTCATGGCTTTTTGTTTAGAAATGGATATAGTTCTTCCGTACTCAGTATTTTAGTGCTGAATAACAAGTAAAAAGAGTGTGAGCCGACCTGTCACATCGGCTCTGTGACTTAGATTAGGCTGCTTCTTGTTGGGAAGCTAAGGTTCGTTTTTCCACTAAGAAGCCATATAACATATCCATTTTATCGGAATGTGTTTCGATAAGGCGTTTAACTTCGTGTGGGGTAAGTTGTTCCAGATAGTGTAAGGCAAGGTCAAAACCGTTTAGTTCTTTGCTATCACCTTTTGGTTGTCTGGCAAATTTGGTAATTGCATCAATCAGGTAACGGCTTTTGATAAGTTCGCCAACTCCTTTATTAACAAGAATGTCAATAGTTCTCTCTCCTGCTGTCAGGTCATACTTTATATCTTTGGGCATAATACCACGGGTAGCCTGCTTCCATTGTTTAGGATTCAGACGCCCGCCAAGGGCATAGTACTTGAATGCTGTGCTTTTCGGTATCTCTTTTTCGATGGAGATTTTAAACACTCTCTGCATCAGTTCGTCTTCTGTTGCCAGAGCTGCGACACCTGCCTGCTCTTTACTGTTCAGCGCCCTGTCAAGTACAGTATTGTTGCCGATATACTTACCCAATTCCTGCATGGTATTGAGGTTCTTCACACGCACATTGTTCAATATTATTTTAGGCGTATTATTTACTTCCGCTTCAATATTCAGTTTATGTGCAGCACAGAATACGGCATGTGTGGCAGCTCCGCCGACTGGCACATATACATTAGGTGTATTTTTCGGAATGGTATTGCCGTTCAGGTCTTTCAACTCTATTCCATTATTGTAAAACAAGTCGGCAGGAGTAACATACTTCGGAGCATCGTACTCAAAAAGCGGGTCTGTCAGACACTCTGTCGCAATGTCGATAACTGTTGGTTTTGTTTGCAGGTTGTAATCTGAAATACCGATGATTATTTCAGCTTCTTTTTTTGTTATCATCATAGCATCCTTTTCGTCAGATTCAGTGTGACAGAATAGGACTGGTAATAGAGGGAGGGATTGTTTTTCAAACCAAGTCTTTACTGCCTTAACAGCTTTACGGTAGATAACCCCGCGTGCTTTTTGCTTGGTCTTTAGACCATCTGCATTTTCTTCAACGGCTTTTTTGGCATCCTCTGCTTCTTGGCGGAGTTCAACGATGCTTTTTTCATTTTTGGGCATTACTTTGTCGCCCGTTTCTTTTAAACTTGTCATTGTTTCTTTATTTTTAAATTCATTATTATTTTCCCCTGCTACCATTGTTGTAGCCCCCTCATTTACCTGTTCAGCTTGTAAGCTGCTTTGTGCTTCCATAATCTCACCTTGTGAGGTGGAAACTTTCTGTGCTGCGATTGCAGCATTTTCTTTTAATTCTACCATCTTGTTTAATTTTAATGGTGTGAAACACTTTTTTTCTGTTCAATCGTAAATGAGGTGCGCACCGTCAATCATCAATTGACAGTACAAATGTATGGCTGATTTTTGTAAGTAAATAATAATTAATAGGTTATAAATAATTAATCACATAAATCAAATAGAATTATTTATGTGACGAATTACTTATGTCTGAAAATGAGGAAAGAAGATTTTGGAGGGAAGACAGGAATAAACGGCAACAGATTTTTATTCAAAACTCCACCATTTGATTAAAGCCTTTTCTGCTTGGTAGTGGGATAATAAAGCACGCATATAAACAGCATCCATTTCTTTTTTGGGGGCATGTAATTGCAGGTATTTCAAAAAGTCAATCGTAAAAAAAGCCTCTTGGTCATTTAATATGACGCTGCCTGTTTTCAGAGAGGTCTGGTGAATGAGATTATATGCACTTAACAGGACATTACACTGACCTTTTTTCGTTTTTCTGCCTGCTTTGCCTTTGGTGGAATATTTTTCTTTCAGTTCTTTTCGTATGGCTGCTATATCCATTTCTTGCTCTAAAGAAGCATAAATCATTTTCTTAAACCATCCATTCCAGTTATCAAGCATGACGGATTTGCCGTTATATAAAATTTTGATACCTTTTTTTTCTTTGGCTGCATAGAGTAATTCAGCCAATTTCAATTTTTCTCCACGTATAAAGTAATCATCAGGAACATATACCCCTCCTTCAAATGTACCCTGAGTGTAAATGTATTTGGCAAAAACGGCTATTAAAACAAGGAAGGAATAATAACAGTCATCATGTGGCAAATTATAGCTGTCCCAAAATTTATCAAATTCAGTAAGGGTAAAAGCAGGCTGGTTTGGAGAGGTCAGAACAGGCAGTACAAAATTATTGCCTACGCTGAGAACAAAGTCGTATATATTTGTATAGTCAGGAATAAAGTCTGCTATTTTCCTTTTACGCAGGAAAAAATTCATTTCGTCTTCTGTCAGGTAGTAGGGTGTACCTTGTTTTAATTTTTCTGTATCATCTGTTACTTTCCCAACAAGAAATATGGCTTCTGTAAGCTGAAATTCTTTTATAAACATAACATGTTCATAATTGATAGACTTTTCAAGTAAGGGAGTGATACGTTTTAGCACTTCACAGGGAATTATGACTTTACTTTCTGACATGGTGCAAATATTTTCAGATTGTATATAACACCCAAAAATAAAAAAAATACCACCACCCTCCTAATAACAGAGGGAAGTGGTTTTGGGTTACAATAAATTACTCATAGCTGCATCTACCTGTTCGTTTTCAAAACTGTCAAGGTAAATCTGTGTTACTTTTTCGCTACTGTGTCCCATTGCTTCACAAATAATTGAAGTATTAACGCCTGACCGTTTTAATACAGTTGCAAATGAATGACGAGCTGTGTAGGTTGTCAGGTCGATAGGCAGGTTTAGTTCTTCGCCTATTGCTTTTAGATTTCGATTAATACTTTTAGCTACTTGCCTTATTCTATTCCTTTGTTGGCTCTCTGTTAAGGGTTGACTTGATAAGATTGGGAATAGATAGGGGTTATTAGTCGATTTGTATTTGTTAATGATTTCTATTGCTTGGGCTTGGAGTGGTAAGGTGATTAGTTGCTTAGTCTTTCGGCGAATATATGATAGGCGATTGTCTATAATGTTATCTTCTTTCAAAAAAGCAATGTCTTTAAAGTTAATACCACCCATGAAATAAGAAAATGCGAATAGGTCTACGGTTAGCTGTCTGTAACGACACTTTTTAGATTGGGCTTGATAATTGATTATTTCTAATACGTCATTTTTGGTAAGTGCCCGTTTTGCTGTATCTTGATGTAATTTTGATACTTTATAACTTCTAAACGGATAGCACTCTGGTTTCACAAACTGCTTTTCCATTGCAATATTATAAACAGCACGAAGTGTCCTAAAGCGGATGCCAATAGTGTTTTCTTTGTTACCAATATTGCGTAACCATGCTTCATACTTTTGTAACCATTCTTTGTCTATCTCTGAAAAATATATATCAAGATGCCCATTGAAATTGAGTAAAGAATGATAAACGGTTTCGTGTGATTCTGCATAGCCTAATCGTTTAGCATCTTTTAGTTCCTGTATTCGCTCTACAAATAATTCTCCAACCGTTTTGCGCTTCGTGGGGTTAGTCACTTTTTGAACCAATGATTTGGCTGTGAAATCTTTATTTTCAATCTTTAATTCTATTAGCTGTTCTTGATACTCCTTTGTTTTCTCTGTGATTAGTCGAAGTATAGCATCTTTATTGGGACAGTTGCGTTTTGGTTGATTCTTTTCAAAATCCCAAAATTGAGGTGGAATTGAAACGCCTAAACTTTGATACTTGCTTTTGCGGTCTTTTGTAATACGGAGCATTAATGGGTGTTCGCCATTGGATAATGTTTTGTTTTTGTAGTAAACTACTGAAACAGAAGTATTCATGTCTAATTCTTGGTTCAAACATGGTTCAAACAACTGGTTCAAACATGACTAAAATAGGGGGAGGGAGGGTGGAGTAAGGACATAAAAAAAAGGAAGTAACATTTCTGTAACTTCCTGATTTTTATGGTACTCGAGGCGGGAATTGAACCCGCACGAACGCAATGTTCACAGGATTTTAAGTCCTGCGTGTCTACCGATTCCACCACTCGAGCATCCTCGTTAAGAGAGAGCGAAAAACGGGACTCGAACCCGCGACCCCGACCTTGGCAAGGTCGTGCTCTACCAACTGAGCTATTTTCGCATTTCAAGGAATAAAGAACTATTTTTCTTTAGCGAGTGCAAATATAAGGCGTTTTTTAGTTTGTACAAATAAAAAGCTAAAAATATTTATCGGGTGTGAGTATTTATGTATTCTTCAGAAGGGAGGATGATAATTTTAATATGTGTGCAAAAAAATGGCAGAGAATTGTTATATTTGTCAGGTTTTAGGGCAGAATGCCCGCTATCGCGAGGTATTGTAAAGTCCGCATGTTTTATTATTTTTTAGAATAAGATGCCAGGAACAAAGAGCAGAAGAATAGCCGGTTCGTATTTTGTATCCACACTCAGTATATCACTGGTATTGGTCGTGATAGGTATTCTTGTGTTTATCTTGTTGAATGCCAGATTGATTTCCGATCAGGTGAAACAGAATATCGGTTTTTCGATCATCGTGAAAGATAATGTGAACGAGGCTGAAATCAAGAAAATGCAAAAAATTCTGGATACGAAGCCTTTTGTCGCTTCCTCTTACTTTATCAGCAAGGCAGATGCCGCAAAGGCTTTTAAAGAGGAATTGGGAGAGGATTTTGAAGAGGTTTTGGGATATAATCCGCTTTTACCTTCGGTTGAAATCAAACTGAATCCTTTGTATGCGAATAACGATTCTTTGCAGGTCATTGAAAAAAGCTTATTGAAAAATGAGGTGATTCAGGAGGTGTCTTACCAGAAATCGCTGGTGCACATGATTAATGAGAATGTCCGCAAGATTAGCTTTATTTTGTTGATTGCCGGGGTTGCATTATTGTTGATCTCTTTTACTTTGATTCGCAACACAATTCATCTGTCCGTATATTCCCAGCGTTTTTTGATTAAAACCATGCAGTTGGTGGGCGCAAAGCCATTTTTTATCTGTAAGCCTTTCATTCAGAACGGGGCTTGGTTTGGTTTCTTCGGGAGTATGGTCGCCAATGTGATCTTGTTGGTTGCTATTTTTTTCCTGCAAAAAGAAGTGGGCGGAGTGGTTAATTTAATGAATAAAGAATTGTTGATTATCATGGTGGTGATTATAACGGTTGCCGGGATTTTGTTGTCGTTTATATCGGCATGGTTGTCGGTGTCCCGCTATTTGAATAAAGATTTGAACGAACTGTATAATTAAAGATATAAGAGATAAGCCAAATAAAATTGATATGGTAAAAAGTAGTTTAAAAAGTACAGAGCCAGGTAAAAAATCCGGATTTCCTATACCGGTGAGTAGCTATAAAATGATTCTGATCGGTTTTGGAATTGTGTTGTTGGGATTTATTTTGATGATGGGAGGGGGAGCCGATAGTCCTGACGAGTTCAATTATAATATTTTCAGTTTTCGCCGGATTACATTAGCCCCTATCGTCGTGTTACTTGGGTTTGCTTTTGTGTTCTGGGCTATTATGCGTAAGCCGAAAGCAAAGAAAGAAGAGGGCGAATAAAGATCTTTAAATTTTAGCAATATGACATGGTTAGAAGCGTTGGTTCTTGGCGTGATTCAGGGACTGACAGAGTTTTTGCCGGTGAGCAGTTCCGGGCATCTTCAGATATTCAGTGCGCTTTTCGGAGTGCAGGGAGAGGAAAACCTGACTTTTGCTGTGGCGGTGCATGCGGCTACGGTTTGTAGTACGATCGTCGTTCTACGCAAAGAGATATGGGATTTATTACAGGGGCTTTTCCGGTTTGCCTGGAATGAGGAAACCATGTATATCGCAAAGATTGTTCTCTCGATGATTCCTGTGGCTATCGTAGGCGTGTTTTTTAAAGATCAGGTAGAAGCCCTATTCGGTTCAGGTTTGCTGGTCGTGGGAGTTTCTTTGTTGCTGACGGCTTGTTTGCTGGCTTTTGCTTATTATGCACGTCCTCGTACGAAAACGACTATATCTTTCCGGGATGCTTTTGTTATCGGTATCGCGCAGGCTTGTGCCGTATTGCCGGGATTATCCCGTTCCGGTTCTACGATTGCGACGGGGATTCTTTTAGGAAATAATAAGGAGAAAGTAGCTAAATTTTCATTTTTAATGGTGCTTGTCCCGATTTTAGGGGAAGCTTTTTTGGATTTGCTGAAAGGGGATTTTACTCAGGGCGAGAGCGGGATTTCAATGTTGTCGCTTACTGTCGGTTTTTTAGCCGCTTTTATTTCCGGTTTTTTGGCATGTAGCTGGATGTTGAATCTGGTGAAGAAAGGTAAGTTAATTTGGTTTGCAATTTATTGCCTTGTGGTAGGTTTAGGCATTGTTATCTGGCAAATCATTTAAAAATAAGCCGGGATGATCGGTTAATCAATCGTTTATGATTCTTTATAAAGAAGAAGGAAATTTTCATGAAGGGGCGTTGATTTTGGTGGATAAGCCATTAAAATGGACTTCTTTCGATGTCGTAAATAAAATACGTTGGTGTTTGAAGCCGACGTGTGGAAAGATAAAGGTGGGACATGCCGGGACGCTCGATCCTTTGGCGACTGGATTGGTGATTGTGTGTATCGGGAAGTGGACAAAACAGATCGAGATGTATATGGCTCAGGAAAAAGAATACGTGGCTTCTATCCGCTTTGGGGCGACCACTCCTTCTTTCGATCTGGAAACCGAGCCGCAAGGAGAGTATCCCTATGAACATATAGACCGGGAGTTGCTCGATCGTGTGCTGAAACAGTTTACAGGAACCATTCGGCAGGTGCCTCCGGCTTACTCTGCTATCCGGGTGGACGGAGTGAGAGCTTATGAAAAAGCCCGAAAAGGTAATGAACTGAAAATGCCTGTGCGGGAGGTGTTCGTGAAAGAGTTGGAGGTGCTCGGTTTCAATTTGCCTGACCTGGAATTGCGGATCGATTGCGGCAAAGGTACCTATATCCGTTCTTTGGCAAATGATATCGGTGTGGCGTGTGGAAGCGGGGCTTATTTATCCGGCTTGAGGCGGACGGGCATCGGGAATTTCAGCGTCGAGAACGCGAATAAAATGGAGGATTTGATTGCTTTTTTGCAAACTAAATTATAAATTGCGCCGTTTATCAGGTTGGAATGTTTCCTCTAAAAAGAAGCGGGAGATGTTCTGATATTTTGTTGGCTAACACAAGGAGTGTTAAATTTTTCCCCCTCTGAAAGCCATAAGATAAGTATAATCAAAAAAGGATATTATAGGTATGAAATTATCAAAGTTCAGGTATAAATTGCCGATAGAACTGATTGCTCAGGAACCTTCGCCTAATCGTGACGAATGCCGCTTGATGGTTGTTCATAAAGATACAGGGGAGATCGAACATAAGATATTTAAAGACGTTATTAACTATTTCGAGGAAAAGGATGTATTTGTATTTAACGATACAAAAGTTTTTCCCGCACGTCTTTATGGTAACAAGGAGAAGACCGGAGCTGAAATCGAGGTGTTTTTATTACGGGAATTGAACCGGGATTTACGTATCTGGGATGTGCTGGTCGATCCGGCGCGTAAGATCCGTATCGGGAATAAATTGTATTTCGGGGAGGACGACAGTTTGGTGGCCGAGGTGATCGATAACACGACATCCCGTGGACGGACTCTTCGTTTCCTTTTTGACGGGGAATACGATGAATTCAAAAAGATATTGTATGGTTTGGGAGAAACTCCGTTACCCCGTACGATTACCCGCAAGGTGGTGCCGGAAGATGCCGAACGTTATCAGACGATTTTTGCCGTAAACGAGGGGGCTGTTGCTGCTCCTACAGCGGGGTTGCATTTTAGCCGGGAATTGATGAAGCGGATGGAGATCAAAGGTATCGATTTTGCCTTTTTGACATTGCATGTCGGTTTGGGAAATTTTCGGGAAGTGGATGTGGAAGACCTGACAAAGCATAAAATGGACTCGGAGCAGATTGTTGTCGGGTCGGAAACGGTGAAGATCGTCAATCAGGCTAAGGATGAAAAGCGTAAGATTTGTGCTGTGGGTACGACGGTTGTGCGCACTTTGGAAAGCTGTGTGACGACAAAAGGCCGCTTGACGGAATATAATGGCTGGACAAATAAGTTTATTTTCCCGCCTCATGAGTTTAGCGTGCCGGATGCATTTATCTCTAATTTCCACATGCCTTATTCTACTTTATTAATGATGGTAGCAGCTTTCGGTGGATATGAAAATGTGATGAAGGCTTATGATATTGCAGTGAAGGAAAAATATAGGTTTGGCTCCTACGGTGATGCCATGCTGATCATCTAAAAAGAGGGAGCCCAACGGCTCTCTTTTTTATTTCTAATACGTATATGTGAGAAAAAGAAGACTTATGAGAAGTGTTTATTTGCTTGTATTGTTTTTTGTTTCTTTCGTGCTGGTACAATGTGCCACTGTACCCGTAACCGGAAGAAAACAGTTGCTTATTATGCCGGAAAGTGAAATGGTACAAATGAGCCTGACTTCGTACGATAGTTTTTTAAAGGAAAATCAGCTATCGAAAGATGCTGTGGCGACCCGGCAGGTGAAAAATGTGGGAGCCCGTATTGCTGCCGCTGTCGAGACTTATTTGAAGTCGCAGGGGCAGGAGGAATTGGTTAAAGATTTTAAATGGGAATTCAATCTGGTGCAAAGCAAAGAAGTGAACGCCTGGTGTATGCCCGGAGGAAAAGTGGTCGTTTATGAAGGAATCCTTCCCGTGTGTAAAGACGATGAGGGATTGGCCGTGGTGATGGGGCATGAGATCGCTCATGCAATAGCCCGGCACGGCAATGAGCGGATGAGCCAGCAGATGTTGCTGGAGGCGGGAAGTGCTGCTGCGGCCTATGCCTTAAAAGATAAGCCGGAAACGACGAAAACCTTGTTGGGAACCGCTATCGGCCTGGGTTCGAACTATGGGGTGGTTTTACCTTTTTCCCGTAAGCATGAATATGAGGCAGACCGTTTGGGATTGATCTTTATGACCATTGCAGGTTATCAGCCGGAAAGGGCGGTGGAATTCTGGACACGGATGTCGGAAGCGACGGCAGGACAGAAAGTGCCCGAGTTTATGTCCACGCATCCTTCCGATGCCAATCGTATCGCTCAAATTAAGGCATTGTTACCGGAGGCTTTGAAATATAAAAAATAAAAATTAGTTTTACACTATTGTTAAAAGGCGAGTAAATTAATTTTTAATCTGAATTAAATGACGAAGTATTGTTTTTTGTTTTTGGTGTGGTGTGTTGCCATAAGTTCGTTGTCTGCCCAGGTGTTGCCGGGAGTAGAAGATTTTAATGAATTGAAGGATACCAAGCCGGTTAATCAGCAGGCGTGGGATCAGTTTGGGAAGAAAATCATCGTGAGTTGGGGGACGAAGGATGTACGCTATAGCAAAACCAATGTTCCTGCACTCGGAAAGGTGGAAAAGAAATGGAAAACGTCTGCCTGGAAAGGTGAGCGGGTGCATGAGCAGGCTTTGATTTGGGGAGGCGTCGGCTGCAAGGGGATCACTCCGGTCGTTTCCGATTTGGTCGGTCCCGGTGGGTCCCGGATTCCGGCTGCTGCCGTGAAAGCGAATTTTGTGCGTTATGTCATGACGGACGAGCTGAATAAGGGCGGGAAAGGCGGATGCGGTTACCGTCCCGATAAAACAAAATTCGATTCTTCTTTGGTGGCGGATATGATCGATGTAATCCCTGTTCGGGATCTGGAAGCCCGGAATACTCAGCCTGTTTGGGTAAGTGTCCAAGTCCCCTTAAATGCTAAGGCAGGGGTCTATAAGGGTAAAGTGAAATTTCAGACAGCAGGAGTTAAATTGCCCGCTCTCGATATAGAATTACGGGTATTGGACAAAAGTTTGCCTGCCCCGAAAGACTGGGCGTTCCATCTGGATTTGTGGCAGCATCCGTTTTCGGTTGCCCGTTATTATAATGTGCCGTTGTGGAGCGATGAACATTTGGAGCTGATGCGTCCTTTGATGAAGATTTTGGCGGATGCCGGACAAAAGGTAATCACGGCCACTTTGCTGCATGCTCCCTGGGGAGGCCAGACACATGATAAGTTCGAGTCGATGGTGATGCGGATTAAAAAACTCGATGGAAGCTGGAGTTTCGACTATGCTGTGTTCGATAAGTGGGTAGAGTATATGATGAGTATGGGAATCGATAAACAGATTAATTGTTTTTCTATGATTCCGTGGAAACTTTCTTTCCAATACTTCGATCAGGCATCCAATACATTGAAATATTTGGATGCAAAGGTCGGAACTCCCGGATACAACGATTATTGGCGTGCTTTCTTGAAGGATTTTGCAGCGCATTTGAAACAGAAGGGATGGTTTGAGATTACAACCATTGCGATGGACGAACGTCCTATGGCTTCCATGCAGCAGGTGATTAAATTGGTGAAAGAAGCCGATCCTAATTATAAAGTAGCTTTAGCGGGTAATTACCACAAGGAGATAGAAGCCGATCTGTATGATTATTGTGTTGCTTCCGGACAGTTTTTCTCGCCAGAGGTATTAGCAGCCCGGAAGGCGGCCGGAAAAGTCAGTACGGTTTATACTTGTTGTACGGAGCCTTATCCGAATACTTTCTCGTTTTCCCCTACTGCTGAAGCGGTATGGTTGCCTTTGTATGCTTCTGCCAAAGGTTTTGACGGTTATTTGCGCTGGGCTTATAATAGCTGGACAGAGAATCCGCTTCCGGATACGCGTTTCCATACCTGGGCGGCAGGCGATTGTTATTTGGTATATCCCGGCGGTCGGTCTTCCATCCGTATGGAACGTTTGGTCGAAGGTATTCAGATGTTTGAAAAAATCCGGATTTTGCGGGAACAATATAAAGATCAGCCCGAAAAGCTGGCTGCTTTGGAGCAGGCTTTGGCCGGGTTCGATATTTCCGTACTTGCCAAACGTCCGGCAGCCGAAATGGTGAATGCCGTAAATGCAGAGATCAATAAGCTTTAAGGGATGTGTGAAATGAAATCGGACTTTTGGAACAGTTAAAAAGCTTTTGAATAAAAATAAGAAAAAAGAGAACGCTCGAACCAGACAGGTTGCGTTCTCTTTTTTTATGCTCTTTCAAATCTTGGGGTTCCTGTAGAAATAGTCGATGAACTATGTTTTTCGTGTATTCTTACCAAAACATTAAAAGTCAGTTCGCCTTTGCTCATCGGTCGTGTTACAATTTCAATGAGTTCCGGGAATGGGATATTTTTGTTCCGGATAGCGTTTCCGGAAGCGGGAAGTTAATTTAGCTTTTTAGTTTCTTTGCTTATTTTTTTATATAGCGTTTTGGTTTTGGATTCTTGTAGCGGATTACTTTTGGTTATGATTTCGTTTTCTGGATTTAGTAGAATAAAATTTGTGTTTATAAGTTGATTCGCTCTTTGTATCACATTGGATTTGTCGTATATTATGTTAATGCCTAAGTTGTGTAGAGAGCAATAGGCATTAAATGTTTTTATACTATTAGTCGTTACGACATATATATGAGGGATTCCTGTACATTGATTCAGAAAATTATCGGTTGAAGGTAGATTACTTAAACATACGCCACAATCTCCTTCTAAAAATACAATACATTTATATGAAGGAATGCCTAAAAAATTTTTTAAACCGATGAATAAGCTATCCTTGTGAGCAATCTTGGTTTCTTGTTCGGGCATTTTGAATTTTGTGTAATTTTTATTCGAAGGCCGGCTTTGGCAAGAAAATAGAATCAATAGGAAAGAAAAGATGCTAATCCTTATAGTTGTATTTATATAGCTGATATTCATAATCTTTATTCATTAGAATACAATATAAATTGTCCTCGTCCACAGCAATCCCGTTAGGGAGGCCTTCGTTTATCTCATATTGGAGTTGTGGCATGCCATCCCAGTTGAAAACGATGATTTTTTTAGGCTCAGGTTCATTGTCTTTAGCTACTTCTCCTTCATATATACAGTATATGTTTTCATTTGTAGCGTAAATGTTGTCACAGCCAACGACTGTTTGGGGAGTTGTTCCGATCCACTTTGGCTTGAATCCATCGACGCTTTTATATATAGGTTCATTAAAATATTTTATTGTATTAGGCGTGATCGAGTTGTTTTTTATATCGAATATCTCTAATACACCCCCAATATAAGTCAGGATCGCTAATTTGTTCCCGTCGGGTTTCAAGATACATTGGGGAGCATAATTGAAAATAGCCCGATTTTCCTCTTTGTCTATTGTAAGTTTAGGATAATTTTCGAATTGGGAGGTTATCTTATTATTGGTATCTATAATAGCAAACCTTACCTGAGCATTTCCTCTGATTATAAATGAATCGTCAGAAGGAATGGCCTGTAATGCAAAAAACGGTATGCTGTTCAATTTGATTTCAGAGAAAGATATTGTTTTTTGTGTTGATATGTCGGCAATGTTGTATTTTATGATCTTTTTTAAATTGGCTTCATAGGTCGTTAATGTTTTAGTTTTAGGATTATAATTTAAAGAAGAGGGGAATATAATTTCACCTGGACCCCGTCCTTTATTGCCAAAACTTCCTATGTGCTTACCGTTTATTTTGTTGAATATATGAAAACAGGTATCTCTGTTATATGAGTCGTGCACAATCAATAGGCTATCTATAATCATCATTTCTTGGGGAGATGAAAATATAAATGTTGTATTTAAAGCAGTACCTTTTAATTCTTTTTTTAATGGTATATTTATTCCTGTATAATGGATTTTTTCCTGAGAACAAGAAGATATAAGAAATACAAGAGCCAATATTTTAAATATGAATTTTTTCATATGCTTTTTGAAATAAATAAGGTTACCTATATCTTTCAGATAGCTTATTTGTTTTTTAATTACATGAGTGCGAACCTGTCAGGTTTCCTTTGCCACTAACAGTTGTTCCACATTCTCCGCATGTAGCTTCACATTTTTTTGAGCTGCCTACACATCTCCAGCTTGTTGTCGTTTCTCCGGCAGCGTTTGCAGAAGCTTCGATTTGATCTATTAATAACTGAACGAAACATCCTCTTTGGTTATCTTTGAGTTTATTCTTACAACTGCTGCGGTGATTAGTGACAAAGTAACGATGGCTTTTAATGTTTTCTTTTTCATGGTTATAATTTTTAATTAAAATTTAGGTTTTTATTGGAGGGGATCGGCATAGCTTCCTTTTTTGTAATTGAATTATACAGTAATGATCGATTGATTTTCTTATCGTGATATAATTTTTGTTATCATAATTATTTGTTTTGCAAATTAATATAATATGAACAAACATGCAAGTGGGTGTAGATGATTTAATTATTATATTTTAATAAAAATGATTTGTGTTTTTGAATTTTGTAGAATAAATGGAAGGATATGTTGTTGATAATAAGTTGTTTTATGTGTATGTGCAGGAAAATATAAATTCATTGTGGTATTTTTTCTTATAAAGAAAATGTATTTTTTTGATTTATTTTATTCCTCTTTTTGCGATTTATGCTTTCTCATATTTCCTGCTTTTTCAGAAAAAGGTTCGTATCGTCCGACGTCCATGTTTTTCTATAGCCGGGAGGTGAAAGTCAGCCTGTCCTTAATAAATGGAGTAAATGACTACAGAGAAATGGAAAATTTTATAACGATGGGGCAAGAGCAATGAGAAATGAAAATAAAATAGGAGAGTAAGATCGATTGACCGGGGAGGGGATATAAAAAGATAGCAACAGGAATTTCCTGCTGCTATCAAACTTTAACCTTACCTAAAAAACAGGGGCGGTTGTATTATTTGTCCAATTTGCTGGCGTCTATCAGGATTTCTTTGTTGTATTCTCCTTTTGCCAGTTTTTCAGATACGTTCTTGAAAGCTTTGATCGTGTATTCCACGTCCTCTAAGGTGTGCATTGCCGTCGGGATTAAGCGAAGCAACAATTGTCCTTTTGGAATTACCGGGTAAACAACGATAGAACAGAACAGATTGTAGTTTTCACGAAGATCGAAAACAACCTGCATTCCTTCGGCAACGCTTCCGGAAAGATAAACCGGAGTTACCATCGAGTTGGTTACACCGATGTTTAAGCCATCTGCTTTTAGGCCGCTTTGCAGGGCATGAGCGATCTTCCACAGTTTTTCCCGTCTTTCCGGCTGTGTTCTCAGCATTTCCAGACGCTTGATAGATCCTTCCACGATAGGCATCGGCAATGATTTGGCAAACATCTGTGAGCGCATGTTATAACGCAGGTACATGCAGATGTCTTCTTCGCTCGCTACGAAACCGCCGATTCCTGCCATTGCTTTGGCAAATGTTCCGAAATACAGGTCGATTTTATCCTGAACGCCGAAATGCTCTCCGGTTCCTGCACCTGTCGGTCCCATTGTTCCGAAACCATGTGCGTCGTCCACTAAAAAGCGGAAATTATATTTATCTTTCAGGGCTGCGATTTCATCTAATTTTCCGAGGTCTCCCGCCATTCCGAAAACACCTTCCGTGATGACCAGAATACCGCCGCCTGTCGTTTCAACATATTTTGTGGCGTGCTCCAGTTGTTTTTCCAGGCTTTCCATATCGTTATGCACATATACATAACGTTTTGCCGGAGAAAGGCGTAAGCCGTCCATGATGCAGGCGTGCGATTCGGCGTCATATACGATACAGTCGAAGCGGCTGGTCATTGCATCGATGATTGAAACCATCCCCTGATAACCGAAATTCAGTAAGAATGCATCCGGTTTGCCGACAAATTCAGCCAACTGTGTTTCAAGATATTCGTGGCGTGAAGTTTGTCCACTCATCATACGGGCTCCCATTGGATAGGCCATACCCCATTGTGCTGCTGCTTCAGCATCTATTTTCCGTACTTCCGGGTCGTTAGCCAATCCGATGTAGTTGTTCAAGCTCCAATTCAATACATCTTTTCCGCGAAATTTCATGCGGGGACCGATTTCCCCTTCCAATTTCGGAAATGCGAAGTAGCCGTGTGCTTCTTTAGCATACTTGCCGATATTTCCTTTCTGATTTTTTACTCTTTCAAAAATGTCCACGTCGATATGATTTTGAAAATTTGTAGATACTTTGTTCTAAAACTTTGCAAAGGTAATAAAATAAGATAAATGCACATCGCTTAACTGGAAAAAGTGGTGTTTTACCTTTTGACTTTAACTTTTAACCTCTTTTTTGTTGCATGTTGTAAATTATGGCCTATCTTTGCATGATGCAAAAAAAGCACTCGTTTTATGAAGAAATTGTTAGGATTTTTGCTGGGTTTCTTGTTACTGACTTCGTGTGGGGAATATCAGAAATTGTTGAAAAGTAATGATTATCAGCTAATTTATTCAAAAGCCGTAGAATATTATAACAAGGGGGATTATCAGCGTGCGATGAGTTTGCTGGATGGTATCCGTACCGTGTTTATCGGAACGCCTAAAGCACAAAATATTGCTTATTATCGTGCTTTTTGCAGTTATAATCAGAAAGATTATGCTTATGCGGCAGAATTGTTCAAGCAATTCGTTACGACTTATCCGGAAAGTCCTTTTGCAGAAGAGTGCTTGTTTATGTCCGGTTTTTGCGATTATAAAGCTTCGCCCAAGCCCCGTTTGGATCAGCAGCTTACTTCAAAGGCTCTCAATGAATTCCAGTTGTATCTGAATCGTTATCCCGGAAGCGAACGGAAGGAAAGGATCAACGGATATATGGACGAGTTGAGGGATAAGCTGGCCTATAAGGCTTATTTGGCTGCGAAAAACTATTACCAACGGGAGCATTATAAAGCTGCCATTATCAGTTTCCAGAATTGTTTGAAGGATTTTCCGGGTTCGAAATACCGGGAAGAAATTATGTATATGCTTTTCGCTTCAAAATATGAAATGGCGGTGAACAGTGTGGAAGAGAAGAAGCTGGAGCGTTACAATTCTGCGAAGGAGGAATATTATTATTTTGCCGATGAATACCCGAACAGTAAATATGCGGCGGACATGAAGAAAAAATACGATGTCATTAATAATTTTCTGAAAGACTATAAGTTCGACGATTGATTCAATGAGATCTTTTATATCGTTTTTACGTAAACAATAATTTATAAATCAGTTATGGTAGATTTTAAAAAAGTTAAAGCGCCTAATAACACTATTACCAGAAACACAGCTACATTGGCTGCGAAAGCTGATAATAACATTTACGAAGCCGTTGCCGTTATCGCTAAAAGAGCTAACCAGATCGCCGTAGAGATGAAGGACGAGCTGAGCCGTAAACTTCAGGAATTTGCTTCTTATACCGATAATCTCGAAGAGATTTTTGAAAACCGGGAACAGATCGAGATTTCTAAGTTCTACGAACGTATTCCTAAACCGGTATTGATCGCCACTCAGGAATTTGAAGACGGCGAGATTTATTTTAGAAATCCGGCAACCGAAAAGAAACCTGCTAAAAAGGATTGATATAAAAGCCGCCTGAGAGCGGCTTTTTCAATTTTAAATCGCTATGTTGAAAGGCAAACATATTATTTTAGGAGTTACGGGAAGTATCGCTGCTTATAAGGCTGCTTCTCTGATCCGTTTGTTGGTGAAAGAAGGGGCGGAAGTGAAGGTGGTGATGACTGCTTTGGCAAAGGAGTTTATAACGCCCCTGACTTTGGCTACCCTGTCGAAACATCCGGTGATGGTGGATTTTTATAATCCGGAAAATGGGGATTGGAATTCGCACGTAAGCCTGGGATTGTGGGCGGATCTTTACCTGATCGCTCCTGCAACCGCCAATACCATCGGCAAAATGGCACATGGAGTTGCCGATAATTTACTACTGACCACTTATCTATCGGCCAAATGCCCGGTAATGGTCGCTCCGGCCATGGATCTGGATATGTACCGGCATCCTGCCAATCAGCATAATCTTGAGATTTTAAGGTCGTACGGTAATGTGATCGTAGAGCCGGAATCCGGAGAGCTGGCGAGCGGGCTTGTGGGTAAGGGACGTATGTCCGAGCCGGAAGATATCGTGTCTTTCGTTAAACGTTTTTTGGCCGGAAACAATCGGGATCTGGCAGGGAAAAAGGTTTTGCTGACCGCCGGGCCTACTTATGAGAAGATCGATCCGGTAAGGTTTATCGGAAATTATTCTTCGGGAAAGATGGGTTTTGCGTTGGCAGAAGAGTTTGCAAACCGGGGAGCGGAGGTTGTTTTGGTAAGTGGGCCGGTATGCCTGAAAATCGGAAATCCGGCGATCCGGCGGGTGGATGTGGAAAGCGCTTCCGAAATGTATGGACAGGTGATGGCCAATGCGGAAAATTGCGATATTGTCGTGTCGTGTGCTGCTGTCGCCGATTTTACCCCTAAGTCGAGAGCAGGCGAGAAAATCAAGCGAGGGAAAGAAGATATGATGCTGGAGTTGGCGCCCACTGCTGATATTGCTGCCGAACTGGGAAAACGGAAACAGCCGGGGCAGTTGTTTGTCGGCTTCGCATTGGAAACTCAGGACGAGACCTGTAATGCGTTGCTGAAGCTCAAAAAGAAAAACCTCGATCTGATCGTGTTGAATAGTCTATGCGACCAGGGAGCCGGTTTCGGAGGAGATACCAATAAAGTCACGATGATCGACCGTCAGGAACGGTTTTATCATTATGACCTGAAATCGAAACAGGAAGTGGCGAAAGATATAGTAGATCGTGTCGTACAAATGATGGAGCATTAATTTTTTGTTTCCTTTTGTTACATTTCAAAATAATACTTACTTTTGAGTTCTGATATGAAGTCAGAACATTTACATACGGATTCTTTTTTGCAAGTTGTCGGTAATTTCAGACGAGCTTGCAGATATATCGATAAAGATGTATTGAAGACCAACATTGCTTTCGGCATGTTGGTCTTTTTTTATGGTCAATAATATCATTTTAAATACAATAGTATGAATACACATAGCTTAGTGTCTATCGAAGATTACACAAAAGAGGACATTCTCGAAGTTTTGAAGCTGGCTTCGGAGTTTGAGAAAAATCCCAATCAACGTTTACTGGAAGGTAAAGTGGTTGCCTCTTTGTTTTTTGAGCCTTCAACCCGTACCCGCCTGAGTTTTGAAACGGCGATCAACCGCTTGGGAGGACGGATCGTCGGTTTCTCGGATGCGTCTTCTTCGAGTGTTTCCAAAGGGGAAACTTTGAAAGATACGATCAAGATGGTGGATAATTACATAGACCTTATCGTAATGCGTCACCCGGTGGAAGGTGCTGCCCGTTATGCAAGTGAAATGGCTACCCATCCGGTGATCAATGCAGGCGACGGTGCGAATCAGCATCCTTCACAGACGATGCTCGATCTTTATTCTATTTATAAAACTCAGGGGACACTTGAAAATTTGAATATTTGTATGGTGGGAGACCTGAAGTATGGCCGTACCGTACATTCTTTGTTACAGGCAATGAGCCATTTTCACCCTACGTTCCATTTTGTGGCTCCGGAATCTTTGCAGATGCCGGAGGCTTATAAACTGCATCTGGAGAAGCTGCAAATTCCTTATTATGAACATCTGGAGCTGGACGAGGTGATCGATAAGGCCGATATTTTATATATGACCCGGGTACAACGGGAACGTTTTGCCGATCCTTTGGAATATGAAAAGGTGAAGAATGTGTATATCCTTAGAAATTCGATGCTGAACGGGACAAAAGAAAATATGAGGATTCTGCATCCGCTACCCCGGGTGAATGAGATCGATGTGGATGTGGACGACAGTCCGAAAGCCTATTATTTCGAGCAGGCGCGTAACGGTGTGTTTGCCCGCCAGGCTATTATCAGCAGGGCGCTGGGATTGAAATAAATTACGGATTTCCACTTAAAATTATTCGTTATGACAAAGAAAGAATTACAAGTAAGCGCAATAGAGAATGGTACGGTAATCGATCATATTCCGGCCGATAAGTTGTTCGATGTGATTAATGTGCTGGGAATTAGCCGGATGGAGAATGCTATGACTTTCGGCACCAATCTGCGTAGCAGTAAATTGGGGAAAAAAGCGATTATAAAAATCTGGGATAAGTTTCTGGAAGACGATGAGGTGAATAAATTGGCATTGGTAGCTCCTTCCGCTAAGATCAATATTATCCGGGATTATGATGTTGCCGAGAAGAAGACCGTGAATGTTCCTGAAAGAGTGGAGGGGATTGTAAAATGTATGAATCCGAAATGTATTACCAATCACGAGTTTGTGAAGACAAAATTTGCTGTCATCAATGATTCGCCGATCGTACTGAAGTGCCATTATTGTGAAAAACTGACAGATCAGGCTAATATGGAGATTATTTGACCGGAACTTTCCGGAAACATAGTAAGCAGGATGAGAAAGTCCTGCTTTTTTTATATGTCCGGATAAGCCAGTCTTACAGGAACAGAGGAAAGGGAGATAAAGATTATATGGTTTGAAATGTATGAACGAAATCCTTGCATAAAATTATAAAATATTTAAATTTGTTGGCATTATTTATAAATAAAGAATACTAAACTATACCATTTATGAAAATCTATTTACTTCCCTTCATTCTGTTGTTATGTTTGAGTTGCAAAAGTAACGACACCGTAGAGCCTCCTCCTCCTGTTCCCGAATTGATAATCGATTTGCCGGAGAATATGACGGTAAATTTGAAGAAAGAGGCTACAATTAAACTGATAAACGTGACGACCAATGTCGCGGACTGGAATATCCTTCCCCAGGACGAGGCTGTCAATGCCTGGTGCAGTGTGAATGCAGAGAAATCGGAGACTGCTCATAAGATATGTTTTGATGTAAAATCAAACGATCAGGTAAACGAACGGACGGCTTTGTTTACGGTTTCGGGGACAGGGGTGAAAGACCAGGTTATCACTCTTGTACAATTAGGAAGCGACCCTGTGCTTCGTTGTTTACCCACGAGCAAGCAGTTAAGCAATAAAGACCAGGATTTTCAGCTCGAAGTGGTTACCAATATCCCTTACCGGGTGGTTTGTGATACGACGTGGATTCGGTCAGTAAGCTCTCGCTCTGTCACCACCGATACGATTGTTTTCCAGGTAACGGAGAATAAATGGTTTGATGTCCGCCGGGATACAATTCGTCTGATAGAGGATTCCGACCGGGCAAATAAGCTGATGTTCAGTGTTCCGGTAGAACAGGCTGCGACCGTTTTGGAAGAGCAATTTCCGGGAGATAAAAAAATAGAGGTGACCGGAGTGGTTTTGACCAGAGGGAATACATACGGAAACGAGTCGGTGGAACGGACGATCGACGGTAATTATCAGACTCATTACAGTTCCAGTCGTACGGTGTTGGGAGATTCGGTGATTTTGGATTATACTTTGGCTTCTGAAACAGAGCGGGTGGATTATATCCGGCTTATGCAACGGGCGAACGGTGATCAAAATTCTACTTTTAGCCAGGGGTCGATATGGTATAGGTCTGCTTCTTCCGACTGGATTTTTATTAAGAATTTCAATGTTCCTCAGGGCAGTATCGTGGAAACGGAATTGACAGTCACGGCACCCGCGGGAATCCGGGTTTGTATTCAGAGTTGCCGTGGAGGTGCAGTGGCTTTGGCCGAGTTCGAATGTTTCGAGAGTGCCGACATCGGCGATCTGACTCAGGATGCGACTTATTTTGCCGACCGTGTTTTTTCGGAACTAAAACCGGGGATTACACTGGCCGACCTTGAAAATATCACGAATCCTTATGTCCGGTCTGTTGCGAAAGCGTTGTTGCAGGGAGATTACCCGAAGGAATTCCGTTCCCGTGCTTACGGTGCTTGTGAAGATCCCGGAGATGCGGGAGGGCGGTTGAAAATAGGAAGCCGGAGTGAATACGATAATCCGATGGGAATCTTTTTTAAGCAAGGCGAAAAGTATGTGGTATTTGTAAGCAAGGATGACGATTCTCCGGTCGAACTGTATATTAAAGATTTTCGTGCAGGTGGCGGGAATACCAGCTATAGACTGAAATCCGGACTGAATGCCATAGAGCCTCCGGTTTCGGGAAATGGGTATATCCGTTATTGGCGTGCAGATTATGCAACGGCTCCTGTTGTGAATGTGCATGTGGTGTCCGGTCATGAGATCGGGTTCTGGGATAAGCGTGCGGGGCATACGAACGAGGATTGGAAACGTATTTTAGGACTTGCCTGGAAACTTGCCTCGGATCAGAATATTACCAATGCAATGATTGATGTGTTGGGCGACCGTATCCAACTGGTCAATACAGTGGAAGCTTTCCGGAAGTATTGTTTCCTGGATGTAGAGGAATTGGTGATGTGGCATGACAGTATTATGAATATCGAATACCGGATGATGGGATTGTTCAAGCATCATGCCGTTCCTTATAACAGGACTTTGGCAGCCCGTTCCTGGAGCGGTTTACCTAACTGGGGCGGATCGGCGGCCTGGTTCCCGAATACGGAGCAGGAAATGCTGAGCGTAGCTTCTTTGTGTAAATCTACCTGGGTGTTCGGGCATGAGCTGGGACACGGTAATCAGATTCGTCCGCATATGCTGATGACGGGATGGGGGGAAACGACAAATAATAATTATAATCAATATGTGGAATATCTGATCGGGAATAAGCACAATCTCCGGCTCGACCATGAGCGGATAAACAGAAAGCAGGGGGATTCGGAAAGTGTGATCGGAGGGCGTTTCAATGCTTACCTGAACGAAGCCCATGTTGTAAAAGAGCCTTATCTGACTCAGGAAGGCCCGGATTATAAAAAAGGTTCGATGAATGGCACGGGCTTACGGGGCGACCATTTTGTGAAATGTGTGCCTTTGTGGCAGCTTACCCTTTATTTTATGATTGCCGGGGAAGGAAACGATTGGTATCGCCCCGATTTTTGGGCCGATGTCAATTGGGCGGCGATACAGGATAACCGTACCGGACTGAGCAATGGTGAACGTTATGTGAATTTCATGAAGCGTTCGATCGAGGCATCCGGTTATAATCTGGCTCCGTTTTTTGAGCAAATGGGTTTACTGCGGGTGATAGACCGTTCTATCGACGATTATGCCGTCGGGCAGGTCACGATCACCCAGGCCGATGTCGATGAGGTTAAGGCTTTGGGAGCGGCGAAACCGATGCCGTCGTCTCCCGTTATTTCATATATCTCGGCTAATAGTGTCGATGCCTTTAAGAACCGGAGGGCTGTTAGCGGTACTTTTAATCAGGGAGTAACGACGAATGGCGCTACGAAGAGCATTTTGCATTCCGTATGGCGGAATGTAGTGGTTTTTGAAACTTATAAAGGTGATGATTTGGTGGATATCGCTATGGTTGGAACCGGAAGTTCGGATAATAGCAGTACGCATGTGCGTTATCCGGAAGGCTCTACCCGTATCGAAGCCGTAGGCTGGAACGGAGAACGGGTGTTAGTGTTCGGTGCGCGTTGAAAAGTTAAAGGATAAGAGGTGATATTTTACCTGAAAATCCGGTATTACCGTTTCGTGAAAAAGGCAGGGAAGAATTTCTCTGCCTTTTTATGTCTTTGCTGTGTAAAAACATGATAAATTACCTATGATAAAAAAATCCCCGATTTTTATCGGGGATTTTTGTCGGTTGTTTATTTATTTGATATAGATTTCCAATATCTGTGCTTCTTTTTCCGGTATAAGGAAAATGTCTTTAAAGCAGGCCGGAACAAGTACGGTTTCTCCTTTCGATACCTTCACGAATTGATCTACGTCGTAAACTACTGAAAAACTTCCTTCTAAGCACATATAGATCACGAAGGAGTCGATCTCCATGTAGTCTTTTTCAACCTCTTTGTCGAATTTCAAAATATTAGTCGTGAAATAGTTGCAGCTTACCAATTCCTCGGTATGGTTTTCATGAACGTGATAATGGATGGCATGTTCTTTTTGAGCGGAGAAATCAATGACATCGGTGGCCAGTTCGGTGTGGAGTTCCCTCGGATTTTCGTCTTTATCTCGGCGGTCGTAATCGTATATACGGTAAGTGATGTCGGAAGTTTGTTGTATTTCGGCGATAAAGCAGCCTTTGCAAATGGCGTGTACCGTCCCGGCGGGGATAAAAAAGCAATCCCCCTTTTTTACCTTTTCCACATTGAGCAGGCCGGGCAGGGTGTTTTGCCGGAGATGTTCCAGGTATTCTTTTTTATCGGTGTCTTTCTGGAATCCCAGAATTAATTCGGCTCCCGGATCGGCATCCACCAGATACCACATTTCTGTTTTTCCGTATGCATTATGCCGTTCTTTAGCCGTAGCATCGTCGGGATGCACCTGAATCGACAGGTTGTCACAGGCATCGATGTATTTGATCAAAAGAGGGAATTCCACACCGAATTTTTCATATACCCGGTCGCCCACTAAATCACCCATATATACTTCGATCAGCTCTTCCAGCGTATTATCTGCCAGCAAGCCTTCGGAAACGACGGAAACATGGTCTTCCACACCTGAAATTTCCCAGCTTTCCCCGAGCGAGTCTTTCATCGATGGATCGGTGCTTTTATGGATTAGTTTTTGTCCGCCCCAGAGCGTTTGTTTTAAGACCGGTTTGAATTTTAAAGGATAGAGTATGGACATGGTTTGTATATTTTATGTACAATGACTGTTTTTATTGTTTTTCGGCATAAAAATTGTACCTTGCACAAAGGTATAATTTATTAAAAAGCCAGATTTAAAATTTTAAAATTATTTGTGATATGAGGAGGATTGTTAAGTCTTTGTTGGTTGTAAGCGGATTTTGTGTGTTGTTTTCCTGTAAAGATGATAATGACCGGGACGATACTATTTTGAACATGTCCGATTTAACAGGAAAATACTGGTATTACAATCAATGGAGAGGCGATAAGGACAGTTATTTGAAAGAAGATGTGCTGGAAGTGTTGAAATTTGAGAAAAACGGAGAGCTTGTGTCGATGGATTTCGGGGGACGGAAAACTACGGTAGCGGGAAAATGGACTTCGTCCGGCAAAGAGATAAATCTGGACTATAATAGCGGCGATCCTGTGGTGTGGGATGTGCTGAAAAGCGGGAGCGATTATATCGAAGCAGTGATTAACGGGCAAGGAGTAAGAGAATATACGACCGATGCGGAGTGGCTGGATAACCTGACGGCCGATGCTTTTTTGGTGAATGAATATACCGACGGTAACCGTTATAAAACTCATGTCGGAGCTTATATCCGGGGAAATATGAATGTGCGTGAGGCCAATCTTATCCCTGCATCTGAAACGGTTATTCCGATGCAAAATAAAGGATACTATTGGTGTGAGCGGGCTGCCGGGAGCAGAGATTATATCGATTTCGACGGAAAGCAGCGGGAAGCCCGTTTTTATATCCGTATCGGTAACAGCAGTCATTTGAAGTTACGGGATGTGATTTATGGAAATAATATTCCTGAACGGCCGTTGTCGGAGGTGCAGCTACAAGCGCAGAATCCACAGGGTGTGAGCACATTGACGGTGGACTGGAATCCTTATGACCGTTCCGATATTTATTACCGTATCGAGATTTTCGATGGAAATATGGATTTGATCCGTCCTTATTTTGTGAGTAAAATACAATCTCCGGGTAGGCGGCAAATCGTTATCCGGGACAATACGGCAGGAGATGTGAACCGGATGGGCGATCTGAAATCGGGGGATAAGTATATCGTCCGGCTTGCCGCTATTCTTTTCGAGCCGGGGACGGATGTAACGAACGATGAATATGGTTATGCCAATATTCAGGCGATCACTTATGTTACCAAGCCGGTGATTTGGGAGTAAGGAAATAGAGAGTTTATTCTTGTAAAAATTTCAGGATACAGCCGGCAAGCAATGCCGGCTGTTCTGCATGAATGGCATGTGCTGTTGCGGGGATTATAGAAAAGGTGGCTTGAGGAAATAAATGCCGGATTGCGGGCAGATCTTCTTTTAAGTCGATGTAATTGGAATTTTCACCTTTAATGAACAGTAATTTGCCCGTATAGGGGCGGCAGGGGGAAGGAGTTTCCCAATCTTGCAGCCGGATAATTTCCCGGCAGACGACCGGAATGTTTATTTTCCATTCAAACAAGCCCGTTTCTTTGTTTTTACGGATGTTTTTTGCTAAAAGCTGGAAGGTATCGTTTTCCGGGAAATAGGTCTTTATATCGGTTAGGATGGCGTTGCGTTCCTGAAATTTGCCGGTTGGGGTGGATTGCAGGTAACGGCATAGGTTTTCGTGTTGCCGGGTTTCGGGTGTCCGGGCATAATCTTTGGGGGCAATGTCTATAATGATGGCTTTTGAGGTGATCTCCGGATGTTTTAGCAGTAAGGTCATGAGTGTTTTCCCTCCCATCGAATGTCCGGCGAGGTATGGAGGAGCCGGTAAATCCAATTGCATGATCCATTCGTAAATGCAATCGGCTAAGGTATTGTAGTCGTGCCGGGGAATGTGGGGGGAGGCTCCGTGATTCGGCAAGTCCGGGAGAAGCACATGATAATGCTCCGCCAGACCGTTCGCCACTGGCAGCCAGTTTTCCGATGCTCCCCATAGGCCGTGCAGGATGATGAGGGAGGGCAGGGTTCGGTTTCCTTTTTCCCGGTAGAATAGTTGCATTTTAATCGATTTTGATACAAAGATACGGGTTTCTCCGGATCTGCACGCTTGTGGGAGTCGCTTTTGTATTTCCCGGCTGTTTGTCTTTCGGAGAAAGGTTAAATGATGGGAGGGTAGGGAATTGAATAGAGGGAAGGGAGAAAGAGGCCGGGAGAAATATAAAAAAAGCCGCCTATCGAAGGCGGCTTTTTATAGACTTTTATGATCAGTCTTTTAATTTTGCTTTCAGATATTCGCGATTCATTCGGGCGATGTGTGCAATAGATATTCCTTTCGGACATTCCATCTGGCAAGCACCTGTATTGGTGCAATTTCCGAAACCGAGTTCATCCATTTTAGCTACCATTGCTTTGGCACGGCGTGCAGCTTCTATTTTTCCCTGTGGCAACAATGCTAAACGTGAAACGTTAGAGGCTACGAAAAGCATTGCCGATGAATTTTTACAGGTAGCGGCACAAGCTCCACAACCGATGCAGGCAGCAGCGTCCATAGATTCTTCTGCATTGTCGTTAGAGATTGGAATTGCATTCGCATCGGGAATACCCCCGGTATTTACAGAGATATACCCTCCGGCCTGGAGAATCTTATCGTAAGCGTGGCGATCTACAATCAGGTCTTTGATTACCGGAAAAGCTCCGCAACGCCACGGTTCGATCGTGATCGTAGCCCCGTCTTCAAAACGGCGCATGTGCAGCTGGCAAGTCGTAACATCGCGGTCGGGTCCGTGTGCCCGTCCGTCCACGAACAAGCTACATGTTCCGCAAATACCTTCGCGGCAATCGTGGTCGAAAGCTACCGGTTCTTTGTTCTCGCTTACTAATTGTTCGTTCAGGATGTCTAACATTTCAAGAAATGAAGTTCCTGTTGAAATATCATGGATTTTGTATGTTTCAAACCCGCCTTTTGATTTGGCATCTTTTTGCCGCCAAACCTTAAGAGTCAGTTCTTTTAATATTTTATCTGCCATAATCTTTTAATTTTAAAATTACAATTGTGATCTCGGGTGCGGTTTGCTTTGCCCCTTCGATCTAAATCGTCAATTATTTATAAGAACGTTGAGTAAGTTGGATGTTTTCGAACACCAGGTCTTCTTTATGGAGTTCCGGTGCTGTGTTTTCACCTTTGTATTCCCATACAGAAACGTATTTATAGTGTTCGTCATCCCGTTTTGCTTCACCTTCTTCGGTAACCGATTCCAGACGGCAGTGTCCGCCGCACGATTCGTTACGGTCTAATGCGTCGTGTGCCATCAGGTCGGCGAGTTCGATAAAGTCTGCTACACGTCCGGCTTTTTCAAGCTCATTGTTCATGGCAGTAAATTCACCAACAACACGCAGGTCTTTATAGAATTCTTCTTTCAGTTCGGCGATCAGAGTGATTGCTTTTTTCAAGCCTGCAGCCTCTCTGGCCATTCCGATGTAATCCCACATGATGTGTCCCAGTTGCTTGTGGAAATGGTCGGGTGATTTCGTTCCTTTGATATCGTATAATTTCCGCAAGCGTTCGGTGAGGTGTTTTTCGGCCTCGTCGAATTCCGGGGTATTGGTATTGATTTTCGGAGTTTGGATTTCTTTCGACAGATAATCACCGATGGTATAAGGCAGAATGAAATATCCGTCGGCCAATCCCTGCATCAGCGCGGAAGCTCCCAAACGGTTGGCTCCGTGGTCAGAGAAGTTACATTCTCCGATAGAGTATAAACCGGGGATGGTGGTCATTAAATTGTAATCCACCCAAAGGCCTCCCATTGAGTAGTGGATTGCCGGATAAATCATCATCGGGTTGTGATACGGATCGACGTCTGTGATCTTTTCGTACATCTGGAATAAGTTTCCGTAACGTTTTTCAATGGTTTCACGTCCCAGTTGTTCGATAGCGTATTTGAAATCGAGGAATACGGCTTTTCCGGTGTTGTTCACTCCAAAACCGGCGTCACATCTTTCTTTAGCGGCACGGGAAGCCACGTCACGGGGAACCAGGTTCCCGAATGCCGGGTAACGGCGTTCCAGATAAAAATCACGGTCTTCGTCCGGTATGTCGTTCGGGTTCAATGTTCCTGCCTGTAATTTTTTCGCATCTTCTATTTTTTTCGGTACCCATACACGTCCGTCGTTACGCAGTGATTCCGACATCAAAGTCAGTTTACTCTGCTGTTCGCCGTGTACCGGAATACAGGTAGGGTGAATCTGAACGAAACAGGGGTTTCCGAAGTATGCGCCACGTTTATAGGCTTGCCAGGCTGCACTTACGTTACATCCCATGGCATTGGTAGAAAGGAAGAATACATTTCCATAGCCTCCCGTAGCCAATACAACGGCGTGTGCGCCGAAACGTTCGATTTGTCCGGTTACGAGGTTCCGGGCAACCACTCCGCGTGCTTTTCCTTCAACGATAACGATGTCGAGCACTTCGTAGCGGTAGTGCATTTTGATTTTTCCTTTTTCGATCTGGCGGTTCATCGCTGCGTAGCAACCGAGCAATAACTGCTGTCCGGTTTGACCGCGGGCATAGAACGTACGGCTTACCAGAGCTCCGCCGAATGAGCGGTTAGCCAGCAGACCGCCGTATTCGCGGGCGAAAGGCACGCCCTGTGCCACGCACTGGTCGATGATAGAGTTGCTCACTTCTGCCAAACGGTAAACGTTCGCTTCACGGGCACGATAGTCACCTCCCTTGATGGTTTCGTAGAACAAACGGAATACAGAGTCGTTATCGTTCGGGTAGTTCTTTGCGGCATTGATACCTCCCTGGGCGGCAATGGAATGTGCCCGGCGGGGAGAATCCTGATAGCAGAAAGCCGTTACATTATAACCTAATTCCGCGAGACTGGCGGCGGCAGAGCCTCCTGCCAGACCTGTCCCTACAACGATAACATCCAGTTTCTTTTTATTGGCCGGGCTTACAACACCGATATGGGCTTTATGGTTAGACCATTTGTCTTTTAAAGGTCCGGCTGGTATTTTAGCATCTAATATTGACATAACTTTAATTTTTAATTTTAATTTTTGATTTCGATTGCCGATCCGATCTTACCGATCTAAAAATCTTAGCATCCTAATCCTGCGATAAAGTACAGAGGAATGATGCTAAAGCCTACAGCGAATACAACTGCGAAGAAGTAGGCTACATATTCCAGACGTTTTCTCCAGATGTCGTTACAAAAACCGATGCTCTGGAATGCCGACCAAAAGCCGTGTGTTACATGAAGTCCCAGGAGGATCGCTCCCACAATGTAAATCAGGCAATATACAACGCTCGATTTAAACAACCCGGCAACCAGAGTGTATGTATCTTCCATTTCAACTCCGCCAACCCTGATTGCTGACAGCGGTGTTCCCAATGACGGGAATTTGATGTTCCACCAGAAGTTATAAAGGTGAATTATCAGGAAAATAAAAATCATAGAACCCAGAATGAACATATTACGGGAAGCCCATGTTGCATTGACTCCCTGACTGCTCTTTGCATATCCCACCGGACGTGCTTTCTGGTTTTGTAAGGTCAGTACTGCTGCCCAGATGATGTGGATAATGAATCCTAAAGCCAGGATGGGTTCAACGATCTTAATGATCGGGTTCGTGGCCATGAAATGAGCTCCCTGATTGAACAGTTCCCCGCTGTTATCAAAGATTAACAGTAGATTTAGCGCCAAGTGAACGCAAAGAAACGAGATCAGGAAAAGTCCTGAGAGGCTCATAATGACTTTTTTCCCGATTGACGAAGTCAAAAAATTACTCATAATTAATTCTATTTGTTAATAACTGGTTAAATTCTATGTTTTGCTCGCAAAATTACCTTTTTTCCCTGAATTTTATAGCAATTTGTTATTTTAAAATGATTCTAAATTACAGAAAAAATTCTGTAATAAAGCAGAGGAAAATCTTATTTTACCGCCTTTTATTCTCCGGCGTGTAATAACCTATGTCTTAACTTTCTACGTAATAGAATACGGGTAAGTTTATTGTAATGATTTATAGATTACTTCCTGTATTTTCGTACGGATATTTTCTTCCGATAGCTTTGTGTTGAATTCGTTGGGATAAGTGCGGTTCGATAAAAAGATGTAGATCAGCCGGTTTTCCGGATCGCACCAGGTGTAAATGCCTGTGAAACCCGTATGCCCGTAGCTACACGCAGGAGCCAAACGGCAAGTAGGGCCTAATTTAGTGGTGTCGGTTTCAGGTTTGTCGAATCCCAGGGCGCGGCGGTTGTTTGAATAGATGCAATTCTTTTGGGTAAAAGTTTTTACCGTTTCCGGCGAAAGATACATTTCACCTCCGTAAGTGCCTTCGTTCAGATACATTTCTGATATTTTTGCAAGGTCGTCGGCCGTGGAAAATAGCCCGGCATGCCCGGCAACGCCTCCTAACAGTGCGGCGGCCGGATCGTGCACGTTGCCTTTGAGCTCTGTTTTACGATATAAGTTATCGATATTGGAAGGAATGATATATTTGGTATTCAGGCGTTCGGCTCCCCGGAAATCGGTATTGTTCATCCCTAATTTTTTGTAAAAAGTATCTTTGCAATACTCATCGAACTTCTTTTGGGTTGTTTCTTCTACTGCAAATTTCAGAAGCATAAAACCCAGGTCGCTGTATGCATAATTTTTAGCAGGCAGCAATTCGGAATTCAGGATTGTGTTCATGACCGTGTCCTGGAAGGCAGGGAATATATAAAGTCCAGGGCCTATCTGCCGGTAACCCTCTTTGGGGGCGTTCGATATTGTGCTATCCCTGAAATGATAGTTGGGATTTATGTATAACCTGTCTTTTAATTTCATCGAGTTACGCGGATTTTTCGCAGTGGAAAATAATGGTCCGGGTAACGATTTTTTATCGACGGCATCTACAAAGAAAGGAATAAATGTTTTTAGCCCTGCGTTGTGGTAGAGCACCTCCCTGACCGTCATGTCTTTTTTATTGGTTGTTTTCAAAACCGTGTAATAATTAGATAGGGAAGAGTCGAGCTCGATCTTGCCTTCATCATACAGTTTCATGACTGCCGGGAGAGTAGCCGTAATCTTTGTGACGGAGGCTAAGTCATAAATGTTCGAAGTGTGGTTGGGGACTTCTTTTTTGTAAGTGTTGTAGCCGAAGGCCTTATTATAGAGCACATAACCGTCCTTTGCCACTAAAACCTGGCAGCCGGGAGTGGCTTTTGTACGGATCGCCATCTCGCACAAAGAATCGATTTCAGCAAGTTGTCCGGAAGAGATGCCACACATTTCCGGGGTTTGGTAACCTAATCGGTTTTTAGCGGTTTTTAGACTAAAGCCGGAGGGATAGCGTGAATTAATGCTTACCGGGAGTTTCCCTTGTATGGAAATACCTCCGAATATGGCTTGTGCGGCATATTGTTCTGCGTATAAATTTTTTTCGTAGTTCAGTAGTATGGCATCCATCGGAATGGGGACATAGTTTTTCAACCCGTAAGGCGTTCCGGGATGGCAGAGTATAATCCGTTTGTCGGGCATGCTGGAGATAAATCGTGACAGATCGTCGGAGTAGCCGAAATTTTTAGCGGGATTGTTCGTAGCCTCGTTATTATACAGAATGATACAATTATATTTTTTCAGTTTTGTTTTCCATTGGTTGATTTCGTCGTTATTCAGGTTTGCCGGACAAGTAAAATGACTTACGCCTGTATAGCGGGACAACTGGGTTTGAAAATGGTTGAGTGCTTTCCCTCCGAAGTTCATGCTGGCGATCCGGAGTGTGTCCAGGCGTTTTAAAGGGAGCAGAGAATCGTTGTTTTTAATCAGGGTGATGGCTTCCTTGTAAAGTTCCTGTTTTACGGCAAAATCTTGCGGGGCGTTCAGGCGCGACCACAATCCTTCGGTGGATAGCGGCTGTATATTGGGAAGAACGTATTTTTGCTTTGCCGTCAGTATTTTGCGGCATTTTTCTTCGATCAGGCTTTCCGGCAGCACGCTGTCGCGCACGGCTTCCCGGATGGCCGTAATCGCTTTTTCGAGATTTTCCGGAAATAATAGGACGTCGTTCCCGGCTAACAGGGCTTTCACTTCGGCTTCTCCCGGTTTTAGTCCTCCGGTGGCTCCTTTCATGTTCATGGCATCGGTGAAGCAAAGCCCTTCAAAATGGAGTTTTTCTTTCAGGAATCCATTTACGATGCGTGGCGAGAGAGAGGCGGGAACTCCCGTAGAGTCCAAAGCCGGGACATTCAGGTGGGCGATCATGATGGCCGGAAGCCGGGCTTCTATCATTCGCTTGTAGGGATAAAGCTCGATGGAATCGAGACGGAAAAGGGAATGGGCGATAGCCGGGAGGGCTTTGTGTGAATCGACATCCGTATCGCCGTGTCCCGGAAAGTGTTTCGCTACCGGAAGTACGCCGCAGGAGAGAGTGCCGTTCATATACTGGATAACTTTCCGGGTGACTTCTTCCCGTTTTTCGCCGAACGATCTCATACCGATGATCGGGTTTTGCGGGTTGCTGTTGATATCCACGACCGGGGCAAAGTTCACATGAACCCCTAATTCCCGGCATTGACGTGCAATGGAGGCTCCCAGCCGGAAAATCAGGCTGTCGTTGCTGATAGCTCCGTCGATTAACATTCTGGGGAATTCCATGCCTGTTTTTAAACGCCAGCCGATGCCGTGCTCTGCATCCATGCCGATCATGAGCGGATATTTGCTTGCTTTCTGGTAACGGTTCGTAAGGTTCACCTGGCGGGTGGGTTCCCCCTGAAAGAAAATCAATCCTCCGATCCGGTATTTGTGGATCAGGGCTTCGATATTGTTTTCATATACATCGTTCCGGTTGCTGTAAGCGGCGATCATAAAAAGCTGTCCGATCTTTTCTTCCAGGGTCATGGAATTTAAAGTGGAATCCACCCAATGAGCGGATATTTCCGGTTGCCGGGCAGCCTGAGAATTACCGATCCATACACTCCATAGAAGCAGTATAGCAAACCAATGTTTTCCTGTCATGTGTTTTTAATAGATTTCAACGTCAAACCGATACAAAAATAATAAAAAGAAAAGGGTAACGGAATTCCGTTACCCTCGGGTTTTATTAATCATTGTTAAATATGCAGGCTTATTGTAATAATTCCGCTATTTTCTCTTCCAGCTTTTTCCCTCTCAGGTTCTTTGCGATAATAACATTGTTTTCATCGAGAATGACTGTGTGGGGAATTGCGCCGACTCCGTATAGCTGAGCCACTTCGCTTTGCCAGCCTTTCAGGTCGGACATTTGTTTCCAGCCCAGTTTATCGTCTTTGATTGCCTGTAACCATTGGTCTTTATTTTCGTCCAGAGATACACCGATGATTTCCAGACCTTTGGGATGAAATTTCTTGTATAATTCCACTACGTTCGGATTTTCAGTCCGGCAAGGACCGCACCACGATGCCCAAAAATCGAGAATTTTGACTTTACCTTTCACAGCATGCATGGATAAAGGTTTTCCGTCCGGGGTTTCCAATGTGAAATCGGGAGCGGTTCTTCCCACGGCAGTCGGTGCTAAGCGGTTTAGGTAAGCAGCGACTTCTTTTCCCGGCTGGCTGGCTTTGATTTCAGGGCTCAACGGATCGTAAAGGACATTCAGTTGCTCGAATTCCATTTGTCCCATTTTGGTCAGCAAAAGAAAAGCAGTAGCGTAAGTGTCTGGATTTGCTTTTAATAAATCCTCCTCTTTGGCTTCTGTTTCTCCGATGAGTTCTTCCATTTTACTTTCAAGAGCAGTCATTTTTTCGGTGTCTTTGGCCTGGTTGGCTGCCATGTATTCTTGCTGGATTTCTATTCTTCCTTTTTGCAGTTCTTTGTTGAGAGCAATGAAACCGTTGATCACAGTTTGATTTTTAGTTCCTTCGACTTTGTTGTCCATTGGATTGGCGGGGTCGATCGAAGCTGTGTAATTTGCATTTTCCAGAAATACCGGGATGTAGTATCTGCTTCCCTCTACGGAGGCGTAAGCTATGGTCAGACTGTCCACATGTCCGGTAATCTTGAACTTCCCGTTTTTGATGGCGGCTTTCCCTATGGTGTCGAGTTGGTTACCGTTTTCTTTTACTAAAAGAATATTCCCCGTCTGATCGCCTTGAATCGTTCCGTCGATAGTGTACTTCGGTGTGTTGTCACAAGCCGACAGGAGTAACGAAAAGGCAGCGAGTGATAATAAAAGTTTCTTCATATAGTTATTTTTATGGTAAAGATTAATAAGGCAAAGGTATGGATAATTAACAACAAAACGACGTTGTAGGCGTCGTTTTGTTGTTAATCTTTACTTAATCTTCCTTTTCATAAACCAACCTTCCTTGAATGCGATGTTGATTCTGACTTTTCCGAATTTTTCCTGAATCAATCCTTCTACTTCCGTTCCCCTGATTCCGAAGTCGAAAGCGACTCCCAGCAGCAATTCGCTGTTCCGGCTGAATGCCGGTATTTGAGCTCCCAGAGTGAAAGCGTAAGTGTTTATGTTTTTATCCTTCAGGTTTACACTGGAACGTACGAAATAAGTCCCGAACATGTATTTATTTCTTTGCCACCAATACCGTCCCATTTTTTCCGGTTGCAACGACACGCCTAAGGCTGCATGATGGAAATCTTTCAATCCCTGGTTTTTTCCGAATTCTTTGAAGTCGGACATTTTCTGAAAGGTGTAATCTCCGGCAAGGTTCCAGCGTTCTTTGTAAGCATAGTTGAATCCGCTTAAAATTCTGAACGGATAGCTGATATCTCCTTTCCGGAGGTTTTCATTATTGTCGAGGATGACAGAGGAGTTGGTCTCGCTATTCACTTTATAGGAAATAAACTCTTCTTTTGAATATAATCCTGTTCCGAAATTGAACGCAGTCCCTAAGGTCAGCTTCGATTTTTTGGAAAGGTTGAATAAATACTGGATACCTCCGGTGAATAATCCGTCGGATACCCGGATGTTTTGACTGGTCCTGATGTAATAACTATTGCTGATCTGTGCCTGTAAAGTTTGTTGTTTCTCTATTTTACCGAATATTAATGCCGAGTTTAAACCGATCGAAAGGTTTTTATAACGCCAGGCCAAACCTAAATAGGCTTCGTTCAAGCCTCCTTCACCCTGAATGTGCTGGTTGAAGTACAGATTATCGCTGCCCGGGATGATGTTGGAATACAATAAATCGTATCCGATATCCGATTTTTCATTGAAACCTAAAGAAGCATATAAGTTTTTATAAATACGGAAAGCCATATTTATAGAGGCATTTTGTGCTACCTTATAGTTCGAACTTTCTTTGTGGGTAGAGATGTGGGTATATTCTCCCGTGATTCCGAACTGGAAATAAAACCGGTTACTATCCAGAGAAGTGTATGAAGCCGGGTTTAGATAGTTGATGTTGTTATCGTCTCTCATAGCTGCTGCCACTCCTCCCATGGCGGTGTAAGGCCCGGTGTTTTCAGGCAGAAGACCTAAGCCGTAGTAAGAATAAGGAGTGCCCGTATTGTCTTGTCCATAGCTAACCGTTGCTAAAAAGCAGAAAGTTGCGATGCAAAGGAAAATTTTATTCATCATGGATATATAGCGGTTCTCAAATGTGATTAACGATTGTAATAAGCGTAATATACTCTCAATTTCGGTATTTCTGTAATAACCGCCCTGTTAAACGAAGTTGTCCAATCCGGAATCCGAAGCAGAATCTGGCGGTCGGTCAGATTATCCTGGCTGCTGGACAAAAGCCGCTGGTAATAGTCCGTTAAGTCGAAAATATATTTACTCTTGGAATTACTTGTCAAGTCGGGTACGAATGTTCCTGTAACCCTTGTCCCGGAAGATGTGTTGTTATAAAGCACAGACAATACTTCGTTTTTATCGTTGGATGAAAATGTGTAGATTGTCGGTGGCATCGCAATACTCGGATTCAGGAATATTTCCGGCGTGAGTTCCAGTTCTGCTTTGATGATCGTGGAATATTGTTCGGGGATGGGAAGACGCGGCAAGGTAATTTTCGTCATATAGCCTGCCAATCCCTGTACGAGAGAAACTCCCGCTTCCTGAAAAGTCACACTTTCTTTCTGTGAAGTCAATCCCTGGAACAAGGGTGCATTTTGTGTTTCTATGGAATTATACATAAATTCTCTTTCTCCGAGAGGAAAATCATAGGTAACTTCTTCCGTCGATTTGTGATAGTGGAAACGGAGATAAAGGCTGTCGGCCGTTGCCCGGATATTCAGCAAACAATCGTTATTGTCGTCCGGGACGATAGCCAGTCCTTTGAATTCATTTAGAAAAGACCAGGGCAGGTCGTTGTATATTTTTCCATTATACATCATTGCTTCAAAAAGCTTATCGCCCCATTCCAGCCCTTTTTCGGTATCGAGCTTGAAGTAACTTTTCCGGATGTTATCTTTTAGCGGATAAAATTCCATTACCGATAAAATTTCGGTATGAGGAGGCAATGGATAGGTATTATATAGTAAATACTCATCGTCTTTATTGAGTTCCGGCAATTCATCCAGCCGGTACAAATAATATTTTTGAAGATTGGGATGGATGGTATCTCCCCAGATTTTACCTCCGAATGTGAAATTCAAGGTGACGGAGTCTAAAGTCAGGTTTTCGACGAGTGCAGGCTGGCTCTTCGGGACAATCGGGAAACAAGGAATGGCTAATGTCGTTCCACTGAAATCGTCGTGATATTTACCCATAATCAACTCCTTTAATGCTGCGTCCATATACTCTTCGGTATATCCTGAAGAAGCGATAAAGGAGTCTAATTTTACCGTCGCTATTTCGTTGATGTAGTATTCTTTCCTATCAACATAATTGTCGTTTCCCATGATGTCTTGCCCAACGGAATCCAAATTATTGTTACATGAAAAGAAAAGCGCTATTATAGCTAAAAAAAACAATATCCGCATTTTATCTGCAATTTGATTTTATAGGTTGCGAAGGTAAAACTATTTTTCAGAAAATCTATATTTGGCGTTGTATTTTATTCCGTTATACGGCTTGCTTAACGATTTGAAGCTTTTTTTTAGAGGTGTTTACGCCTTGCCGGGGAATGTGTTAAATGTTCTATATTTATTCTTGCATAAACGATTTTATTCATTGGTTTTATTGGATTTATGTATAAAATGTGTAGTTTTGCCTTACTTTTGAAAAAACGTAGATCGTGATTTGAAGTAAAATTAAATAGAAAATAAGAACAGATAATGAGTATTATGAAAAAAGGATTTCTTTTGTGCATCGCAGTTTTCGGGTTGTTGTTCGCAGGCTGTCATTCGAGTGACGACACTAATGGAGACTGGCAGAAGGTTGCCCAGATCAAGGGGGTTGCTGCCTCGGGTGCTGTAACTTTTAAAATCGGAAATGAAGTTTATGTAGGACTTGGCTATGATAAGGATATTGATCCGGTTTTCGCTTTTGTAAAATCCAGTGACGGGGTTTCCTGGCAGGATGTCGCTCCTTTTCCGGAAGAATTCGGCGGACGTATCGGAGCGGTAGCTTTTACAATCGGAACAAAAGCATACGTCGGTACAGGTTATAAACCGGCTGTTGCGGGTTCTACCATCAAAACATTTTATAGGGACTTTTATTGCTACGATTCTGAGACGGATTCATGGTCGAAAATAAGTGATGATTTCGGCGGTGAGCCAAGGCGTAACGGAATTGCTTTTACCTTGAATGTAAACGGGCAGGAGATCGGGTATTTCGGATGCGGATCGACCAATAACGATAAAGAATATCTGAATGATTTCTGGTCGTTCGACGGAACTACTTTCAAATCGGAAGATTCTCACGGAAGAAAACGAAACGGAGGAACTGCTTTCGTGATCGATAATGTGGCTTATATTTGCTTAGGCTATGAGTCGGGAACACAGTTGGCTCCCGATATGATAAAATTCGACGGAACGAATTGGACGGAATTGAATAAACTTACCGATGCCACCGATCAGGATTTCGATGATGATTATACCACAATTTGCCGTGCTCATGCCGTTTCTTTTATTGCCAAAGTGAATGGTGAAACCCGTGGATATATCGCTACCGGTGTGGCTAATGGAACTTTGACGAGATATGCCTGGGAATATGACCCGAAAATAGATCGTTGGGACGAAGTAAACCAGTTGCCGTCCAGGATGTCTGCCCGTGTGGCTGGTGTTGGCTTCTCTATCGGTGACTACGGTTATGTGACTTTAGGCGGAACCAGTACGGATTACGGCGCATTCGACGATACCTGGAGATTCGTTCCGGGTATAGAAGCGGAAGATAAGAACGATTATTAATGATTTTCAATATTATCTGACAAATGGGATGCTTCGGCGTCCCATTTTTTATATATCTTTATGCCAGTAATATAATGAAGAATTACCGATGAAGCCTATAATAATACTCTTTTTCCTGCTATTGAGTTCATGGGGCGGTTATGCACAATGGAATATCAATAATATGCTGAGAGTAGGGAAGAATGCCATATATTTTGATGATTACATAAGTGCAATAGATAATTTCAATAATATTATCCGGGTGAAACCTTATCTATCCGAGCCCTATTTCTTTAGGGGATTGGCAAAATTGAATCTGGACGATTATGAAGGGGCGATACAGGATTTTTCACAGGCCATCGAATTGAATCCCAATTATTTCCATGCTTATGTATATCGGGGAATTGCTTATCAGAATCTGAAAAGGTTGGAGGAAGCGTTGAAAGATTTCGAAGAAGCGATCGCCATAGATCCGGGTAATGCTTATGTATATGCCAACCGGGGAATTGCCAGAGCCGAACTGGGGGATTTGGAGGAAGCGGAAAAAGATTATTCGAAGGCGTTGCGGATCGATGATAAATTATTACCGGCTTATCTGAACCGGGCGGTTATCCGTGAGAAGCTGGATAATTCGGAGGGAGCGATGGCCGATTGCAATGCGGCGATCAAATTGAATATGTTTTCGGATGTTGCTTACGGGTTGAGGGGATATTTGTGGTATAAGCAAAAAAATTACCACAATGCGATCGAGGATTTTAACCGTGCTTTGAAAGTGAATCCTGAAAACAAGCGGATATTGATGAACCGGGCGATGGTGTGGTACGATATGAAAAAATATCCGGAAACCATGGCAGATTACTCTAAAATTATAGAACTGGACAGTAATTATATTTATGCTTACTATAATCGTGCCATGCTTCGTGCCGAGGTGGGGGAAACCAATGCTGCGATTGCCGATCTGGACCGGGTGGTGGAAATGAATCCCGATAATATTCTGATTTATTTTAACCGGGGGTTGCTGAAAATGCAGATCAACGACTTGTATGGTGCTTATGATGATTTCAGCGAAAGCCTTCGCTTGTATCCCGATTTTGTAAAGGCTTATCTGGCCAGGGCAGCGGTGAGTGCCGAACTGAAAGACTACGATGCTGCGGATAAAGACCGTTATTATGCTTCCGAAGTGATGGAGCGTTACCGGAAGATGAAAGCGGGCGACCGGAATGCTTTGGTGGATACGACGGCCAATTTTCAGAAATTGATCGATATCAACGCGAAGAATGACGAAGTGCGTGATGTGATTAACGGGCGTGTACAGGATAAGAACGTGATCGTCGAGTTGCAGGATGTGTTTTGGGTACAATATCTGAGTCTGGATTCTTTGCGGTCCGGTAAAGTTCAGTATTATAATAAGCACATTATGAGTTACAATCAGGCTCATAATTACGATCCGGCCATTACGTTGGCGAATAAGGAAGTGTTGTATCCGGAGGATTTCGTCGCTCCCTATATGGAAAAGTTGTCTCAAAAAATTGCGGAAAACGGGGATATAGACAGTTATTTATTGCGGGGATCGTTCTATTTGCAGCAAGGGGAATACCCGAAGGCTATTGCGGATTTTTCCGCTATTCTTGAAAAAGACCCACAGAATTTGCTGGCCTTGTTCAACCGGGCGGCGGCGCAAATGCACATGTACGATTATATAGAATCGATCGACGATAAAACCACGAGAGTCGTAGGAGAAATAAAGCAGGAGAGCCGAAAAATCGATTATTCGCAGGTTTTGAAGGATTATCAGCAGTGCCTTGCAATAGATACTGATTTTGTATTCGCCCGCTATAATATGGCCAATGTTTACGCCAAAAGCGAAGAAATCGACAAGGCTATTGCCGCTTATACGGAAGTGATCCGGCAGGATAAAGACATTGCAGAGGCTTACTATAACCGGGGTATATTATATATATACATCGGTAAAAAAGCGCTTGCCAATGCCGATTTGAGCAAGGCGGGAGAGTTAGGGATCGCCGATGCCTACAATATTATCAAGAGGTATTGTAGCCAGGAAGAGGAGTAAAGAGAAAAGAATAATATCTAAAATTGTTTTAGATATTATTCTTCGAACTTATAACGGGGATCAGATAATCTTTTCCAGCTCGTTTAGCGAGTGGTTGATTTCATCGTCCGGAATAGAGTAGTTTTGGAGTTTGCCCGCAAAATATTGCTCGTAGGCGTAAAGATCGATCATGCCGTGTCCCGAAAGGTTGAAAAGGATGGTTTTGGCTTTCCCTTCTTCCTTTGCTTTTTTAGCTTCGTGTATTGCTTGGGCAATCGCATGAGTGGATTCCGGTGCGGGAATAATACCTTCTGTGCGGGCAAATAAGATTCCTGCTTCGAAAGTTTCTAATTGAGGCATGTCCACCGCTTCGACAAGACCGTCTTTTAAAAGCTGGCTGACAATGGCTCCCGCTCCATGATAACGCAGACCGCCTGCATGGATGTTGGCCGGTTCGAAATTGTGTCCCAGTGTGTACATCGGAATTAAAGGAGTAAGTCCTACCGTATCCCCATAATCATACTGGAATTGTCCCCGGGTCAGTTTGGGGCAGGATTGAGGCTCTACGGCAACGACCCGGATATTTTTACCTTCGGTAAGGTTTTTACGCAGGAACGGAAAACTGATCCCGGCAAAGTTCGAGCCACCGCCGAAGCAGCCGATTACGACATCGGCTTCATCCCCGGTTTTTTCCAATTGACGGATCGCTTCTTCGCCGATAATGGTTTGGTGCAGCAATACGTGATTCAGCACGCTCCCGATGGTGTAGTTCGTTTCCGGGTCTTGGGCTGCCATTTCTACCGCTTCCGAAACAGCCATTCCCAGGCTTCCCGATGAATTAGGATGTTCTCTTAATATTTTCCGTCCGGCTTCCGTGAGCGGACTGGGCGAAGGTATTACATCGGCACCCCAAGTGTTCATCATCAGTTTCCGGTAAGGTTTTTGCTCGTAGCTTACTTTTACCATAAACACTTTCAGGTCGATCCCGAAGTAACGGGCGGCAAAACTGAGGGCAGAACCCCATTGTCCCCCTCCGGTTTCTGTGGTCAGCCGCTTAATTCCCTGTTTGTAGTTATAATAAGCTTGTGGGATGGCCGTGTTGGGCTTGTGCGAACCTGCCATGCTGGTACTTTCGTTTTTAAAATAAATCTTAGCAGGAGTGTCGAGTGCTTTTTCAAGCCCATAGGCACGTACAAGCGGAGTGGGTCTCCATATTTTGTATAAATCCTGTACTTCTTCCGGAATTTCAATGTAACGTTCCTGGGAGAATTCCTGTTTTACCAATTCTTCTGCAAAAATCCCCATCAGGTCTTCGGGCTTAGCCGGCTGTTTGGTGACCGGATTCAGGGTTGCCAGCGGTTTGTTTTTCATGTCGGCAACGATGTTATACCATTGAGTAGGCATTTCCTGTTCCGTCAGTGTTATTTTTTTTAATTTTTCCATAAACGGTATTATTTATAGTTTTTGATTTCAACATAGAAAAACGCCTGATATTCGTAATAAACATCAGGCGTTTCATATCTGGTTACATAGACTCGTCGAACCTCATTGTTTATTACGAAGTTTGCCGGTGCCAACGCCAACATTGAGCTATGTAGTTGTATTTAATCATATTTATTTTCTTAAAATCACAGGACAAATATAGAAAGTAATTTTAAAAAATCCTGTTCTTTAGCTATATTTTTCCGATGATGCAAAACCAAGGTATTATTCTTTCGCCGAATTACTTTATTTTCTTTTTTGGCGTTTCGGGATGTTCCGGGTTATGGGGTAGATTATTGATTCGTTCTTCCAGACGTCCTATTTCTTTCCAGGCCACGCTTATTTTTTCATCTTTTTCTTTTAGCATAGCTTTTAAGACTTCGATTTCTTTTGTCTTTTCCAGACATTCCTCGCAAAAACCGTATTCATTCCGATTTACCTGGCGGAGCTGTAGCCCGTCGATGGTGGGGGAACCTATGTTCCGGAGCAGCCAATTGGCATTCAGTTCGGGGAATAGAAAAAGAATCCCGATTAAATGTTTTTCGGGAATATGATCGTGACAATTAAGCCAATTACTTACTTGTTGCCTTGTTTTCAGTCCCAGTTTTATCCTTAATTCCTCCTGAGAAACTTTTTTCTCAAACAAGTAATTTCTAAGCCTTTGATTAATTGACATGTCGTCCATAAGAGGTCGTATTGAATAAATTTCTTTACTTGTAAATATTTTTACGATGTTTTCTTGAAAAAATTATTTACATTTGTCTTAATCTTCGTTTATAAGGTATAATAAAACTGGAAAAATTTCTACTTTTTACTTTAAAAAGTAAGGAGTGGCTTGCTAATTCGTTGATAAATAATGTAGTATATTTATTTGTTAAAATGAGTTGCGGGTTTTCTGCGGAGCTATCGAAAAAACTTATATTATGAAAGGAAAGCGGAAAAACGGGAAGTAAATGAGGCTGCGATCTTATGCGAATGGTTTTCAAATCTTCTTCTCTCTCTCTATTATTTTATATAAAAATCCAATTTCTATAAACTTTTATGATGAGGCTATCGTAAAACCCCTCATGAATGTATAAAACTAAAACAGAGGAAAATGAGAACGAAAGGTTGTTTTAATTGGACTTATATTGCCATTGCAGCGATTGCAATTTCTGTGGCTGCCTGTGGAAATTCGCAGAAGAAAAAAGAGAAAGAGAGAGAGCAGGCTAAACAAACTGCAATACAACCTCAGGATTCTGTGACTATCATTGAATCGGAAACTGTGATTGTGGCTGTAGATAGCATCGCTCCCGATTCTGTTGCCACTAAAAAAGCGACGGTAAATACTCCTAAGAAAACTAAGTGATTTTTTGTAAAGACGGGAAAACTGAAAAGCTAAAGGCGAAAATAGGAAGATTCCTATTCAGCCTTTAGCTTTTTATATTGATTTACAGGATCATTTGAGGCATGAATTCAAAACTGTTGTATTGAGGCCTTAATCGATCGGTATTGTAGAATCTGCCGACATCGACCAGTTTCTTACTGCTGGTGATAATATCGATCGGTGCGTTATCGTACCGTCCGTTGCGTAAGATAACCAAACGTCCGTGCATTCCTTTCAGAATCAGGTCTAATGCCAGATTCCCATAGGCCATCGGCACAATCGAGTCCATGGCATCCGGATCTCCGCATCTTACCATATAGCCTAATTTTTGGGTGATGATGTTTACCGTTTCCCCTTTGTTGAATTGAGGAGACAGGTTTTTCAATTCATTGGATACAAAGTCTCCGATGCCCCCTAATTTCTTGTGTCCGAACATGTCGGTTTCGTGGCTTTGGAACATCATATCTCCACCCCGGTATTGGGCTCCTTCGGAAACAAGGACTACGGAATATTTGCTCGGATTGGTCATACGATCCTGAAACATAAGTTCGGCCAATCGTTCGATGTCGAACTGGTATTCCGGGATTACACAACGGTTGGCTGCTCCGGCGAGAGTGGGAAGCATGGCTGAAAATCCGGCATAGCGGCCGAAAACTTCGAGCACTAACAGGCGTTCGTGTGATCCGGCACAGGTACGCAGTTCGTGGGTCAGTTCGATCGTCCGGGTGATACAGGTGCTGAAACCGATGCAATAATCCGTTCCGGGCACGTCGTTGTCCATGGTTTTGGGAATTGCCACCACTTTCACTCCCTCCTGGCTTAGGCGAACGCCATAACTCAGGGTGTCGTCGCCGCCTATGGGAATTAAGTAGTCGATGCCGATAAAATCCAGGTTTTGTAATACTTCCGGAGTAAGGTCGTTTATTTCTTCCGTATATTTATCTTTTAAATGTTCGGGAACGGCTGCTTTAGGAACGTGAGAAGCTCTGGTACGGGAAGTGTGCAGGAATGTCCCGCCCGTACGGCCGGCCTTATTCACGATCTCTTCGGTCAATTCCAGGAAATTACCGGAATTATCGGCTTTTTTATCGCGGATGATATCGACCAGTCCCCGCCAGCCCCGGCGAATGCCGATTACTTTGTAACCTTCTCTCAGTGCACGGATAGTGACAGCTCTAATGGCGGGATTCAGGCCGGGGACGTCGCCGCCGCCTGTTAAAATCCCAATAACTCCTTTCGGTTTTTGACTCATGGCTATTAGTGTTTTTGTTAGTAAAATCCACACTAAAATTGAGAAAATATATTCTGAAATGCAAAAAAAATCATCTATAAGTGACTATATTTGTCAGAATTTTTCTCGGGCTGTTGAAAATGTTGTGAAATAGAATAGGTTAAGATTCATACAATAAATTTTAATATACATGATGGATTTTGGAGAATTTTGGGCTGGATTAGGGTATAATCGTTATTTCTTGGTATGTGTTGCCATTCTTTTTAGCTGTCATCTGATCTATGTGATTTATCGTAGTGTCGTTGTACTGTCGAAGAGAAATGCGGCTTCCTCTTCCCGGGAACAAGGGGTTTCGGTGATTATTACTTCTAACAATAAAGCGCAATTCCTGAAAAGTAACCTGGAAGCCTTTCTGACGCAAGATTATAATGAATATGAAGTAATTGTGGTAGATGAATGTTCCGAAGATGAAACCCAAGATTTTTTGTCGGAAATGCAACAAAAATATCCGCATCTGCGTACAACACGTATTTTCCCGGATACCAAATTCAGGAACACGAAAAAGATCGCTATTAATATCGGGATATTGGCTGCAAAGTATGACATATTATTGTTTTCAGAAATTACCTGTGTTCCGGAAACTAAAAATTGGGTGAAAACAATGCAGTCGTACTTTGACCAGAATACTGCGGTCGTTCTGGGATTTGCCAATTATAAAGCCGGGAAGGAAAGTAACCGGATATGCCGTTATTTCCGGTTTTTACGTTTTTTGCGTATGATGCTGTTGGTAAAAGGGGGAATGTATGTCATGGGGGACGGATATAACATGGCATACCGTAAGAGCTATTATATGGAGAAGCGGGGCTTCTCGAAAAATTCCCAGATATACCTGGGGTATGATAGCGAAATGGTGAAAGAACTTTCAAAAAAAGGAGAAGTGAAAGTTGTTAAGGATGTAGAGGCGCGGATTGTGATAGAAGATAACCGAAAAAAAGTTTGTCAGGAAGACTGTATGTACTATTATGCGATAAAGAGGACATGGCCGTTCGGAGTACAGTTGAGGGTGAATACTGATTTTATCGTACTTTTTTTACTGTATGCTATTTCTGGTTATCTACTGTTGGCGGGTGTTTTACATAAGTACATTGCGATGTTGATATTATTAACATTTTTAATGGATTTTATAGTAATAAATGTATATCTAAAACATCTGAGTCAAAAGAAATTATTCTTAACTTCGTTCATTGTAAGTATCTTTGGTTTATTTTATAAATGGTACTTTAATTTGTATTCTATATTTACAAGTAAGAAATGGAGATAGCCAATAATTTATCAGAAAAAGCCTTACATGACTATAAGATAGTCAAGAATGCGATTGCCGGGGACGAAAAGGCTTACGGTGAGCTTTTCAAGAGATACAAGGATTCTGTTTATTTCATGATTCTGAAAATGGTAAATAACAGGACGGATGCGGAAGATTTGATGTTTGAAGCATTTGAAAAGGCTTTCACCAGTCTGAATTATTATTCTCCTCAGTTTGCTTTTAGTACGTGGCTATTTAAAATCGCTTCGAATAATACGATCGACTTTATACGTAAGCGCAGGGCGCAAACCGTGTCGCTGGACGTGGACGATATAAATCCGGAAGACAGAGGATATATTAACAGTATTCCTGCCGATGTCCGTACGCCTGACGAAGAAACCATTCGTTTGCAGCGTGCTGATTTCATGCGTGAAAAAGTGGCGATGTTGAAAGGACGTTACAGGCGTTTGATCGAATTGCGTTATTTCGATGAATTTTCTTATGAAGAAATTGCGGATACCCTCGCTATTCCTTTGGGTACGGTGAAGGCTCAATTGTTCCGTGCCCGTGAATTACTCTTGAATATCTTGCAACATACTGAAATTGCCAAAGAGAATGGTAAGAATTAAATTTATTATTTTATGGATATGCTTTTGCGCAGGTGGTGTGAGCGCACAGAGAGTATATGTTGCTGATACAATTACTTTTTCCGGCATTATTATCAATGCGGAAACAGATCAGCCGATGCCTGATGTCACCTGCCGTTTCGGAGGCCGGGGAACGCTTTCCAACAGTGACGGGTTGTTTTCTGTACGGGTGAGGCGGCAAGATACCGTGCGTTTTACTTATGTCGGATTTAAACCTTATGTCGTGGTTGTTCCCGATTCTTTAACGGATAAAGAATATATGCTGGGTATTTTTATGGCACCCGATACGCTGGCGTTGTCGGAGGCTATCATTGTCCGCCGTTTCGGGGAGGACCGTCGTCAAAAACTGATGTATGCCCGGAATAATATGGCGGGAGTAATGAAGCAGGCTTATTCTCCCGTGAAAGAAATGGACGCCGATATGAACCAGCGGATGATGATAAACAATTACGCCCGGAGTGTGGAAATGCGCGGACACGTGGATGTGGGCTTGGCCGTTGGTACACAAAGTATTGCATCTTATAAACAATTACGTTTTCAAAAGAAGATGAAGGAGCAGCAGATTTGGCTGAATCCGGGAGAAATCGACATGTTAAAAAAGATTTATTATATAGAAAAAAGGAAAAACGAAAACAATTAAGGTAAGATAAGTGTATCTTTGTACAGCAATTAAGGTGTATTGCAGATTCAATTAGTATTAACAAAGTTATTATTCTTATGAAGAATCTTTCTATTGTATTGAATGGCGTATTATTGGTCGCTGTCATTGTTTTATTTGTATTGCATTTTTCCGGTCGTAAGGGTTGCGAGCAGGGTGAGGTCGCTCCGATTTTGGCAGAAAACGGTGGCGCAACGAAAATCGTTTATATAAATACCGATTCTTTGATGAGCAGCTATAAGCTGGCTTTAGAATTGAATGAAGTTTTTTTGAAGAAACAGGAAGATAGAAGAACAGAACTGAATGTGAAAGCAAAGTCGTTGGATCAGGAAGCCAATGAATTTCAGCGTAAGCTGCAGAATAACGGATTCCTTTCCGAAGCCAGAGCTATCGAAGCCAGAGACCAGCTTTTGATCAAGCAGCAGAATTTTCAGCGTTTGCAGCAGGAAATGTCGGATAAGATGATGCGTGAACAAAACGATCTGTATAAAAAATTGTTCGATAAAATCACTTCTTTTCTGAAAGTTTATAATCAGGAAAAAGGGTTTAATATCGTGTTGAGTACCACTTATGGCGGGAATGTTTTTTATGCGCAGGATGGTTTCGATATTACCAAAGATGTGGTATCGCGCCTGAATGCAGAGTATGAGAAAGAAAATCAGAAATAATGTTCTGAAAAAATATGAAATAGTGAAAAGGCTGAGCAATCAGCCTTTTTTGTTATTTTTAAATTTTCTCTTTACACAACTTCGGTATGGATCATTTTGAAAGATATTTTCAGCGGAATAAGACAGAATATCCGCTCTCTTTTCCGGATGGCCTGGATATGATCGTCATTGTGCCTGTCTTAGACGACCGGGAGATTTTTCAAACCTTAGAATCGCTTTGCTGTTGCCGGGTAGCGGATGAAAAAGCGGGAGTTTTAGTGGTGGTGAATCATTCGGAGGTTGCGGAGACTGCTTTGAAAGAACGTAATCGTGCGCTGGCATACGAATTGAAACAATGGATCGCCCGGCATCCGGTGTACGGTATCCGGATCGAGGTGATCGAAGCTTTCGATTTGCCTGCCAAGTCGGCGGGAGTGGGATTGGCCCGTAAAATAGCGATGGACGAAGCCGCTCGTTACTTTTACCGACAAGGGCGTACGGACTGCCCTATTGCTTCTCTGGATGCCGATACGTTGGTTGTGCCTGAATATCTGACGGGAATTATCCGAAAATTCCGGGATAGCCGGGTGGCAGGGCTCACTTTGGCTTACGCTCACCGATATAAGGAAGACGGATACCCGGAAATTCTGCGGCAGGCGATAGTCCGGTATGAACTGTATTTACGCTATTACCAACAAGCTTTGGTATTTTGCGGGCATCCTTATGCGTTTACCTGCATCGGTTCGGCTTTTGCCGTGCGTGCTGCCGATTATGTGTTACAGGGAGGCATGAATAAACGGCAGGCCGGAGAAGATTTCTATTTCATTCAGAAACTGATTTCCACCGGGCGGTTTGCCCATTTGCCGGAGGTGTGTGTGTATCCTTCGCCCCGGTTTTCAGAACGCACTCCTTTTGGTACGGGGCGGGCTGTCCGTGCGATAGCGGATAATGGCGGTAGATATCCGGTTTATCATTTCGAGGCTTTTCGGGCTTTGAAATTCTTTTTTGATGGGATTGCCCTTTTGTATAAAAAGGATAACGACCGGATTCATGCATATTTCAGAAAACAAGCTGTGGGGGTACGTGCTTTTCTTTCCGATACGGATATGGAAGGGTGTTTAGCCGAGATTAATGCAAACTGTGCTTCCGAAAAACAGTTTGTAAAACGTTTCTTTGATAATTTCAATGCGTTCCGGGTGTTGAAGTACCTAAATTTCGTTCATCCGGATTATTATCCGGAAATGGAGATCATGGAAGCAGTGCAGGCTTTGGCGTCGGAAATAGGGTTGTCCTGCTCCGGGACGCCTGCCGGATATCTTGAGGAACTAAGGAAAAGATAAGGAGAACGGATAGCAAAGATTTTTTGAATGTTACCTGTTTTGAGAAGTTCTAAAGATTTGAAATTCCCCGTTGAAAATGTATCTTTGTCAGAAATCATAATATAAGATATGGATTTTGAATATAAACTGGTTATTGCAGCAGACCCGGAAGAAGTGTTCGCTGCTTTGACAAATCCTTTTCAAATAGAGATATGGAGTGGGTATCCTGCGGATATGAAAGCAGAGGTCGGATATGTATTTTCCTTGTGGGAAGGGGATATCACCGGGGTAAACCTGGAGGTCGTACCGAACCGCCGTTTGGTGCAGGAGTGGTTTTTCGGAGAACGGGATGAGCAGTCGCTGGTGGAGATTAAACTGAAAAAGGAGAATGGGAAAACGGTGTTGGATTTGAAGCATACCCATATTCCCGCCGAGGTTTATGAAGAGATCACCGAGGGGTGGCGTGAATATTATTTAGGTTCAATGAAGGAAATGCTGGAAATTTATTAATCCGGGCAAGGAATATATTTCCTGTAAACAGATAGGAGCAAGCGATATGGAAAAGCGGAAAGTGACAGTGGTGGCTTTGGGAGCGGGTAATCGGATGAGTGCGTATGCAGAATATGCCTTGCTGCATCCTGAAGAAATGAGTATTGTTGCTGTGGTCGAGCCTAACCGGGTGAGAAGGGAACACCTGGCTAATCGTTGCGGGGTGCCGGCTGAATATTGTTTTGCGGAATGGGAGGAATTTTTGAGCCGGGAAAAGACGGCGGATGCTATTTTTATATGTACTCCCGATCATTTGCATTATCACCCGACCATGCTGGCGCTTGAAAAAGGGTATGATGTTTTGCTTGAAAAACCGATAGCCCAGTCTTTTCAGGAGTGTAAGGACATTGTGCTGAGCGCAAGGGAAAAAAGAAGGATCGTAGGAGTTTGTCATGTGTTGCGTTATCATCCTTATTTCATGAAACTCCGGGAAATCGTAGCCGGAGGTTCTTTGGGAGAATTGATCAGTGTGAACCATGTGGAAGCGGTAGGAATAGAGAGGATGACACACTCTTTTGTGAGAGGGTTGTGGCGAAAGGAAAGTGAAACCAATCCTATGATCTTATCGAAAGCCTGTCATGATTTGGATTTATTGGTATGGCTTACCGGCAAGCAATGTCTCGATGTGAGTTCGTACGGTGGCCTGAAATGGTTTAAAGCGAACAATGCTCCTGCCGGAAGTACATTAAGGTGCACGGACGGATGTGCCGTAGAGCGGGATTGTCCTTATTCGGCCCTCGACCTTTATTTTCGCCGGAAACGCTGGCTGAGGCACTTCGATATGCCTGAACAGGCGGATGCGGACGAGGTTATTATGCATGAATTACGTACCGGGCCTTACGGACGCTGTGTGTATCATTGTGATAATGACGTGGTCGATCATCAGGTGGTTTCTATGCTAATGGAAGATGAGGTGACGGTTAATTTTTCCATGGATGCTTTCACAAAAGAATCTGCCCGGAAAACTCATTGTATGTTTAGCCGGGGAGAGGTATTTGGAGATGAACATACATTGACGGTGAGACATTTTCAGGCAAACCGGCCGGATGAGGTTTTTGACTTCTCGTTCAGCGCGGGAGAATGTAATTTTCACGGAGGGGCGGATTTGAATATCGTACACGATTTTATTCAGGCTGTCCGGCAGGGAAGCGGGGCAAAACTGCTTACCAATATCGAATCGTCGCTGGAAAGCCATCGGATTGCTTTTGAAATCGAGCAGGAGCGTTTGAAAATTTTGAATAAATACTAAAATCATCTTTTATGAAAATCTCTGTATTTGTATTGTTTTTCATTTGTTCTATATGGGGATACGAAAACGTTTTCGCTGATTCTTATCGTCTTGTTTCTCCGGATCGGCGGGTAGTATGGGGAATTTCTATCGATGAAGGAAAGTTGAAATACACAATAGCATGTGATGAGAATAATATTATAACTGCTTCACAAATAAAATGGAGGGTAGGTAAAGATACGCTGGGGGATCGTTGTGCAGAAATACGGGAAGTCAGAACTTTTAAAAAAAAGCTGGCGTATGAAACACGGGGAAGCCATTCTTATGCGAAGAGTGTTTACAACTGTGCGGTTTATCGAGTGGAAGCTATAAACGGACAACCGTTTTATGTGGAAGTTTGGGTTACGGAAACCGGGGTAGCATTTCGGTATCTGGCCGAAAGCGGACAGAAGGTGGAAGTTGATGATTTCACGACGTTTGTTTTACCTGTGGGAAAAGTTTTATGGGCACAGAATTCAGTGGGATTTTATGAAGGGGCTTACCGGAAATATATATCGGGAGATTTGAAGCCCGGACAGTTAGCCGGTCCGCCTGTAACCGTGAAATACGACACCGGTCTGTATGCTTTAATTTCGGAAGGCCGTTTATGCGATTTTGCAGGTATGGCTTTACAGGTGACCGATCCGAAAACTTTTAAAGTCAGATTGGATGGATTGGCTTCGGGGGAAGGCGAGATTATAACACCTTGGAGGGTTGTTATGGTGGGAGATTTGAATTCTCTGGTAAACAACGATATAATTACCGATGTATCGGCTCCGGAAGCAAAAGTGTTCCGGCATAATAAAGATTGGATCGTTCCGGGAAAATCTGTATGGAGTTGGTTGGCTAATTATCCTGTGACTATTGAGAACATGAAATTATTTTCCGACTGGGGAGCAGAATTAGGGGTGGATTACAATTTGATCGATGAAGGGTGGAGCCATTGGGGAAGTACAGAGGAGGAAAGCTGGGAAAAATTGAGAGAAGTGGTAGATTATGCTAAGAAAAAAGGCGTAAAAACTTTTATCTGGAAAGCTTATCCCGACCGGAAAGGGATTACAGGAATACAAACTCCTGAACGGTATCGGCATTTTTTTGAAAAATGCCGTGATGCGGGGGTTGCCGGAGTGAAAATCGATTTTTTTGACCGGGAAACCCAGGAAATTATCCGTTATCAGACCCAGGTGATAGAAGAAGCGGCCCGTTACCGGCTTATGGTGAATTTTCACGGTTGCGGCAAGCCGACGGGCCTTTCCCATACTTATCCGAATGAAGTCACCCGCGAAGGAATTTTGGGACTTGAATACGGTTCTGCCTGGCAGGATCAGAATACCGTAACTCCTTTTACTCGGTTTGTTGTGGGGCACGGGGATTACACTCCTTTTACCTTTATGAAAGGTATGATGGGAGAAACGACGCAGGCTCATCAAATAGCAACCTTGGTTGTGATGAACTCGCCTTTCTTGTGTTATGGCGGAAATCCTAAAGATTATCTGGAGCATCCTGCTAAAAAATTCTTTTTGTCAATCCCCACGGTTTGGGATGAAAGTGTGGTATTGGACGTTTCGGAAGTCGGAGAGGTTGTCGCCATTGCCCGGCGTAGTGGAAAAGATTGGTTCCTGGGGGTGATTTCAGAGCATGCCCAAAGCATAGAGCTACCTTTGGATTTTCTTGGAAAAGGAAACTATGCTTTTTCCTGTGTTGCCGATGTACAGGGCGAACAGCACCGGGTTGAACAAAGAAACGGGGTTGTTACCAAAGGAAATAAAATCAAAATAGATTTAAACAAAGCAGGAGGGTTTACAGCACATTTTGCCCGGTAGAATTTACCGGGCAAAGAGCAAGGGCGTTAGATGACTTTGATCGTTTCACCTAACGCTTCTATCGTTTCTCCCGGAAGGATTTTTGCCCGTTTCCGGGTTTCGATTTCACCGTTCCGGAGAACTTCTCCATTTTCTACCAAAGTTTTAGCCATACCTCCATTTTCTGCAACCTGTGTGGCTTTGAGCAGTTTAATAAGCTCGATGTATTCGTCTGTAATCTTAAATTCTATCATTGCCTGAACTAATCTGTAAGTGTGACGTATATTCTTTGACCGACAAAGATAAGGTACTCCTGCCGGATTCTTGTTTTTTTATCTTTTATTTTTTGTTTCGGGAGTAAAGTTGGGACTGCATACCGTAAAGTAGAAACAAGCCGGAGGGAAAGTGCTTATTTTTGCCATTTTAAAAAATTTTGCGGTTGTTTACATTTTGTAAGACAATGCTTATTATGAACTAAAAACGATTTTATGAAGAAATTTTTCTTATCCTTGTTGGTGAGCGGAATGATTTTACCGGTATTCGCCGAAGGGTATCAGGTGAATGTCTTGAGTACAAAACAAACAGGAATGGGACATGTAGGGACGGGAATGAAGCTGGGGGCAGAGAGTATGCATTTCAATCCGGCAGGATTGGTTTTTATGGCTAATGCTTTTGATTTTTCGGCCGGAGTATCGGCCGTTATGGCTAATGCCAAATATACGAAGGGGGATTATTCCGAGAAAACCGACAATCCGCTGAGTTCTCCGGTCTATGTGTATGCCGGTTTCCGTATCTATGATAATTTTGCAGCAGGTATAGCCTTTACTACTCCTTACGGCAGCTCATTAAAGTGGCCGAAAGATTGGAAAGGAGCTAATTTGATTCAGGATATTTCTTTGAGGTCTTATGTGATACAGCCTACTTTTTCCTATAAAATTTGCGACCGTTTGAGTATCGGGGCGGGCTTAGACCTGGCTATCGGTAAAGTGGAGTTATCGCGCGCCTTATTCAGTCCGGCGGAATTTCAGTTGCTGGGGACGGGGCTTGAGATGAATCCCAATATTCCGGAAGCGGTGAAAGGACCGATCGTGAATACGATCCGGGAGATAGACGGGGCTGTCCCGGTGGCTGCGACGTTGAACGGAAAGGCGAAAATAAGGGCCGGTTTTAATGTGGGGATTATGTTCGACGCTTCGGAAAAAGTAACATTGGGCTTGTCTTACCGTTCCCGGATTAAAATGAAAGTAAAATCCGGCGAGGCCGAATTAAATTATGCCAGTTGGAAAATAGAGCAGTTGTTTGCACAATTGTCTCAACTGAGTCCCGATATCGCAGTTCCTCCTTTGAATGAAGGGACTTTTAAGGCCGAATTGCCCTTGCCTTCCAATACGACTTTGGGGGTGAGCTATCGTCCTTCCAAACGTTGGGAGGTGGCTCTCGATTTGCAGTATGTGGGATGGCAGGCTTACGATTCATTGAATGTACAGTTTACCCAGAATGTACTGAACGGTTATTCCATCAAGGCTGAAAAGAATTATAAAAATACAATCATAGCCCGGGTAGGGGGACGTTTCAGCGCAACCGAACGTTTAGACGTGCGTGCCGGGATTTATTTCGACCAAAGTCCTATCCGTTCCGATAATTATAATCCGGAAACTCCGGGAATGAATAAGATGGGATTTTCAGGCGGCTTGACTTTCGAGCCGGTGGAAAATTTCCAGATCGATTTCGCATTCCTTTATATTCAGGGATTTTGCCGGAACGGTTCTTATAATTTTACGAATGTCGTGACGAAACAGACCGAAGTGTTTAGCGGCAGGTACCATTCGAATGCTTACACGGCTTCGCTGGGGCTGGCTTATAAGTTCTGATATAAAATATCTTATAGACCGGGAGGGGACAATATGATTGTTCCCTCTTTTATTTTAGGATTAAAATTTATTTTATTTAGAAAATATTACCTTTGGAAAAATCAAAACTTTCTTGGGTATGAAAATAGGTGAATTACTTTTCTGCTTGATGCTGCTGGTCAATATCTTATCGTGCCAGCAAAGCCCTGCTCCCAGCGGATTAAGAATCTGGTACAGTGCGCCCGCGCAAAAATGGGAAGAGAGCCTTCCTTTGGGAAACGGACGCTTGGGGGCGATGCCCGACGGAGGTGTATTTAAAGAGAAAATAACCTTGAACGATATCTCGATGTGGTCGGGAGGGGTGGAAGACGCACGCAATCGTGAAGCTTTAAAGTATTTACCTAAAATTCGGGAATTGCTGGCTGAAGGAAAGAACGAAGAAGCACAGGAGATGATGTACAGGCATTTCACCTGCGGCGGGGTGGGATCGGCAGAAGGGAACGGAGCAAATGCTCCTTACGGTTGCTTTCAGGTGTTGGGAAATTTGAATATAGATTATTTTTTCAGGGATACCGACAGCCTGGAATATACCGATTACGAAAGAGGATTGTCGTTGAACGATGCTGTGGCATGGACAAATTTCAAATTGGGGAAAACCCGGTATAAAAGAGAATATTTTGTTTCGCAGGCTAATGATTTGGTCGTGGTTAAACTGACCGCCGACCGCGATGGAAAATTGAATTTTGATGTCGGGCTGGATCGCCCGGAACGATTTTCGTGCTACTCCAATGACAATGTGGTGCATATGGAAGGACAGCTTGAAAATGGATTCAATGGAAAGGGAACCCGTTATATAGCGCAATTAAAGGTGTTGCTTGAAAAAGACAAAGGGTCTTTATTTGCAGACTCGGCTGTGATCCATGTAAACGGTGCGACTACGGCTTATATTTTGGTGTCGGCGGGAACGGATTTTCAGAATCCCGATTATGTGCAAACTGTGACGGCTTTGTTGAAGGAGGCCGAAACGAAGTCTTATAAGGAATTGAAACAGGCGCATACCGATAAATATAAAGAGAAATTCGACCGGGTGGAGTTGAATTTGGGACAGGCAAGGGAGGACTTGCCGACCGATAAACGGCTTGCCGGTTTCCAGGATCAGGATGAACCGGCTTTAGCTGCCCTTTATTTTCAATATGGGCGTTATTTAATGATTTCGGGGACCCGCGAAAATTCTTTGCCTTTGAATTTGCAGGGATTGTGGGCGAATACCGTACAGACTCCCTGGAACGGTGATTATCATTTGAATATTAATTTGCAGATGAATTATTGGCCGGCGGAGGTGGCGAATCTGGCAGAGCTGCATTTGCCTTTGATCGAGCTGACCAAAGGATTGGTGCCGTCCGGCGAGGTGACCGCCCAAACCTTTTACGGAGCGGATGGCTGGGTGGCTCATATGATGACCAATCCTTGGCAATTTACGGCTCCCGGAGAAAAGGCTTCGTGGGGGGCGACGAATACGGGGGGAGCCTGGCTGTGCCGCCATTTATGGGAACATTATGTGTTTTGTCCGGATAAGGCTTATTTGAAAGAGGTCTATCCTGTGATGAAGGATGCCGCCCGTTTCTTTTTGTCGTCTATGGTCATCGAGCCTAAGAACGGCTGGCTGGTGACTTCTCCTTCTTCTTCTCCGGAAAACGGTTTTTATATGCCGGGCAGTGACCGTCCGGTGTATATTTGCATGGGACCGACTATGGATATTGAAATTGTGAGGGAATTGTTTACCAATACCATGCAGGCCGCTCAAATTTTAGGAACCGATGAGAAGCTGGCGGGACAATTGCAGGAAGCGATACAGAAATTACCTCCTTTCCAGATTAGCCCCAAAGGCGGATATTTGCAGGAATGGCTGGAAGATTACCGGGAAACGGATGTGCATCACCGGCATGTTTCGCATTTGTTCGGACTTTATCCGGCTAACCAGATTTCTATGGATACTCCGGAACTGGCGGAAGCTGCCCGTAAAACGCTGGAACGGCGGGGTGACGAGGCTACCGGATGGTCGAAAGCCTGGAAAATTAATTTTTGGGCGCGGTTGCATGATGGTAACCGGGCGTATCGTTTACTGAAAGGGCTTTTAAAGCCTGTAATGGTGAACGGTGAAATTGTTTACAAAGGAGGCGGCACTTATCCCAATCTGTTCTGTGCACATCCTCCTTTTCAGATCGATGGGAATTTCGGCGGTTGTGCCGGGATTGCAGAGATGTTGCTGCAAAGCCAGCAGGGATATATCGAGTTGTTGCCTGCTATTCCGGATGGCTGGACAGAAGGCCGTTTTAAAGGATTACGGGCACGGGGAGGCGTGATTGTGGATGCGGAATGGAAAAATCAGAAGTTAGCGAAAGCGAACTTCCGGGCGGAAGCCGATGTAAAATTAAAGGTAAAAATTCCTGATTACATTATGTCGATAAGAAGCAGCCGGGAACAGTTTGACGTTTCATCCCGATATATAGAATGTTCTTTGAAAAAGGGAGAATCCCTGGGGGTAGAGTTTAAACCTGTGTCAAATTATGTAAAATAGTAACCGGATGGTGCCGGATTTTCGTAATACAGTCAGACTTTAGAACAATTAAATGATAAATTTATGGAATACAGAAAATTAGTTCGTACGGATTTAAGACTGTCGGTCGTTACTTTTGGCTCCTGGGCGGCAGGAGGATGGATGTGGGGAAAAGCGGATCACAAAGCAGCGGTGGAAGCGATAAAGGCTTCTTATGAGTTGGGGGTGACTTCCATAGACACTGCGCCGATATATGGGCAGGGAGAGAGCGAAAGGGTAGTAGGAGAGGCGATAAAAGGTATTCCGCGTGATAAGGTGCAGATACTCACTAAATACGGTATGCGTTGGGATTTGGCAAAAGGAGAGTTTGCTTTTAAAAGTAAAAACAATCAGGGAAAAGATATAGATATCTATAAATATGCCGGAAAAGAAAGCGTTATCAAAGAGTGCGAAAACAGTTTGCGCCGCTTGGGAACGGATTATATAGACCTTTATCAAATTCATTGGCCAGATAGTACCACTCCTTTGAGTGAGACTTTCGAGGCGGTGGAACGGCTGATCGAACAAGGCAAAGTGCGGTATGCGGGAGTTTGTAATTATGATGCCGCTTTGATGGAGGATGCCGGGAAAGTGATCGATCTGGTTTCCGACCAGATTCCGTATAGCATGGTAAACCGGGGAACCGACCGGGAAACCATTCCTTATTGTATGCGGAATGAAAAGGCGGTGATTGTTTACAGCCCTCTGGAACGGGGATTATTGACCGGAAAAATGAAACCGGGATATGCTTTTGCAGAAGGCGACCACCGGAAAAACAATCCGTTTTTTACGGACGATAGCATCGAGCGTACAAATGCGTTTTTGGATAAATTGAAACCATTAGCCGATGAAAAGGGAGTTACCCTTGCCCAGTTGGTGATTCGTTGGACGGTGAATCATCCGGGAGTGACAGTGGCTTTGGTGGGGGCGAGAAACCCCGCTCAGGCCATACAGAATGCCAAAGCCGCAGATGTGGTGCTGAGTGCCGATGAAATGGAATTTATCAATCAGCAGATCGAGTTAATGTTAAAATAGTAAATCGAGTTTACCGGTGGTACGTAGAATGTACCACCGTTCTTTTTATGGAAAATAAATATTCTTACGTATTGTTCGATCTGGACGGAACTGTGACCGATCCGGAGGAGGGAATTACGAAATCGGTGCAGTATGCTTTGCAGCATTTCAGTATCGAGGTACAGGAAAGGCGGGAATTGTATAAATTTATCGGGCCTCCGCTGAAGGATTCGTTTATGGAGTTTTATGGATTTACCGAGCAGCAGGCAGGAGAGGCTCTTTTAAAGTACCGGGAGCGTTTCGAGGTGACAGGCTGGCGGGAAAATGTGGTTTACGACGGAATGGAAAAATTGCTCCGCCACTTGCGTCGCCGGGGGAAGCGAATCATGCTCGCCACGTCGAAACCTGAAGTTTTTGCCGAGCAGATATTGGTGTATTTTGGATTACGGGATTATTTTGATTTTGTCGGGGGAGCTTCTTTAGACGGTAGGCGTAACTATAAAGCGGATGTCATCCGTTATGTGTTGGATGCCAATGGGATTTCCAGTCGGGAAAAGGCAGTAATGGTGGGAGACCGTAAGTTTGATATTTTAGGAGCGAAGGAATTTGGATTGGAGACGGTCGGCGTGCTTTATGGATATGGTGACCGGGAGGAATTGACAACGGCAGGAGCAGATCATTTGGTGGGATCGGTAGCCGAATTGGAGGCTTTACTCTGTTCATGATTTTATGACGGGGAAACCTGTTTTTACTGGATTAGAGGAAATTGTAATGTATTGGAAAACGGGAAAAGGGTGTGCCTGAAAAATAGCTCCTATACCTTTGGGTATATCCGGTAAATAACTATTTTTGTCATAACGGATAAATTCCAATGATTTAGAGAATGAGATATAATCGCCGAAGATAGCTACTTTCCATGCCTTTTTATTATTTCGACAGTTGAAGGCATATTTTTCTCTTCGTTTCAGAAGAGATAATTTTTCATGTTTCATATTTATAAATCGTTCCCTGCTTGAAATACAGGTTAAGATTTGTTTTATTTCCGGTAGTATATGGATTTCAATTATAAACAAATTTGGATTATTGCATATCCTGTTTTGATCAGCCTGCTTATGGAGCATTTGATCAATATTACGGATACTGCTTTTTTAGGTCATGTCGGTGAAGTGGAACTGGGAGCTTCGGCTTTGGCCGGAGTGCTTTATATGGCTATTTATATGCTCGGCTTCGGGTTTAGCATCGGCGTACAGATCTTAATAGCACGCAGGAATGGGGAAGGACGTTATCGAGAAATCGGAAACTTGTTTACACAAGGGGCATGTTTTCTTCTTTTATTAGCCACTGTTCTGTTTTTTGCCTGTGAGTATTTCGTTTCCGTAGTTTTAAGGCATTGGGTGTCTTCCGGACAGGTATATGAAGCGATAGCGGATTATCTGGAATGGAGAAGATACGGCTTTTTCTTTTCGTTTCTCGCTATCCTGTTCCGGGCTTTTTATATCGGCATCACCGAAACGCGTACGCTGACGTTGAATTCGATGGTCATGGTCCTGAGTAACATCGTGTTTAACTATGTGCTGATATTCGGTAAATGGGGATTTCCGGCTTTAGGTATTGGCGGGGCGGCAATCGGTTCTTCGTTGGCAGAATTGGTCTCTTTGTTATTTTATGCCGTATATACCTGGACAAAGGTGGATTTGAATAAATATGGCCTGTTTCGCCGCATGAAATTCAGTTTCTCGGAGTTTAAGCGGATTTGGAATATTTCTTCCTGGACGATGCTGCAATCCGTGTTGTTCCCGTCTCAATGGTTCTTATTTTTTATTGCAATCGAGCATTTGGGAGAACGGTCTTTAGCGATCGCCAATATCATGAGAAGCATAAACACTTGCTTTTTTATGGTCGTTTTTGCTTTTGCCGATACAATAAGTTCGGTCGTCAGTAATTTATTGGGGAACGGAAAGGGGAAAAGCGAGGTTTGGGAAGCCTGTAAAAAAGCGATCAGGCTGGCCTATTGGATCGGAATCCCGTTTTTGTTGCTGGCAGGCCTGTTTCCTTCGGTTTTATTGCAAATTTATACAAACAATGAAGAATTGATCCGGGAAGCCTTACCGACTACTTATATCATGCTGCTGGGCTATTTCCTGTCCGCTCCGGGATTGGTGCTGTTTAATGCGGTTTCAGGTACGGGAAATACAAATCAATCCATGAAAATCATGGCTATAACGATGGTGGTTTACATCCTTTATGTGATTGTTTTAGTCATGTATATGAAAGTGAATGTCACCGTGGCATGGACCAGTGAATATGTTTATGGGGGAATGTTGTTACTGCTTTCGTTCCTATATTTAAAAAGGTATCATTGGAGTGCACGTAGTTAAGGCGGTATATCTGCATGTTTTAAGATGTTGATAGGTAGTGATATATATTCATGTTGTATTTTTACCGTTTATATAAAACGATTTATAATTAAAATTAGAAATATCATCGTTTCGGATGATTGGCGATCTGATCGATAAAAGCTATTTCTTTATTTGAATTTCAGGTAAACGAATTGTTGGAGGAAAAACGATTTGTTGATCGTTTTAGCGATTGACAAATACAACGCATGGTTTGTCGATGATGAAATTCTTGTGTGGCCCCCAAAAAGAGATCACTGTTTTTCTTTTTCTGTATTCGGGGTATAAGATATTCTGTTTGGGGAAATTACTATAAGAAATCTTCTTTATCAGGTCTTTAGTAAGAAAAAAATCCCTGAATGTCTTTCAGGGATTTTTTATTGTGGTGCCACCAGAAAGAGAATCTTAATCGTATATCTACTGATAGTCAATCTTTTATGTTTTCTTAAATTTGGAATCCCACACGATTTAGCACACGATTATTTTTCATCGTTCTGCTCGCTATTAGCATGATTTCTTTTACAAAGTTACAAAAGAATATTAAATCAATCCATCATTTGCCTAAAACTTAAAGCAATAAATCTTTTTTATTTCTCTTATGCAGCAAAAATAGTGCATTATGGAAACAAAATGAAGTATTAGATTGAATTGAGGGCATTCCCGTTTTATCGGCAAGACGAAAATATGTTGTTTTTGTTTTGTCGACAAAACAAAAATGAGAAAACACCCTTTTTTGTTACCGCCGCAACTGTTACGACGATAACAGAAAGAAATACGCCTATAACATCTTATTTTTCAACTGTTTACCTAATATTGTTAGACGATATTTTTGTAAACGGCTATTCGGTTTATCAGGCTTTGTCATTTCTATGATGCCTTGCTCTAATGCAGGTTTTAAATATTTTGCTCGAAAATTCTCTCTATCTGATAAATTCAGTTTCTCTTGTATTTCCAAACGATTCATTTCCTTGTCCAATACATTAATAAGGGTTTTAACTTGCTGGGTAACTTGCTGGGTAACTTGCTGGGTAACTTGCTGGGTAACTTGCTGGGTAACTTGCTGGG
>UQTM01000009.1 GCA_900544025.1 uncultured Odoribacter sp.
GAATAATTTTCTATTAGAAAATATTTAAAAATTAATTGAAATACAAAGAATGAAACATGTTATTATCGGAGGAGTTGCCGGAGGTGCGACTGCGGCGGCAAGAATAAGGAGAATAGATGAATTTGCCGAGATCATAATGCTTGAGAAAGGGAATTATATTTCGTATGCTAATTGCGGTTTGCCTTATTATATCGGTGGGACAATCGAGGAACGGGAAAGACTGTTCGTGCAAACTCCGGATTCGTTCGGCAGGCGTTTTAAGGTAGATGTCAGGGTGAGAAATGAAGTTGTGGCTATCGATACTGTAAAAAAAAGTGTGAAAATCCGCCGGACAGATGGTTCCGATTATATTGAAAGTTATGATAAGCTGTTACTTGCCCCCGGTGCTTTTGCCGTGAAGCCTCCATTAGAGGGTATCGGTTCTGAGGGGATTTTTACTCTTCGGAACGTGGAGGATACGGATAAAATTAAGAATTACCTATCGTCGCATGCGGTAAATCATGTCGTGGTGGTCGGAGCCGGTTTTATCGGTTTGGAAATGGCAGAAAACCTGTATCATGCAGGAGCGGAAGTTGCGATTGTCGAGATGGGAAATCAAGTGATGGCTCCGGTCGATTTTTCAATTGCTTCCCATGTTCATCAGCATTTATTGCAAAAGGGAGTTCGTCTTTATTTGGAACAGAGTGTTGAAAGATTTGAAAAAAAAGCGAATGGCAGGATCGATGTATTTTTTAAATCGGGCGAAAATATAGAAACCGATATCGTGATTCTCTCTATCGGTGTCCGGCCCGAAGCGACATTGGCCAGGGAGGCCGGTTTAAAAATAGGTGAAACGGGAGGAATTTGGGTAAACGAGTATTTGGAAACTTCGGCAAAGGATGTTTATGCTGTGGGAGATGCTATCGAGTTTCCACATCCGGTCACAGGAAAGCCCTGGTTGAATTATCTGGCTAATCCAGCTAACCGCCAGGGGCGAATTGTGGCAGATAATATGGTTTCGGGTAATGTCGTTCCATACGAAGGAGCTATAGGGACTTCGATAGCAAAAGTCTTCGATATGGTCGTAGCCTCTACCGGGCTGGCAGCTAAAAAGTTGAAGCAAATGGGAATCGATTATAAAAGTTCGACGACCCATTCGCTTTCTCATGCAGGATATTATCCCGGCGCTTTACCATTGACTTTGAAATTGACATTCTCTCCCGTTACGGGTGAATTATACGGAGCGCAAGGCGTGGGGTACGACGGAGTAGATAAGCGGATCGACCAGATAGCACTTTTAATTAAAAAACGTGGTACGGTTTACGATCTATTAAAATTAGAACATGCTTATGCTCCGCCTTTTTCGTCGGCAAAAGATCCGGTTGCGATTGCGGGATACGTTGCTAATAATATTATTAACGGAACAATGCCTGTAATAACCTGGCGGGAAGTGCTTTCAGACAGTCCTGACGATGTTTTTTTGTTGGATGTCCGTACTCGTGAAGAATATGCTTTCGGGGCGATAAACGGAGCTGTCAATATACCTTTAGATGAATTACGGGACAGGCTTCCGGAGATTCCTGCCGGTAAAAAGATCGTGGTGTATTGTGCAGTCGGTTTGCGGGGTTACCTTGCCTTGAAGATACTTACCGCCAGAGGCTATGAACAGGTGAAAAATCTTTCGGGTGGTTATAGGACATTTGCAACGTCTGTAGCTCCGGTAGCTCCTGTTACTTCAACGGCAACAGGAATGAACGATACCCAACGGTTGAAAAATGAAAATGAGGTAAAAGTTTTAAAAATAGATGCTTGCGGATTGCAGTGCCCGGGGCCGGTTATGAAAATAAAACAGGCGATGGATGTTATTGCAGAGGGGGAACGGATTGAAATTACTGCCACGGATGCCGGATTTTCACGCGATGCACAGGCATGGTGTAATACTACGGGGCATTTACTGATTTCAAATGTGGAAGAAAAAGGGTGTTACACCGTAGTTATTGAAAAAGGAGCACCTAAAGCCTGTTCTGCTGTGGTGTCGGATAGTGGAAAAGGGAAAACTCTGATCCTGTTCAGTGATGACCTTGACAAAGTGTTGGCCACTTTGGTACTTGCCCATGGAGCAGCGGCCACGGGGCAAAAAGTTTCGATTTTCTTCACATTCTGGGGCTTGAATGTACTAAAGAAAGTCAGGAAGCCCAAAGTAAAGAAAGATATTTTCGGAAAAATGTTTGGGATGATGTTACCTTCCCATTCATTGAAATTGCACTTATCTAAAATGAGTATGTTCGGTGTTGGGGATAAAATAATGCGCCGTATTATGAAGGCTAAAGGAATCGATTCGCTCGAAATGCTTCGCGATCAGGCTTTAGCAAATGGAGTAGAGTTTATCGCTTGCCAGATGTCTATGGATGTTATGGGGATCAAGCGTGAGGAGCTGTTGGACGAAGTTACTGTCGGTGGTGTAGCTACTTATATGGAGCGTGCCGAGGCAGCCAATGTAAATTTGTTTATTTAAGGAGAAAGGTAAACGAAAGGAGTTCGTTTTGTTTGTTTGCTTTAAAAACAAACAAAGGAGGATACTTTTGAGTAAAATAATAGTAATGTTTAAAATAATAGGAATATGGTGAAATGTTTTTTCAAAAGATATGGGCTTACCTTGTCGGGGGTGATGATCGGGGCTTTGGGCGGTTTTCTTTATTGGTATTATATCGGATGTGTAAGCGGGACTTGTCCCATCACTTCTTCTCCTGTGAACAGTACCCTGTGGGGGATGTTGCTGGGCGGATTGTTGTTCAATATGTTTCAAAAAGAGAACCCGAAGAAAAGACAATGTGAGAGGCCGGAAAAGTAAGGTATCCCTGAAATGATTTTTTAGGCTATCCGCGTTGGAATGAGATAAAATAAGTATTAACCATGAAAATAATTGTGTTATGAGAATAATTGAATTGACAAAACAAGATTTTTTAACTAAAATTGCAAACTATGAAACAAGTCCTGAGGAATGGAAGTTTCTTGGCGATAAGCCTGCGTTGATCGATTTCTATGCTTCGTGGTGCGGACCTTGTAAAATGGTCGCTCCCATTCTTGAAGAATTGGCAGAAGAATATGGGGATCGTGTCGATATCTATAAGGTGGATACGGAAAAGGAGCAGGAGTTGGCAGCTGTATTTGGAATCCGTTCGATACCGTCGTTATTGTTCATTCCGGTGGAAGGAGATCCTCAAATGGCAACCGGAGCTATGGCAAAAGCCGATTTTAAAAAGGCGATAGAGGATGTTCTGCTTGCCGAATAAGAAATGCTGATGCGGTAAGAATCGGAAATATTTAATGTATAGGTTGTTCAGAAGAAAAAACAGAATGGAAAATTTGTGCAGAATTCGTAATATTCAACGTGCCGTGGCGGGGTTTGAATCACAGTTTGAAAAGCGGTACGGTATTTGCCTGAATGAAGGTATGGCTTTATGTTCATTGCATCAGGCCGGCAGCCTTTCTTCCGGTGAGATTGGAGAATTGTTGGGACTTACGTCGTCCAATACTTCCAAAGTGATCAGGTCTATTGAAAATAAAGGATTGATCGAGCGGATTCTGGGGATGAAAGACAAACGGCAGATGTATTTTTCATTGACTCCGCGTGGGAAAGAGCTTATTTCATCGGTGAAATGCAATGAGATAGAGTTTTCTCCTCTTTTGGCTAATCTATTGGAAAGTATGCCGGATTCCTATTAGAAATCCGGTAATTTTTACCGGAAATGTGAAAAATAGATGGTAAAAATGAAAGTATTTGTGTTTTACTTTTGGGCGGGGAGAATGGATGTTTACTGAAAGGTTGCTTTCGAGATCCCTGTTTAAAACGATAGGATTAAAAACTCCGGTTATTATTTTAACCGGAGTTTTATATGATCAGTCTCTGTCGATTTCCTCTTCGGATACCGGTAATTTATAGGGTTCAGAAGTAATTTCCCGCTCACTGAAGAAGAAAGAGATTTCCCAGGCGGCGTTTTCGTCGCTGTCCGAAGCGTGGATTGCATTACGGGTTTTGCTCTCTGCAAAGCGTTTGCGAATGGTTCCTTCTGCGGCGTCTGCCGGATTGGTCGATCCGATCAATTTCCGGAAGTCCGCAACGGCATTTTCTTTTTCAAGCACGACGACGATAACCGGCCCGGCAGTCATAAAGAGGCTTAGGTTACGGAAAAAAGGGCGGTCTTTATGTACGTAATAAAATTTTTCAGCTTCGGAGGCACTGATCCTCAACATTTTCATCCCGATAATCCGAAAGCCGGCCTGCTCTATCATAGCGAGAATTTCTCCCGATTGTCGATGTCCTACAGCATTGGGTTTAATGATGGTAAAGGTTCTGTTTGTCATGGTTAGTGTGTTTACTGTTAATGGAGGCAAGTTAAGGTTTTTTTCCACAATAACTATGAGGAAGTGTCGGATATGTTCTTTTTTTTATAAATTTGAGAACAGAATAATTATTAAAACAGAAATATATGAAAAAGACATTCCTTTTTTTAGCAAATGGTTTTGAAGAATTGGAAGCGATCGGTGTTGCCGATGTATTATTACGTGGCGGGGTAGAACTTCAGACGGTTTCACTGGCTGACGGATTGCAGGTGAAAGGCGCTCACGGGATAGAAATGACAGCCGATATTGCATTTAGTCAATTAAAAGAGGAAGAAGCCGAATGCCTGATATTTCCGGGCGGAATGCCGGGTGCACAAAATATTGCCGACCATAAAGAAGTTATCGCTTTATTACAACGCCACTATGATAAGGGGCGTCATGTTGCTGCTATTTGTGCCGCTCCGGCATTGGTGTTGAGCCAGTTAAAAGCAGGCAGGCAATTACGGCTGACTTGTTATCCGGGTTTTGAAAAATATTTGCCGGATGCAGTGGTTTCGACTGACGGAGTGGTTGTCGATGGTAAAGTGATTACGGGGAAAGGTCCGGGATTTGCTGTTCAATTCGGAATGACGGTATTGGAGCATATACGTTCGGCAGAAGCCGCTAAAGAAGTGGCTGCCGGCATGTTGCTTTAATGACGGTGAATTAAAATAAGTTGGCGACAGGGAGGGGTAAGGTCATGTTTAAATGAATCAAATGTTTCAGCGTCTCAATAAATTGTTTTTCCGTTTGGTGGAAACAATAAAGCAAACTCCCCTGGAATTCGGGGTTGCTGTATTGTATTGGATTCTTTGTCTTCTGGATTATAGGAAAGTGGTGGAGATCGGTGATTTCGGAGCAACGTTTCCTATTTGCTTCGGCATTGTATATGGTATAAATCAATTTACCAAAGGAAGCAATAAACGATGGATATATTATGCGTCTTTTGTCGTGCCCGTATGGTTGGGGGTGTGGGAACTTCCTTTTGGATATGCCACTTATTGGGTGTCTTTGCTGATTAGCCAACTGTTCGTTGTTTTTAGTCGCAAACATTATGAAAATAAGTCGTTTATCAGAAATGGCGTAAATTATCTGTGTGATATGGCGATTGGCATTGGCCTGGGAGTATTTTGTCATTTACTGGTGCTGGCTATTTATTATTCTTTTATTTATATTTTCGATTTATCCGATTCTTACAGGGTATTCAATACTTATACTTATCTGACCGTTTATCTGGTGTTGGTGCCTGTGTTTTTCCTTGCCTTTAATACCCGGCCTGCACTTGAAGAAACGGGGATCGGTCGTTTCTCCCGTTTTTTGGTGAATTTTATACTTTCTCCGGCATTGCTGGCGTATATGCTCATTCTTTATATTTATTTTGTAAAGATTTTAGTAACCTGGTCATTGCCTAAAGGCGGGGTGGCTTATATGGTGACTTCGTTTATTGCATTGATGTTTTGTGTGAAGGCGGTGCAGATTTTTATCGAGAAACGTTATTATGATTGGTTTTACCGTTATTTTAGTGGGTGGGTGCTTCCGGCTTTGGCGATGTTGTGGGTGAGTGTGGCTTACCGGGTGTGGCAGTACGGTTTGACGGAGAAAAGATTTTATTTATTGCTTGCGGCTGTGATTCTGACAATAGCAGTGGCGGTTTCTTTTAAGGTTTTTCGGAGAACTTATGCTTACCTGACTGGGATATCTGTGGTTTTATTGGCTTTATTTACTTATATTCCGGGAATTACAGCAAAGAATATCGGTATTCTGTCGCAACGTCATTGTCTGGAACGCTATATTACCGAATTGGGACTTGCCGATTCTTTGGGGCATATTATGAAACCGGTAGAGTATGATTCTGCCTCGGCCTCTTTATATGAAAGGTTGTATGAATCTTTTCGTTTTTTAGAAAGGGAGAAAGGTGATGCTTATATGGTTGAGCATTATGGTGTTGCTACAAGCTGGCAGTTAAGAGATTCGATCATCCCGGCAGCTTTCCAGAACAACTATTCCCAAAAGGGTTCGAGGAAAGATTATATTTATTTGAATATGGATAATAAAGCCTTGGACGGAATGGATATCCGGCGATTTTCTACTATTTGGCGGGTAGGACAAGAAGAGTGGACGGTACAGGAATACAGTGCCGATTTGAATGCCGGAAAATTGACCGTGAAAAATCAGGATCAAGTGGTTACGGAAATCGATTTAGACCAATGGTTTGCAGAACGTTTGTCGGAAGCCGGGCTTAGCCGGAAATACAGCCGGGAAGAGCTGGTTGGGAAGGCGAATCGGTTTATGATCTGTGATACGGAAAATTTCCGTCTGCTATTTCGCCGCCTTACGATAGACCCGGCAAAGAATCATATCATAAAAGCCGAAATAAATTTTTTATTGACCGAGTAAGATTACTACATGATGATGAAATTGCCTGCCGGGAATTTTCCTACCCACGAGCAAGCCCAGCGGCCTGTCCGGTTGATGTCGTAAACGTGGGAGAAAAATCCTTTTTGTCCTAAAATCCTTTCGATAGCTGCCCAGGCCGTGTCGCGTTTGATGAAGTCGAGTATTTCATCTTCCAGTCCGGATTGATCTTCTCCGGTTTCCTCTCCGATTTTATCTTCCAAATCGCAAAGAGCTTCGTAAACTTCGTTCCCGATAGCCAGACTGATCGCTTCAAATACGGCATCGATTTGTGCATTGGAAAGTTTTTTCAGGCTCTCTTCTTCTATGTTTTCGCTATTTTTACCCCACACTTCACACATTTGTTTTCCATAAGTGTCACAAGCTTCCCAGACGGAATCCACAACCATATATTGTTCGGAAGGCTGTCCTGCGGTTTGAAACCATCGTATGTTTTTAATTTCCGAGATAAAGTGGTCGAGGATGTCTTGCTGTTGTTTTGTCCAGAGCATAGCTATTTCAGATTTTCTTTGTCCAAATGTACTAAAATTCTCCCATATATTCCGTATCTCCGGTTTTCCATTTAACAGTTTTCGGCAACGATCTCTGCAATATCTTTCACCGGAACCGGATTTTCGGCTTTGGCAAATGTTTTTTTGCATAGGGGACAAGCGGTTACCACTACATCGGGGTGATAAGCTGCATAAGCGTTCAGGGTTGCCGTACCGAGTTGTGTGCGTTGTTGAGCCGTAATATGCGTATTGGCCAGAGAGCCTCCGCAACATAGCGAATTGCGGCCATCGTATCGGGTGGCCAATTTCCGGCTGACCGTTTTGAGCACTTCGTCGGGAGCCGCATATACATCGCATCCGCGCCCTAATTCGCAAGGATTATGAAACACGGTTTTTATGTCGCTTTGACGGGGGGAAAGAAGTCCTTCACGGATAAGTTGCCGGATATATTCCGTGTGATGAACGACCGGGATATTCAGGGCATAATCTTCTTTAAAAGTTTTGTAACAAATGGGGCAGGAGGTGACCAATATAGTCGCTCCGCTATTTTCTATGATCTGCCGGTTTTTTTCGACGATGACTAAAGCGGCATTGTAATTGCCCGATAGTTTCAACGGACGCCCGCAACATACACCGCCTTTTTCGTCGATGAAAGAGTAACTTATACCTGCTTTCTGAAAAATGGTACGCATTGCTTTCGGCACAGTGGGAGTCAGATGTCCCATGCATCCGGCGAAATAGGCTACTTTGGCCGGTTGTAGTGCCGGAATTTTAACGTAGTCGTAGGTTTCTTTCGTGATACGGGTAAAGTCCGGACGCTGGCTTAACCGTAACGCATTTAAGCGTAAATCTACAGGACAGGCAGCTTCACAGCGTCCGCACATCAGGCAGTTTTCCACCTGAACGGCATGCTCTTTATGATGCCTTAATTTTTTAAGGAAATATACAGGCTGGGTGTCTGTCAGGCCTAAAGTCGTTCCCAGTTGGCAACGGTCTATGCAAATGCCGCAACGGGAACAGGCATAGAGTTGGAATTGGCTGAAACCATTGAATTTACGTCCTTGTTTGACACCCCAGTTTTTCAAAAAGATATAGACAATCTCGGTGGGGATATGCATGTAACGGGAGAAAGGCAAAAGCAGGAAAAATATTCCTAGTGCAGAAGAATATGCCCACCAGGCAGGGTATGCCAGCTGCTCGATAGGAAGAAATGTTCCGAAAAAATTACCTGCAGTGTGTGTCAGGAAACCACCGCCTCCGCGTACACCGCTGGTAAAGCTTTCCGCCAGAAAGCGAAGCGGGAATATCAACCATAATACGGTCAGGATCAGTAGATCGAACGGACGGTGGTTCGTCGTTTTTTTTAATCCTAAAGCCCGGGAATATATTCTTTTCAATAAAGCCAGGGTCAGACCGGAAAGGATCATCAATAAAATGAGATCCATCAGGAAGGCAAAAGTATTGCTATGTGGGAATGTTTCATTTGCCGGATGAAAGTAACGGAAAAAGATAGCGAAATAAGGGGGATTGAAAAGACTGGTGTGATACACCAGCGATTCGATTTTTCCAACTACGATCAATAGAAACCATCCGAGGCCGAAACACATGTGCATATAGCCTAAAAAGGGGTTAGTCCGAAAAATCTTATGGTGTACGAGGCTTTCTAAAAACACCTCCTTACAAGCCTTTAAAGTTTTAAGGCTGAAAAAGTTATGTCGGATCGTTCGTTTATCTTTGTTTGAAAAGGTACGTATCCACCGGAAATATTTAATAACCAGATAGATCAGCAATATATTGAGGCCGATTGTGAACGGTAGTACAAAAGGATCGTAATACATAGGATTTTGAGTTTTGGGTTATACCGGCGTTGTTTATTCGCTTAACGTCCTGTGGATTGTTTCTCCCGGTTCAGATATTCCAGCATGGTCAGGATCATTTTCCGGGTATCTACCCCTCTGGGACAAACGAGCTGGCATTTGCCGCAAAGCATACATTTGTGTAATTGGTTTTTGGCTTCGTTGTTCTCACCCCGTTTCACCAACATTTGTAATTTCCGGATATTAAAATCGGTGAGGTTGCCTGCCGTACAGGATGCCGTACAACAACCGCATCCCACACAGAGCTTGCTGTCCGGTGATTTTTGTGTGAGGAAAGCGGCAAAAGTTTTATCGTTTTTGTCGTAGCTTATCACTCGCGCTTCTGCTATGGAATATCCCCAAAATATAGTCATATCAGTTTTGATTCAAGTAATTGCTAATGGTAACTGCGGCAGAACGGGCATCCGTCAGGGTATCTGTCAGGTTCATAGGCGAGGAACTGCAACCGGCAATGAAAATGCCTTCTATATTGGTTTTATTGGTCGAATGATGCGGGTCTGCCACCTGAATAAAACCGTTGGGGGCTGTTTTCAGGTTAAGCATAGAAGCCATTTGCCGGCTACCATTGGAAGATTCCATGCCTATCATCAACACCATTAAGTCGAGCGTCATTTTCAACGGTCTGCCGATCAGGGTGTCCTCTGCTTTGATTATTAATTGTTTCTGTTGATTTTCGGAAGCTTCGGAAAGCCGTCCTCGAACAAATTTAATATTGTATTTTTCCTGTGCTTCCCGGTACAACTCTTCATATCCCGGCCCGAACATACGCATATCCATATAAAAACAAAGAATTTCTGCCGTAGGGAGCATTTCGCGTATTTCGATGGCTTGTTTTACCGCCGTGATGCAACATAGCTTGGAGCAATGGAAATTACATATTTTTTCGTCGCGGGAACCGACACAATGAATCAGTCCGATCCGTTGGGGAGGAGTGCCGGTAGAAGTAACCAACCGGTGGTTGGTAAAGAAATTTTCTAATTCTACGGAAGTGATTACGTTTTCATAGATTCCGTAACCGTATTCTTCTTTCCGGTGAGCATCGAAAAGGCGGAATCCTGTGGCTATCAGTAAGGCATTTCCCTCAAGTAAAGTACCTGTATTGAGTTGTACTGAAAAATTTTTGTCCGCCCGATGTTCGATCTTTACCGGTTCGCTGCCTAAGTGCAGCGTGATATTAGGGTGTTGAACCTGTCGGCGTAACATTTGGTTGAGTTCGGCGGCACTCTTCCGGTCGGGAAATAGTTGATACCAATTTCCTAAATTACCTCCGGTCTCGTTTTCTTTTTCGACCAGTTCTACTTTTTTCCCTTCTTGTGCCAACCGAAAAGCCGCTTCGCATCCGGCAGGGCCTGCACCTATGATGATTACGTTCATGTATTTTACTTTTGTGAGGTGGAGTGAAAATCTCGTTCAGGTCACACTTTCAGATAGGTAGGACATTGCGGATGTCCGATGTCCTCACCTTTCCGGTTCTTGTATTTCGCATCGGGGTCATAGGAGATCCCCATTTTATCGAGCAGGGGCTCGACACTTACCTGATGCATTTGCAGACCTATTTCCCAGGGATCGTAGCCCGATACGAGTGCGGCCATTTCTTCATAGGTAAGTACCGGGATTCCATAACCGTTTTTTCCATATACAGTGCCTTCCATTTCACTGATCGTATATTGCCATTTGTCGAGAAACATGGCACAACCGGGACAGTTTGTCACGATGAAATCCGGTTCGTAAGGTTGCATCGATTCAAATTTCTTTTTAGAGTTTGCCACGGAAAATCCGCGGTTAGCCATAACTAAATAATTACGAAAGCCGAAACCGCAACAATGCCTGCGTTCCGGATAATCCACGGATTCGCCTCCCCATGCCGATACCATTCCGCTCAATACGGCAGGAAATTCTGCTCCTCCGACTCCTTTGTCAGGGAACATTTTGGCATAATGGCAGCCAATGTGATCCACTACCTGTAAAGGACGTCCTGTGTGTACATCTTTAAGCTGGTGGGTGGCTTGTGCGGCGATTTCATGGCGGAATTTATAGATTACATCGGAAGTATGCGCTAAATTTTTGGGGGTATTGAATTCCCGTTTCGTCGCTTTCCATAAAAATTCTCTGGTTTTGGCTTCCATTTCAGGATGATGATGCCAGGTTTCCAGAATTTCCGTGTATATGCCGAAAGAGGTGATACAGGAAGGCGTCATGTTTTCGTATCCGGCTTCTGTCATCAAGGCAAAATGCCGGGCAACGACAGTCATGATCGTTTCCACCGGAACGACATCCGAATGATAGCCGATCCCTGTACAGGTGGTGTGGCGTGGATCGTCGAATACCTTTTTCCCTAATCGTTTTCCCAATATATCCAGATAAGCCCATTCCGACCCTGGAAAAAAGGTCTGGCGGATACAGCTTCGCGCGTAATAATATTTATCGTCGGCTATCTCTTTTTGATAGTCCTTCCATATTTGTCGTTTCCCTTCTAAATTCATGGTCTGTTCTTATCATTCGGAGGTATGGTTTCCTCCATGTGTCCCGTTATTATCCATTGCGGCATGTAAAAAATAGCTTTCGATATCCATTCCGTCTTCTTTGGCTTTTTGAGCGGAATATTCTTCGATCTTATCCATAAATTCTTTGCCTCCGGTGACTTCGAATATGCGGCGCAGTTCGTCTAAAGATTCATCGTCCACTTTGCGCAGGGCGCCGGGACCGGTTTTACGGTAATTGGAATGGACCCGTTCATAAACATCGTCCCGGTGTTCGTATATCCATTCCCATACAGGACCTTGTTCCGGGTGCATTTCCGGCTTCACAATATCGGGAGTGATACAATAACCTACTTCCAGTATATTACTTCCCAACACTCTTTTCAGGGCGAATTGCTGGCGTCCTTTTTCCGATAGGGTAAAATAGCCTTTTTCCTGTGAGAGTTTCCGAAGTGCCATAATAATACCACCGGGAGTGTTACAACGCGGACAGCGGGTCTTGCACGACATACATTCGCCGCAATACCATATTGTTTCAGATTTTAATAGAGCTTCGATACCTTCTTCATCTTGCCTTTGTACCGTATCGACAACGATCCGTGGATCGTAGTTATAGAATTCAGCAGATGGGCAGATTGCCGTGCATACTCCACAGTTCATACAGCTATTCATTCCCTCGATATAATGAATATCCTTTTTCAGTTCTTCTGCTAAAGCTGACATTTCAGGTTTTGAGTTAAGAATTTCACCTTTGCAACCGACTTCGTACGGTTTGCGTGTACCATTGCCTGGACATAATAAATCTCTACAAAATTAGCGTTAATAAAGGTGAATTCGATATAATGAAATGCTTATTCGGGGGTGGTGTTTTTACTACCTGGAAGAAATAATAAAGGGAAAAATCGAAATCTATGCTTTTTAGAGGTTATATTATGTTTTTTGTTTGATATTCAGAATATTAACTCTATTGTAAAACGTTCGATTAATTTAGTATAAAAAATGATCTGACATTAAATGCAATTTTATTTTCAATAAATTGATTGAATGTATTTTAATTTATGAATTGATTTTTTACATTTGTAAAAATATCGTGAAATAAGTACACTAATTAATCGAACATTTTTTTTAGATATGAAAGCGTGTCACTCCGAGTGAATAAGGTTTACATAAATGGACTGTATAGAAAATAAAAGAGTACTTGTGGCTTGTTCTGATTTGGATTTTTTGCTGATCAGCAAAATTTTACAGAAAGGATTTGTGTTGGATCATGCCAATAATCAGGATGATATTGTGAAAAAAAGGCAGGCGAACGATTACAATCTTTTGTTAATCGATATTTGTTTTCTGAAACCGCAGTATGAGTTTGCAAAACAATTGCAATATGATAAAGTCAATCTTGTCGCTTTATCGTCGGAGCCGGGAGATGTTTGTGATCGTAAATTGATGGATACCGGTTGTAAAGCCTGTTATATCAAACCTTTCCGTTTCGATTCGTTTGCTCTTTTCGTAGAATATTGGTGTTGTCGATAAGCATTACACTATTTTGTCGGGATTCTTTTTTATAAAATCACTCCAATTTTTACAATTCGTTCCTTCAGAGGAAAAGGGAGCACTACTTTGTAAGTAATGACAGTAGGCAATGGCGATAGCATCAGTTTCGTCGAGTTGTTCCGAAGTAGTATTCAATACCATAAATTTTCCCAACAACAATGCTATTTGTTCTTTAGAGGCGCTTCCGGTTCCGGTGACGCTCATTTTTATTTTTTTGGGCGCATATTCAAAGATTGGAATATCTCGTTGTAGGGCGGCGGCGATAGCTACTCCTTGTGCCCGTCCTAATTTTAACATGGATTGAATATTTTTTCCGAAGAATTGCGATTCGATGGCTAATTCGTCCGGCTGGTAGTTATCGATCACTTGCAAGGTACGTTTGAAAATACGTTGTAATTTCAGATAGGGGTCTGTCATTTTGTTCATATCCAATACCCCCGATACCACTAATTCCGGTTTTTTACTTTTGCCGAAAGTACGGATAATAGCGTAACCCATAAAATTTGTACCGGGGTCTATCCCCATAATTAATTTTTCCATATTAAAGTTCAGTCAGGATACTACTAAAACAGAGATAGCGGTTGCGGTAGCTCTCAATCAGCCTCTCTTCGATTTCCGGCAACCAGTTTTCCAGGAATTGTTCCATTTGCCGTTTACTGTCGAAAACGACTTGTATCGAGTAGGTTTTTCCTTCCGGTTGGTCGATCGATACTTTTGTAAAAATCACATCCTGGCTGACATTATTGTTTTTCAGTACATCGATATAATGTGCCTGCATAAAATCTACCCATTGTTTTTCGATAGATTCATCGATGATAAAACTGGTATTGTGAATATGCCGCATATTTTCCAATTTAATTTATGACAGAGTGTAGAAAGTGGTTTGGTGTTTTTCCGCTTAATTTTTTTCCAATTCCCGGTAGAGTCTTCCGCCTTCTACGCTATAGACACTTCCCGAATATTCGGACACTAATTGTTTGTAAAGTGCCAAAGCCTGTACTTTTTCTTTCATTTTCACTTTGAGAGCCGCCAGCTCATAAATGGCTTCTGCCTGTATATAGATTTGCTCCGATTCGTTTTTCAGTTTTTCAAGAATTTCTGCTGCTTCCTGGTGCTTAAATTCCTGAGCGAGCACTTTTGCTTTAAGCAATGAGGTGTAATCGGCGATCTCCGGACTGCTGTTACCGATAAGGCTGTCTAAAACCGGGAGGGCTGCCTGATATTGTTTTTTATATATCCGGTATTCCGTAGCGGCGAGTTTTTCAAGTCCGCTGTTATCCCCGTCTTTTTCATAATTCATGTTGATAAAGTGCGACATTTTGATTGCATCGTTCGAGATCAGTTTTGTCGTAGCGCCCTTTAGTACATCGAATTGAGCTTTTGCCCACAATAGGTCGCCTGAATAGTAGGCTAATTGAGCTTTCTTCAATTTGGCTTCATAGCCTATATCGTTGTTGGGGTTGGCTTTTTCAATCTGAGTATATAAGATTGTCGCTTCCCAGGGATTATCCATGTAAGTGAGTAAGTCTGCCCTTTTACTTTTTACGGTATAAAGAACGTTGTTGTTCATCAGTTTTGCTTTTTCCGCACGTTGCAGGGTTTGGTCTGCCGAATCGGGGAGGGCAAGACGATAAGCGTAAATATCGGAAAGCAATATAGCGATGTCGGCATTTGCATAGTTGTATGTGTATTGCTGCAAGTAGGCCGCACATTCTTTTGCCAGAGCTGCATATTGTTCCGGCTTGCTTTGTCGCTGATTGTATTCCTGGTATTTACAGTTTAAGATCTCTTTTTCTGCCAGAGTGTAATATGGGTTGTCGTCTTTTCCTTTTTCGAGGATTTTTCCGTATGTCCGGCGGGCAATGTCGTATCGTCCCGAACGGGAGGCATTTTGGGCTATGTTGTAAAATGTATGGAGTTTATCGGGTGATTTTGCGTTGAGCTTGACGGCATGTTGCAAGGCCGATTCGAAGTCTTTCTTTTGCAGATCGTACCATACCGCTAATTCGTCGAATACCGGATTGTAATCGGGAGTTTTAAATATTTGTGCCAGTTTCCTGTCGAGTACGGTATCTACGCTGTTAATGATGTCGTAAGAACGGGCAAAGCTGAGCTTTGCCGTAATGGCATCGACGGATGAAGGATCTTTTTCCAAAGCCTGAATGAAAAGATCGAACATTTTTTCGTAATTGCGTTCCATCATGTAACAGTCTCCTAATTCGCTGATAAACGCATCGGGTTGCTTGACTAAAATTCGTCCTTTTTCGTAAGTTTTCACCGCCCATTCATATTCGCGGATATCTCTGAACCGATAAGCCAGCCTGATGATGTCCGATGAAGCGGGAGCCAGTTTATCGATTGCTTTCTGAAAGCAATCGTCGGCTTTTTTAGGTTTGCCCTGCTGAAGATAGACGTAACCGAGGTTAATCAGAAATTCTTTGTTGCCGTTGTCTTCCTTGATTAATTTTTTCAACGTTTCTTCCGCTTTGTCATAATGCTGCCCGTTGATGAGGCTCACGATATGGTAATCCAGAAAGTTGGAAGAACGGGTACGTTCGTACAATTTTAGAAATAATTCGGCAGCTTTATCGTATTCTTTGTTTTGGTAGTAAGTGTAGGCTAATTGGGTATCGCCTTGTTGCGCTTGTGCGAACAAAGGAAGTAAGGCGAGAAGTATAGCTGTAATAAATTTCATGTTTCAATTAACTGTACTGTTTGCAAATATACGTTTTTTCGTGCCAATTTCAAGAAATGAAAGAAGGTAAAAGCCATGTTATACAGCTTTTACCTTCTCTGATCGGTTACCGGAGAAATCCGGTGTGTTATTTGATGATGTCGGTTCCCATGAATGGCTGCAATACCTGCGGTAAGCGGATGCCGTCCGCACATTGATTGTTTTCCAGTAAAGCGGCCACGATTCGCGGTAATGCGAGCGAACTGCCGTTTAAGGTGTGGGCGGTGATCGTTTTTTTATCGCCTTTGTTTTTAAAGCGTAGTTTCAGGCGGTTGGCCTGAAAATCTTCAAAATTGGATACGGAACTAACTTCCAGCCATTTATCCTGAGCTTTGGAATATACTTCAAAGTCGTATGTCAGGGCAGAGGTGAAACTGATATCGCCACCGCACAGGCGTACAATACGGTAAGGAAGGTCTAATTTGATCAGTAAGCTTTCTACATGCTTTACCATACCGTCTAAAGCTTCGTAAGACCATTCCGGTTTCGTAATCTGTACGATTTCCACTTTGTCGAATTGGTGCAGGCGGTTCAAACCTCGTACGTCTTTGCCGTAAGAACCCGCTTCGCGGCGGAAACAAGCAGAGTAGGCGGTATTTTTAACAGGTAGTTGTTCTCCGTCGAGGATTACATCGCGGTAGATGTTTGTTACCGGGACTTCTGCTGTCGGGATCAGGTAGAGGTTATCTTCGTTCACATAGTACATCTGTCCGTCTTTGTCCGGCAGCTGGCCTGTTCCATAACCGGAATCGGCATTTACCATTAAAGGCGGCTGCACTTCCTGATAACCGGCTTTAATGTTTTCGTCGAGGAAGAAGTTGATCAATGCACGTTGCAAACGGGCTCCCAGTCCTTTGTAAAGCGGAAAACCCGCTCCGGTAATTTTCACCCCTGTTTCAAAATCGATAAGATCGTATTTTTTAGCCAATTCCCAATGCGGAATGTCGTTCTCGTGTTTCTGAGGGATCGTATCGACTATTTTAACAATCACGTTATCGGCTTCTGATTTTCCTTTCGCTACGGAAATGTGGGGCAGGTTCGGCAAACGAAGTAATATCGTTGTCAGTTCATTACCTACTTCGGTACGGCGGTTGTTCAGGTCTGCGATCGAGTTTTTCAATTCCGTTGTTTCCTGACGTGCTTTTTCTGCTTCTTCCTTTTTACCCGATTGCATCAATGCTCCGATTTGTTTCGCGATCGTATTCATTTGGGCTTGTTTGGATTCGGCTTCTTGCTGTAAAGTCTTGCGTTGTTCGTCAAGAAGTATAATTTTTTCAACAGCTTCCCTGGCATCGAAGTTTTTCACTGCCAGTCGTTCGATAACCGCTTCTTTGTTTTCCTGGATAAATTTCAGATTCAACATGATTGTTTGATTTTATAATCGTCAATTATTTAGGGCATAAAATTATAAAAAAACTCCTGCATTCGACAGAATACAGGAGTTTAATATCTCATTACCTTTCAGTTTATTCTGCAATAGCTTCAACTGAAACATACGATTTGTTGTTTTTCTTTTTTTCGAAAACAACAGTTCCATCCACCAGTGCGAATAGGGTGTGGTCTTTACCGATACCAACATTTTCGCCCGGATTGTGTACTGTACCTCTTTGACGAACCAGGATATTACCTGCTTTTGCAAATTGTCCGCCCCAGATTTTTACTCCTAATCGTTTGCTTTCTGATTCACGGCCGTTCTTTGAACTTCCGACCCCTTTCTTGTGTGCCATATCGTATAAAAAATTTAGAAGTTACAATAATAAATTAAGCGTTGATAGAGTCGATTTGAATCTGGGTCATACATTGACGATGACCATTCTTTCTTTCAAAAGTTTTTCTTCTTTTCTTTTTGAAGATAATCACTTTGTCGGCTTTTACGTGTGCCAATACTTTAGCAGTAACTTTAGCGCCTTCTACTTTCGGTGTACCGATTTTTACAGTTCCTTCGTTATCAACGAGAAGAACGTTGTCAAATTCTACTTGTGCACCTTCTTCGGCTGCCAATCTGTGAACGAACACTTTTCTGTCTTTTTCAACTTTAAACTGCTGTCCTGCAATTTCAACAATAGCGTACATTTTTTATTGTTTTAATGTTAGACCACGGGGTGGGAGTTCTTCCGCTTATTGTACCCCTGAGGATAAATTTTTCGTCGTGCAAAGGTAATATATATTTTTGGAATGCAAAATAATCGCTTTATTTATTTTCCCAGAATGGCATCTATACCAACCGTGTAAAGAATGTTGTCGGTGACAAAATAAACCCGGTTTACATCGGCAAAACTTCCTGCTCCTAATTGTAGCTGTGCGATGGCGTGTCCGTTGTTGTCGAGAACGACCGAGTTTTTATTTTGGCTGATACATACGAAATCGTCCGTGCGGAACGATTCCCGGAACAATTTTTCCGGATCTACCTGAGTGAAGGTCTTTGTGGCAAGCTCATAAGCAACCAGTTTTCCGCGTGCATTGATCATGTATAGGCGGGTGTTGTCGGACACGAGCGGTTTGTAAGCGTTACCTTCCGCTTCATAAAAGCCGATATGCGGAAAAGCAATAATTTCTGTCCGATCGGGTACAGGCAATACTTCTCTGGAAAGTAGATTGCCGGAAGCCAGGTCTATCGTTGCCATACGAAGAGGCTGTAAAAGATAGAGTTTGTTGTCCGCTACCTGGTAATCTACGACGAAGCCTTTTTCAAGGTTGGTCATGTAGATCTGTTTGCCGTTTTCCTGTTCGAAAGCAGCGACGAACGGCATTCCGTATTGAATTTTTTTACCGTCGAAATAAGCATATCCCGTATTGATCACATAGAGTATGCCTTTATCTGCAAAAATACGCAGGCGGCTGGTCAGTTTCTCAGGCAACGGAGTTTTCCAAATAACTTTTCCGTCTTCGGATAAGCAGGTTACCTGATCTTCGCTGGCAATATATATTTTATTGTCCTGAATAAGCGGGTCGGAAACCAGTCCGCAAACCGTCTTACCGTCTTGCAGGATGTTATAGTCCGTATCTTCAATGTATTTATTGTCGATTTTTAGGTTGATCGTTTCCGGTAGGGTTGTTGTGCCGGTGGTGATCTGATAGTTCCAGCCGGTATTGTTTTTCAGGTTCAAACCGTATAATTTGTCTGTAACGATGAGGACGGTTTCTTTGTTTATCGGAGTAACGCTGTTGATTCCGAACTGATGGTTAAACTTACGGCTCCACAATACTTTACCGTCGGATAGGTCGATGCTGTTCAATTCTCTGGATACCGTGAATCTTTTTTGTGGAAATCCAAGCCCGACTCCGGCTTCAGAGTCTGTGTAAAAGAAGTCTGTTGTCGTTTGCCATAACGAGTCTCCGGCAACCGGATTGAGGGCGGTGGATTGTTTCGTGCCCTTAACGATAGCCAGACCGGGGATAAGGTTTATTTTTTCTTTGTTTAGATTAACGGGTTTTTCCCAGATGGTTTCTTTTTTTCCCAGATTATAATTCAATAAGATGCCCTTTGTAAAATAGTTGGATTTGTGTTGTAACAATACCAAAGCCGTTTGATTTTTGGTATCAACGCTGAGACTGCTTATCGGGCTTTCAAAAACATAACTCGTCCCTTCGATGGGCGTGTTGTTTTTCAGGTTTTGTCCTACGGGCAGGTTGTTGCTTAATATGAAGGTTTTACCGTCCTGTGCAAAGGCAAAGGCTGCACAAGAGCATAATGCAATAGATAATAATAGCTTTTTCATAGATGTGTTCTTAACTTTACAGACAAAAATAAGTAATTTTTGATTATTCAAGATGTTTTTGCCCGATTTGTACTAATTTTGTCGAAAATAGTGGTAAGAATTTGCTTTTGTAAAGTGAGTTACTTATAATGACGGAGAGTTTTGGAGTTTTGTTTTTTATATAACGAAAGAAATGAAATATTTCGCAAGATTTTTGATGTGGCTCGGCGGCTGGTCTTTCAAGGGAGAGTTGCCTGAGGAGAAAAAGGCGGTCATTATATCGGTTCCGCATACTTCTAACTGGGATTTTGTATGGGGAGAACTTGCTTTTTTAAGTCAGAATATTCCGGCTTATATCTTGATGAAAAAAGAATTTTTCTTTTTTCCTTTAGGAGCTATTTTAAGAGCATTGCGGGTGATTCCGGTCGATCGGGGGAACCGGGACAGCCAGTTGGTAGATCACATGGTGGAGGAATTTAAAAAACGGGATTCCATGTATCTTTGTATCACTCCCGAAGGCAGCCGGAAAAAACGTAAAAAGTGGAAGAAAGGCTTTTTAGTGATTGCCAAAGCGGCAGGCGTTCCTGTGTATTTAGGCAGGATCGATTATAAAGGGAAATTCTGTGAAGTAGGACCTTTGTTTTGGCCGACCGATGATGTCGATGCCGATCTGGAATACATTATGAGGACTTATAAAGATGCAAATCCGAGATTTCCGGAGAACTTTTCATGCGGAGAAGAAGAGCCGGATGGTTTGAAGAACTGAAAATCTGTGTACATGAGAAAAATCCGGTTATTTGTTTTAGGCGTGCTGGGGATAACCGTTTTCATGGGGTGTAAATACCGGACGGAAAAACGACAGGTTTTGCAGGAGGATATGTCCGTTATGCCGGAAAGGGAAAGTGTTTCTGTTTGGACCGAATTGCCCTTACCTGATTCCGCCGGGCTTGTATCGCAGCCGGATACGGAAACCGAAAAACGATTGAGGGCAACCGGGTTGATAGATATAGCCGAGATCGATCCTTCCATTGAAGTTTGCCTGATGTACGCTACGGCAAATAATTTTGCGGGACAGATTTTATATGCAGATATACAGAAGGCTTTTTTATTGCCTGAAACGGCACGCCGGGTTGCCGATGCGCAACGCCGGCTGAAGGCTATCCGGCCCTATTGGAGTTTGATTATTTACGATGCAGCACGTCCCATGTCGGTGCAACAGCTGATGTGGGACCGGGTGAAACATACGGACAAACAGGTATATGTGAGTAATCCGGCACGTGGCGGAGGCTTGCATAATTATGGTGCTGCCGTGGATATTTCCCTGATCGATTCGGTAGGACAGACCGTGGACATGGGAAGCCCTGTAGATTATTTCGGCGATGAAGCCCGTCCCGACCGGGAAGAAATGTTGCTGAATCAGGGGAGGATAACTCTTTCTGCTTTGGAAAACCGGAGATTATTGAGGCAGGTGATGAAAGAAGCCGGGTTTCGCCCTTTGCACAGTGAGTGGTGGCATTTTAATTTGATGTCCAGGGAAGAAGCCAGAGAGAAACTGGTCGTTATTCCTTGAGGCTGATTACCTTTCTATCAATGATTTGATATTTTGAATCAAAATACTAAGAGCCACGGAGTTGAACCCGCCTTCCGGGATGATAATGTCGGCATAGCGTTTGGAAGGCTCGACAAATTCATCGTGCATAGGTTTCACGGTACAAAAATATTGGGTCAGTACCGATTCGATGCTTCTGCCCCGTTCCTGTACGTCTCTCAATAACCGCCGTCCGAGACGTACGTCGGCATCCGTATCGACATATACTTTTACATCCATCAAATCGCGTAGTTGCTTGTTTTCAAGGATCAGAATCCCATCGATGATAATCACCTGCGCCGGATCGACCTTTAGCGTCTTATCCGTCCGGTTGTGATTGACAAATGAATATACGGGGCAATGAATGGGATTTCCTTCTTTGAGGGCGATAATATCATCGATCATCATATCGGTGTCGAAGGCGTTCGGGTGGTCGTAATTTAATTTTGTCCGTTCTTCGTAGGGCAATTCATCGTGTGCTTTATAATAATAATCGTGGCAGATCGTGATCACGCTTTCCCCTTTGAAAGTTTCTTGCAATTTTTTTACTAAGGTCGATTTACCCGATGCTGTACCGCCAGCCACTCCGATAATTGTTGTATCCATGCGTTTCGATGATTAATTCGGAATACAAAAATATAAAAAAAGGGAAAACGGCGAAGAATTATCGGGAAAGATTGCCGGGATATATATTTCTTTGCCTATACATAGGGACTTGCGTCTGGTAGGTTTGTGCGAACGGATAGGGGGGAGTCCTATTCGGAGAGGGTATGAAAATGGCAGCGGGTTTTGTCTCGGCAACTGAAAATAGAGGGGAGAAAACCAAAGAGGGGAACCGGATTTTTTCATTTTATGATAAAATATTATCTTTGTTCCTTTTCGTGTGAAGGCCGTATGCATGTAAAGAAGTAAAGATATTCCCGTGGAGAGAAGAAGATGTTGTGGATTTTACTTTTTACGATGGTCCGGTTTGGGCTTAAAAACGAATCGGCGGCTGAAAGTGGAATAAAGACCATAAATTTTAATTCAGATAGAATGAAACGTATATTATTGACCTTAATAGGGGCAGGAGTTATGATGAATCTGGTTGCCGGAAATGTTCCGGAAGAAATGCCGGGGAAAGATTCCGGTAAAAAAATGCTGACCATGGAGGAGGCCGTTTTGGGGTATCATTTATTTCCCAAAAATCGTAATTTACAGTGGCAGGGAAACTTGCCTGTATTGACCTGGACGGAAGGGACGGACTTATGGGGAGAAGAGGTTCCGGGAGGAGAGAAAAAGGTTTTAATGAATGTGGAAGAATTGAACCGTGTTCTTGAAGCCGATTTAAAAGGCTGGCCGAGGTATCGTTGGAAGGATGCAAATACGATCGTGGTAACACGGCAGGATAAATGGTATGAGATCAATGTGCCCGGAAAGAAATTAGAACGGGTATTTATGTTGCCGAAAGGTGCGCAAAATGCGGTTCCCGCTAAAAATGCAATCGCTTATACGAAGAATAATAATTTGTATTATGTGGATGCCAATAGCAATGAATTTGCCGTAACGAGGGACGAAGATAAGAACCTGGTGAACGGACAAACGGTGAGCCGTAGCGAGTTTGGCATACAGGGAGGCATTTTTTGGTCGCCCGATGAAAAGCTACTGGCTTTTTACCGGAAAGACGAAAGCGAAGTGGGAACTTTCCCTTTATTGGATATTACGACCCGGACGGGAACTTTGAATGAAATCAAATATCCTATGGCCGGAATGAAGTCTGAACAGGTCAGCCTGGGTGTGTATGATTTGGCTTCGGGAAAAACGGTATTTTTAGATGTCACCGATTTCGGCCGGGAACAATACCTGACCAATATTGCATGGTCGCCTGCATCCGATTTCATTTATGTGCAGGTGCTCGACCGTGCCCAGAAACAGATGCGGCTGAATCGGTATTGTGCTAAAACCGGGGCTTTTGTAAAAACTTTACTGGAAGAAAAGAACGATCGGTATGTAGAGCCTTTGAACCCTGTGATATTTTTGAAAAACGATCCTTCTAAATTCATATACCGTACCAATAACCGGGACGGTTATTTTAATCTCTATTTGTGTGATGCCCATAGCGGTAAGATATTGAAAAGGGTTACGGATGTCGATGCCGATGTTGCTTTCGTCGGTGAAGACGGTAAGTTTGTTTACTACACTTCGGCAGAAGTCAGTCCGGTGGAAAATCATCTATTCCGTGTCGATTTGAAGTCGGGTAAGAAAACGCGCCTGACCAAGGCAGAGGGCTGGCATAGTGTGGCGATGAGTGCGGACAAGAAATATTTTATAGACAGTTACAGTAGCCTGAATGTGCCCCGGGTGATAGAATTGGTACAAAACGACGGAAAAGTCGTACGTGAGTTGTTGCGGGCGGAAAATCCGAATCGGGATTATAATTACGGTGAGATTACGCTGGGGACGGTGAAGAGTGCAGACGGTGAGTTCGATAATTATTATCGCCTGATCAAACCGGCCGGTTTCGACGCTTCTAAGAAATATCCGGTGATCGTTTATGTGTATGGCGGTCCGCACTCGCAAATGGTGAAAAACACCTGGCAGGGAGAGTTGAGGCGCTGGGAAATGTATATGGCACAGCGCGGATATGTAGTGTTTGTTATGGACAACCGGGGAACTTCCAACCGGGGGGCAGAGTTTGAAAAGGCGATACACGGACAATGCGGACAGGCGGAAATGGCCGATCAGATGGAAGGGGTGAAGTTTCTGAAGTCTTTGCCCTGGGTGGATGCCGACCGGATAGGGGTACACGGTTGGAGTTACGGTGGATTTATGACTATTTCTCTGATTACCAATTATCCGGAAGTCTTTAAGGTGGGTGTGGCCGGAGGTCCTGTGATCGATTGGAAATGGTATGAGGTGATGTATGGCGAACGTTATATGGATTCTCCGCATACAAATGCCGAAGGGTATGAAAAAGTGAGCCTGATTCGTAAAGCGAAAGATTTGAAAGGGAAATTGCTGATTTGTCAGGGTGCTATCGATAATGTCGTTGTTTGGGAACACAGCCTGAGCTTTATCCGGGAGTGTATCAAAAATAATGTACAGGTGGATTATTTTCCTTATCCCTGTGCCCAGCATAATGTGATGGGAAAAGACCGGATACATTTGATGCAGAAAGTGACGAATTATTTTGACGATTATTTGAAATAATATTTGAAATACCGAAAGATGAGAATCGATATATTAAGCGTTGTTCCGGAACTGCTGGAAAGTCCTTTGAGCCATTCTATCATCAAGCGTGCCCGGGATAAAGGGGTGGTCGAGATTCATATTCATAATATCCGCGACTGGTCGAAAGATAAGTTCAGGAAAGTGGACGATTATCCTTTCGGCGGGGAGGCCGGATTGGTGATGATGATACAACCGGTTTTCGATTGTATCAATGAGCTGACTTCTCAGCGTCGTTATGACGAAATCATTTACACAGCTCCGGATGCTCCGACTTTTAACCAGAAAATGGCGAATGAGTTGTCTTTGAAAGAGAATATCATGATTTTGTGCGGGCATTATAAAGGGATCGACCAGCGTATCCGGGATTATTTGGTAACACGGGAGATTTCCGTGGGGGATTATGTGCTCACAGGGGGCGAATTGCCTGCCTGTATCATGACGGATGCTATCGTGAGGCTGATACCCGGGGCAATGAACGATGAAAGTTCCGCTTTAAGCGATTCTTTTCAGGATAATCTGCTGGCTCCTCCTGTGTACACCCGTCCGGCAGAGTTTAACGGTTGGCGGGTTCCCGATATTCTTTTGTCCGGAAACCACGCTAAGATCAGGGAATGGCAAGAGAAGATCTCTTATGAGCGTACCAGGGAATTGCGTCCGGATTTGTTGGAATAGTAATAAGGCTATTTTATAAAAAGACTCTTATAAGAAATTTCTTGTAAGAGTCTTTTTGTTTTGTCGGTTTGGATGTATAGCTATCAAAATGACACGCCTGCTGAAAACTTGAAATCATTGGAGCGGGCAGACCAGCCGGAAGTGCGGCAGGTGGTATGAAACCGGTCTTGAATTTCAATATAGAAGTCCGATTGACAATCGTTTACCGGGAAAGTATATCTTAATTTCGCAGTTATACCGAAAGTCGAGACCGTAAGGTACTGAAATTCCCGGTCGAGTGTATGACGCTGTACGCGGAAAATGGATTCGCCGCTCAGGGGCGAAAGGTCGGGTTGTGTGCCGTAGCCAGTGGAATAGCTGGTTTGCAGGCCGCTGTTTAATAAATGACCGGATAATGAAAAAGAGCGGGTATAGCCTGCCGAAAAATTCAGTCGTGTAATTTCCTGATTAAAATCGGTGGGAGGCAACCGGAATAGACTGTTTCGTTTTTTGTATTCCAGACTTATTTTTACCGTTCTGTCCGGGTGAGATATTGGGGAAATCATGTAATGAAATCCTGCGGAGATACGGGAAACCCCGGCACGCTTGATTTTTAGTATTGTTTCATAAATCCGGTTATCTGCAGAGAGTTGTTGTTGTATGTCGTAGATTTTATACCGGGAATGGCTAAATCGCGACATGAACCGATGGGTATGCCGGGAAGCAGAAATATGAGTTTCATTTTCTAAGCAGAAGTTTACTTTTGCTATTTCTCCGGCCGATTGTTTTTTAGCGGGATTTATCCAGATACAGGTGTTGCGTTGGGAATAGGACGGATAAAATGCTGTTTGCCATGTGTTTCCTTTGTATTGCAGGTTTATCTCTATTTTATAGAGATCGCTGCGGTAGTCGCGTTGGGAATTAAGTCCGTTGGCGAACGATTCGGCGGTATAAAACCATAGCGGATAAAAGGTGACCCCGTTTTTGGTTTCGGAGCCGAACGAATTGTAACTCACGGTCTCCCGTTCATATTGCCAATAAAGTTTCGTCCCTAATTGAAAAGTTCCTGCAAAATATTGGAAATCCGGTACGACGGTTACCCGGTTCAGACCGTTTTTATTTCGGGGATCGGTGTCTTTGGCATTGTTTCCGGCCAGGTATTCGAGCGTTATCCCGCCATTCCAATGAGTCGAGAAAGAATGGACGATGCTTCCTGCCAGGTGATAGGTTTCTCCTTTTTGGTTGCCAGGGAGAGTATCGGCGAAAGTTATTAAAGGAGAGGCCGGACGGAACATGCCGCAGTATCGTTGCCCTTTCCGATAGTAGCGGGTATAGCCGGCCTCACCCGAAAGGACGGTAAGCCTCAATGGATAGGCCGAGGAAATGTAAGCTCCGTAACGATGGGTTAATTCAGGGGTATAAACATTGCGCAATGCTCCGTTTTCAATACTGTAAGTTATATGAGCATCGGTTTGTTTTTTCCGGGAATATTCGGGAAAAGGAGTTTTCATCGAGGTATAGCTGCCGGATTCCTGTGCCTGAAGTATATTACCGGGAAACAGGAAAAAAAGTACAAAAGACGGAATGAAGAGAAGGGATCGGTACATGGCTACTGGAACAGAATTTTAATGAGATCGGGTTTTATATAGACAGATGAATTTAAAAATGAAGTTGTAATTCTGCGCCGTAAAAGGCGGATGGGTTTACTGTGACGTAATTCCCTGTCGAAGCCCGATAGCGGGAGGGATTCAGTGCGGTCAGATTATTGGCGTAAAAAGTGAGCCGGATGTGTGAGCCGATCTCTTTCGTCAGCCGGAAGTTTAACAGGAAGTAGGGACGAAAGCTATTTTTCAGGTAGGTGCGAGGGGGCTTCGAAAGAAGTAGGGACGAATAATACTTCTCCTCTGCCATTTCTGCTGTAAAAGGGTGAATGTCTCCGTGGGTATCCATATAATATAAGGGATTTTGATATTTGTGGTGTTTTTTGTCTTGATATATATTTCCTTGAAAAGAGTTTCCCCCGCAGTCTTTCATATAGACCGGCGTATTGCTGTCCATGTGCCTGAGCTGGTTTCGGTCGATCCATACCGATTGTAAGGTCAGGCTACTGATAAAACGGATGAACGGAATATGGGTAACCATCCGGAAGTTTGTACTCAGGCGTTCGTAGATGCGAATTTGCGTGTTGGCAAAGATCGCTGCGAAAGGATACGATTTTCCCCCGGTTTGACTACCCTGGTATTGGGTGAAAAATCCTCCTGTATGTTCCTGGGTACGCAGCCATAGGCCATCGAAGATAAAGGTTGTGGCGAGGGTGTTCCATTGCCGGGTTGTAATTGTAAATTCAATTCCTTTCTTCTTTTGCTCTAACCGGTTTGCCGTTCTCTGATATTGCAGGAAAGTGGTGTCGGAGGAGTAAGGTAAAGGAATTCCCTGATCGGTTACTCCTTCCGGAGAATATTCCGGTTTTGCCCCGCCGATATTATCGTTTTGGTAGATACGGGATGCCGAAGGGCGGACATTGTCTTCCAGAGAGAAGCCTTTGCGGAGATGTTCGTGAAATGCCGTAACATCTATTTCGAGGCCGGGGAACCGGAAAATAAAACCTAATTCCGTTTTATCGTTGCGCGGGAGAGATAAGGAGGTATTCACCTGCCGGACTACATCGGTGGTTATTACTGCAAGCCGGTGACCTGTGGAAAGATCGTTGTACAGGAAACTGATCCGGTCGGCATAAACCGGAGGAGGAAACAGATAGGAGAGGGTGGGGAGTTTACGGAGGCGTCCCCAGCCGGCTTTTAAAGTGAGCCGGGAAGCAGGGCTATAACGGATATTAAGGCGTGGCTCTACGGATAAGGAAAAACGTTCGTTTCCGGCATGAGTAGAAGTAAAGCGCGTGCCTGCTTCTGCGGAGAGGATGCCGGCTCTGCCCGTCCATGTAAAAGTTTCTTCTATATAACCTGCAAAGGTGGTTAGGAAAGGAATGTCGCGATAGGAACGGGGACGCGTCCAAAGTCCGGAAGGATGTGTGGGATCGTCCGTGCGTCCGTGTCCGCGGTTGCCTTCTGTGTTCCATTCGCCCCCGGCTGAAGTGTGCGATCTCCATTGTTCCCCATGCCGGATCAGGTGGGCTGAAAGAGATACCGTTGCGCTGACGGGGATGCCTTCCAGGCGGGCAAGGCTATAATAATCGGGCGGGATGAAAAATGCCGTGTCTTCTCCTGCAATCGTGCGTTGTGTTCCGATGGATTCCATTTGAGTGTGGCGTTTACGCTGTTTGTCGTATTGACGGGAATAGGAAGCCGCTATCCGATAGGCGAGAGAAGTCAGGTAACGGAGGTTGGTTTGCCAGGAGCCATATATATGAGCGGAAAGGTCGGCTTGTTTCGCACGGGTATATTCTCCTGCTGTACGGTCTTTTTCTTGCCTGTAGGCATCTTTGGAAAAATTGCCCGCAAGAGAAACGTTGAAAGTCGCTGCCCTGAATCTTTCTGACCAGTTTACCCGCAATCCGCCCCGGTGGAACGACCTTTCGTGCGAACGTTGGTCTGCATAAGTGTGGGTGTATCCGGCAAAGAGGTTTACAATGCCGTCCGTTCCCGTATTCCATCCCCGGCCGGCTTGCAGGGCTTTGATGAAAGGGGTGACTTTTATATCGAAAGTGAGAGGTTCACATTTCGTCCGGCTGTGTATGAGAACAGCTCCCGATGTTATGTCGCCGTAACGGGCAGAAGGTATTCCCCTTATGATCTCAACCGATTCGATATTTTCGAGCGAAAGCTGCCGGGTGTCGTATCCCAGCTGGCCTTGTTCCGCTTCCGTACCGCCGAACAATCTGAGTTGCAAATTGGTATTATTGGAAATTTTTGTGCCATCGATCCATATTCCTGTCCCGAGAGAGTTGGTCTGGTCGCTGGAATACGAAGAGCGGATGCGCAGGTATTGTGGAGAGAGCAGGCTCACTTCCGGTGTCAGACCGCCGGGAAGTAGCTGCATGAGGTCGGCGAGAGAAAATGGCTGTACGTGTTCTATAGCCGTACGGTTCAAGGTGGATGAGGTGGAGAGAGCCCTGTTTTCTGAGGCTGTGACCAATGCTTCCGGTAAATGGATCACTTGTAGTGTGTCGTTCCTAAAGCGGGTTTCTCGGGGAACTTGCGGATAGGCCGGAAGAATAGGAAATTGAAGGATTGTAAATAAGATTAAATAGCGTAACATGCGGCAAATATAAAATAGATTATCGTAAATCGATATGCACAGAATAATATAATTTTGTATGTGCTTGTTGTCGAAATTTCAGATATGTTTTTCAAAAGTTACGGTAAAGTTCCTATTCTTTTTATAATTTCGGGCTTTACTTGGAAAATTTTATATGCTGATGAAAAAATTTTTAGGATTTATTTTAGCGGTTTGTGTTTTACCCGGTTGTGAACGTCATGATGTGAATGAGCCGGAAATGGTCATGGCCCGGGTACGGGTGAATATGCCGGAAGATTCGGATGTTTCGCAAGTTAAAGTGGAGTGGAAAAACCGAACAACAGGTATGGTGTATACTGCTGTTACGGATAGAGACGGTATTGCCGGGTGTGAAGTCGAGCCGGGAATTTACCGGGTGACCGGACAGAAAAGAGAGATCGAGGAACAAAAGAACCTGGAGGAATGGTATAGCGGTGGTTTGGACGAGGTGACTGTCAGAAACGAAGGAATCGATACTCTGATGGTTTTAGAACGAATACAATTGAGTCGTTTGCTGGTAAAAGAGATATACTATGCGGGATGCTATACCGATGACGGAAGGCCTTATCAAAACGATGGATATGTTAGCCTTTACAATAATTCGGCGGATACGCTTTGGCTGGATGGCATTTGTGTGGGGATTGCGGGGCCCGCTATGGCATCGGCAGAATCGGAATGGCTGAGGGATAATCCCGAATTACCGGAATTACCCATTTATCGTTGTGGCTGGCAATTTCCCGGCCGGGGACACGATTACCCGCTGTTGCCCGGGTGTGAGGTGGTTCTTGCGGTGAATGCCGTGAATCACACTGCCGGGATATACGGACATTCCCAGTCCGTCGATTTGTCGCAGGCCGATTGGGCATTTTACCGAAGTGATTTTAATCCGGAATTTTCGGGAATAACTCCGGAGGTCAAGACTTTATCGCTGTTTTGGTTGAATTGGAGCGGGATATTGCCGCCTACTTTTTCGCTGGGAAGCAGTGGTCCGGGACTGGTGGTTTACCGGATGGAAGGAGAAGCTGAAGAATATGCCCGCACTCATACGAAATATGTGCCCGGCAGACCGGAAACGTCGAGTTTTATGTATTTGACGATCCCCAGAGAGTGGGTTTTGGATTATGTGGAATGTGTAGAAGGGCAGCAATATGTTAATTATAAACGCGTTCCGGCTATACTGGATAAAAGTGCCGTTTATGTCACCGGAGGAGTCTGGGCGGGTAAGGCCTTACATCGTAAAAAGGTGCGAGAGATAGACGGACGGATGATTTATCAGGATACCAATGATTCTGCCGTTGATTTTTACGAAGATGTTCCGAGCCTGAAGAATTAGGACAGGGAGAGGCATCTCGAAATAATAAGCGAAAATTTAAATAGTGGTATATATTTTTATTGAATATTTCATCTATAAAATAAGTCTGGAATACATTCCAGACTTATTTTATAGATAATCAGAGGGATGTTTTTCTATTCCGGTGTTCCATCGAACGGGGAGAATTTCCAAATATTTATTTTTTAGGTGGCGGTGTATCGACAAAACGCAAGGCGTGCGTCATGCAAAAGTTGATGCAGTCGCCACAGAAACTACAAGCGTTCGGATTGACGAGTTTCGCTTTACCCGTTTTGAGATTCCACTCAAATACTTTTAATACGCAGATATCGATACAGGCACCGCAACCTTCGCATAATCCTGTGTTTATAGAAATACCACTATCTACCGGAGCCGGATGAATCATTCTGAAAATATTTTTAAATGAATAAGTATCGTTTTATATATTTTGTTATTTCTTTGTGTCGTGGTGTGCAAAATTAGTGTTATTTTTTTATTTTATAATTTTATTTCAGATTAGTTTGGTGCGAATTGCTTGTTTTATTTTCTGCTTATTCTGGATGACAGGATGCAGGAATGAGCAGATAGACAGGGAACGGGGACAGGAATTGTGTGAGGCTTTGTTCCGGGTTGGAATTACAGAATCATTCTGCGATTCGATTATATTGTGTTCCCAATCGTTGCCTGTTGCGATGCAGGTCGATGTTTTGCTGGAAGCCGTGAGAAGCGATATCGGAGGGAATTATCAGGAGAAGGTGAGAAGCTGGCTTTGGGAAGCGATAGAAATTGCCCCTGAAGAAAAGGCCGTGGAAGTGGAAATGGAGCGGCTGCGCTATTATTTTCGGACGGAATGGCAAAATATGGAGTCTGTGGAACGGGAGGAAGAACGGGAAAAATTTGTTCGTTTGGAGAAAGAATATCGACTGAATCCTTCGCAGCGTGCCTGGTACCTGTTCTATAAAGCCGATATATTCGCCCGTTTGAATCTGTTGGATTCCTGGACCTGGATGCGTGAGGCGTTACAATTGGCTAAAAAAGAAAAGTTACCGACCTTGCAGGTCCGGATATTGGAAAATTTTGCCAATATTGCCGTTTGGGGAGGAGATTACGATTTAGGCATATCTAATTGGAGACAGGCTTACCAGATCCGTCAGCAGGAAGGGTTGTTCGTGGATTTGTGGGAATACTGGAGCCGGTTGCAAAATTACAGGTTCCAGGCTAAACGTTATTCTGAAGTGCTTCAGGGCTGGCAGGAATTACTCCGTGATTCAGAAATTTGCAGCGATCCTCAAAATGTGACGAAGATTTTACGCAGCATGGTCAAGGTGTATCAGACCGTTGAGGATTTCCCGAATGCCCTCTGTGTATTGAGGCAATTGGAAAGCATGGAAAGAGGGATATTTTTGAAAACAGGGATATGGAGTGATATGGCGGATATTTTCAAGGTGCAGGGAAAGTCCGATTCCGCGGGATTGTATTATCGTAAGGCTGTGAAAACGTGGGAAAGTGCTTATCACTCCCGGATTCTTTTCGGACTTTTCCCGGCTTATTCCGGATATGCCTGTGAATTATGGGAACAGGGATATAAACGGGAAGCAATCCGTTTGTTGGAGAGGGCGACCGCTAAAGTTCCCGATTTTAGTATCTCGGATGCGCCACCTATCGGAGGTGTATATTTAAAACCTTATTTAAAGTTGATTTTGCAGCTTAGCGAGTACTACCGGGCAGAGGGAAATCCGGGAGCGGCGATGAAGATGCTTTTTTTCAGGGATTCTTTGCGGGATAAGTTTACCGAATCGGATGTATGGTATAAGGAAATGGAACTGACAGAGCGCTATCGCAATCAGGAATTGAAAGTGCAGTTGCATTTCCGGGACGAACAGTTAAAGGTACGCAAGAGAATGTTGCAAGGTGTGGTGCTACTTTGTATGGCATTGGCCGGTATTATTCTTATGCTATGGAAACTTTATAGGCAGAAGCAACGCCGTCTGGACGATATTTATCGGAAACAAAAGCAGTTGGAGCGTTTGGAATACAGAGTTTCGATGTCTGAGGCGGAAACACCCGAAGCTCAGTTATTCATGCGGCTGGAGCGGTTGGTTGTCGAACGGCAGTTGTTCCGAAAGCCGGAATTGTCGCTCGACGAACTTTGTACGGAAGTCGGTTCTAACCGGACTTATGTATCGGCTTGCGTGAATAAAGAGGCGGGTATGAATTTTACTTCCTGGATTAATAAAATCCGTATCGATGATGTCATAAAAGCGATCCGGGCAGGAGAACACGACCTGACCGCCCTTTATATCGTTGCCGGTTTTGCCTCGCAGACTTCATTTTATCGTAATTTTAAATTGGTGACTCAAATGACTCCCAAACAATATTTAGAACGAGAAAAAAGGTCTGTAAACGAGTGAGATAGAAGAAAAAAAGAGGCGTTGGACAATCTGTTTTTTCGCCGGCAGGAAAAAGAGGGTGGTTTTACTGGCTTATCTTGTCGGGAAATTCTAAAGGAAATAAATATTTTCTTTTCTGAAAATAGTGTAAAACAGATTATTATTATTACATTTGCGCCCGAATTTAAACATAATGTCCAACCTATTAGCTGAGGAAAGATTAAAATTATTATGACAGAAGAACAAAATGCACTGCAGGCAGAAACTGCAGAAAAAGAAGTTAAGAAAACAGCTCCTGTAACAACTGCAGAGGCAGATGAAAATTTTGATTGGGAAGCTTACGCTAACGATGATGTAACTCCCTCGTCTCAAAGAGAGGCTTTAGCACAAAGATATGCTGAAACTCTTTCTAAAGTAGCTGAAAAAGAAGTAGTAGAAGGAACCGTAATCTCTATGAACAAAAGAGAGGTCGTGGTAAATATCGGCTACAAATCGGACGGTATCATTTCATTGAATGAATTCCGTTACAACCCGGAATTGAAAGTGGGTGACAAAGTTGAAGTTTACGTAGAAACTCAGGAAGACAAAAAAGGTCAGCTGACCCTTTCTCACAAACAGGCTCGCGCATTGCGTAGCTGGGATCGTGTAAACGAAGCTTTGGAAAAAGACGAAGTTATCAAAGGGTTTGTTAAATGTCGTACGAAGGGTGGTATGATCGTAGATGTATTCGGTATCGAAGCATTCCTGCCGGGTTCTCAGATCGATGTTAAGCCGATTCGTGACTACGATGTATATGTGGGTAAAACAATGGAATTCAAAGTGGTTAAAATCAACCAGGAATTCAAGAACGTTGTCGTATCGCATAAAGCTCTTATCGAAGCTGAACTCGAACAGCAGAAGAAAGACATTATCTCTAAACTTGAAAAAGGACAGGTACTCGAAGGTACTGTTAAGAATATTACCTCTTACGGAGTGTTCATCGATCTGGGCGGCGTAGATGGTTTGATCCATATCACCGATCTGTCTTGGGGACGTGTAAACCATCCGAATGAAATCGTGGAACTGGATCAGAAACTGAATGTAGTTATCCTTGATTTCGATGATGAAAAGAAACGTATTGCTTTAGGTCTGAAACAATTGACACCGCATCCCTGGGATGCTTTGGATGCTGAATTGAAAGTAGGCGATAAAGTAAAAGGTAAAGTGGTGGTTATGGCCGATTACGGTGCATTTGTCGAAATCGCTCCGGGTGTAGAAGGTTTGATCCACGTATCTGAAATGTCATGGTCTCAGCACTTGCGTTCTGCTCAGGATTTCATGAAAGTGGGAGACGAAGTGGAAGCCGTTGTTTTGACTCTTGATCGTGACGAAAGAAAAATGTCGTTGGGTATCAAACAGCTGAAAGCCGATCCATGGCAGAATATCGAAGAAAAATACGGTATCGGAACCAAACATACCGCTACTGTGCGTAACTTCACAAACTTCGGCGTGTTTGTAGAGATAGAAGAAGGTGTGGACGGATTGATCCATATTTCCGACTTGTCCTGGACGAAGAAAGTGAAACATCCGGCAGAATTTACCCAGATCGGTGCTCCGATCGAAGTGGTTGTTCTGGAGATCGATAAAGAAAATCGTCGTTTGAGCTTAGGCCACAAACAGTTAGAAGAAAATCCCTGGGATGTATTTGAAACGATCTTTACATTGGATTCAGTACACGAAGGAACTATCACAGAGATTTTCGATAAGGGTGCCGTTATTGCATTGCCTTATGGAGTAGAAGGTTTCGCAACTCCTCGTCACTTAGTGAAAGAAGACGGAACTCAGGCTAAAGTGGATGAAAAACTCGATTTCAAAGTGATCGAATTCAACAAAGCTGCTAAACGAATCATTCTTTCTCATTCTCGTATTTTCGAAGATGCACAGAAATCAGAAGAAAAAGCGAAGAAAGCAGTAGAAGAAAAAACTACGAAGAAAGCAGTAAAACAGGTAAAAGAAAAACTCGAGAAAACAACTTTGGGTGATATTACCGAACTGGCTGCTTTGAAAGAACAGATGACTAAAAAATCTGAAGAATAATAAGTGAAATTTGAACTTACTATTTTGGGGTGCGGTTCTGCCGTACCCACTTCAAAGAGAAACTCTGCCGCTCAGGTACTTTGTGTACTTGAGCGGTACTTTCTTATAGACTGTGGAGAAGCTACGCAGCATCAGCTGAGGCGTTTCCACATCCCTTACAATAAAATCAACCATATTTTCATATCTCACCTGCACGGTGACCATTTTTTCGGTTTAATCGGTCTTCTTTCGAGCCTGTCGATGCAGAACAGGCGGGGAGAGATGCATGTTTATGCCGATAAACGGTTGCAGGAAATTATAGAGTTTCAGCTAAGGGTAATGAATAGCAAGCTGGGGTATCCGCTGATCTTTCATGCACTTTCGAGAGAAAAGGAGGTTATTTATGAAGATAAAGCTGTGACGGTAACCTCATTTCCTTTGAAACATCGTTACGATGCGCCTGTATGTGGTTTTTTGTTTCAGGAGAAAGAACGGGAGAGAACGATTCGTAAAGATATGGCCGAAGCCTGGGAGGTTCCTGTTGCGTTTATGCAATATTTGAAGAAGGGAGAAGATTTCATCACTCCGGAAGGGCAGGTCGTCCCTAACCGGCAATTAACTTTATCGCCTCCTGCTGCACGTTCATACGCTTATATGACCGATACCTTATATCGGGACAGGTTTGCCGAGTATGTACAGCATGTGGACTTACTTTATCATGAAGCTACCTATGGACGGGAACTCGAAGCCCTCGCTAAGGCTACTTTTCATAGTACGGCCGAACAGGCAGCCTGTCTGGCAAAAGCTGCCGGGGCGAAAAGATTGCTTTTAGGGCATTTTTCAGCCCGCTATTCCGATCCGGCTTGTCTTTTACCTGAAGCACAAGCTATATTTCCCTGTACGGAAATTTGTACGGACGGAGATGTTTTCGAAATTCCGGTTGCTAAACGTAGTTTGTGAGAAAAAAAACGGGATATCATTTCAGTTGTCCGGGCCGGGGACAAGGACCGAACAGTTTAAATATAGTTTCCCGGGTATCGGATAGGTTATTCTGATACATATTGATGCTTTTATCGTCGGCTAAACTGTTCAATATGTAATTTTCCGGATAAAAAGCACGTTCGTTATGTTTCTGAAATTGTTTTTCCAAATCCATGTATTTACCGACATCTTTTCTGGCCTGGGTATCTTGCAGTAGAGGAGACAGATTTTTGAAAATCTCCGCATCGTATTTTCCTAAAGGATAGCGAAAAGCCAAATGCATGCGTGCCAGTGTACGGGTGTTTTGTAGTTCTCGCGGGATCGGTTTTTGGTCGTAACAATAGAATGCCTCTTCTTCGATTAATTTATTCATGCCGGGATGAATGCGGGAAGGTTGTTCGATAAGGATAAAATCAGGGCTGAGATCGTATTTCCAGGTAGTGGATTGAGTGCAGGAGCGGATATAGTTCCTCCCTGTCGAATCATAGGCGAAAGTCAGGCCGGCACGAGTAGAAAAAGGAGAACTTGTTTTTCTTTTATCGGTTAAAAGAATTTGCCGGAGTAATTGATAATCGATGTAATCAAAGTCCATGCCCTTCAATTCCTGTCGTTCCCGGTCGATCGTGAAAGTTCCTTTACAGGAAATTCTTACCTTGTCCGGATAAGCCGATGTCTTTGTTTTGAATGAGAATATATAATCGAGGCTATCGGTATCGATAGCCTGAATGTCATAGAGGTCGGTGTCGTTGAATAAGGGAGCGAATAGCTGTACCGCCCGGATCAGGGTAAAGATCTTTCGTGTCCCGACGTCGAAACGAATGTCTTCGGAGGTCATGTAAATAGGGACGATGGTATCGCTGCCATCTACGGTCAGACTGTAACTTTGTGCCATATACTCGGGTACGATATAGGAGCGGTAAGTTTCGTCCCATATATTCAGGGGTTTTATATCGCCGGAGTAAAAATAATAGCCGTATTCCCTTCTGTATTCAATGGCCGAGTCTCTGCACCAGGTGATTTTTTCGTAACGGGCCGGAGCATAGTAATAACAGAGAGGTATTCGCCGGGCTTTGGATTTTTGTAATTTGGAACTTGCAATTTTGAGTAGCTCTGCTGTGGATATACCCCGAATGACGGCCTCTTGCAAATCGTATTTCAGTTCTTTCAATTTGACCACAGGCGATAGAATCAGATCGCGGATGCTGTGTGTTTCCGTTTCGTATCCCATTCCCTGAAATTGAAGTGAATCGGTAGGTTGAAAGCGTGAGTAGTTGATCGTACATTCCCCATCGATATCGGAGGTTGTTAAAAGGATACTTTTAGCCTTATAAACTACATATACTCCGAATACAGGTTCTTTTTTAGAATCGGTAATTTTGATCCGGAGTATTTTTTCCTTCGTTTCGGCTTTTATTTCCGATATCCCTCCCAATAAAAGAATTATCAGGCCGATGATGATTTTACCATTCATACTCAGGTGTATTTTTGGAGCATATTCATTAAGGCCGATTTTGAAAACGGTTTAGTCAAAAAGTCGTTGCAACCTGCCTGTAATGCAGCTTCTTTGTCGCTTTCAAAAGCAAAGGCCGTTAAAGCAATAATGGGAACGGTTTTAGATTGCCGGCGGATGATTTGTGTCGCTTCCAGACCATTCATTTTCGGCATTTTGATATCCATTAAGACCAGATCGGGAGAGGTCGTTTTAAACATATCCACTGCTTGAAACCCGTTCTGTGCATGGTGTAGAGTATACTCCTTTTCGAGCAGGGTTTGAAGCAGAAGGTAATTGCTGTCCACATCTTCCGCCACTAAGATCGTTTTGTGGTGTCCGTCTTTTTCTATCGGTATGAATGTCGTTTTTGCGGGTTGGCTGTATGGAGAAACTATCGTTGCAGGGATCGTGAACTGAAATAAAGAGCCTTGGTTTTCTGCCGATTCTACCCAAATTCTGCCTCCCAGGTTACGCACGATCATGTCGCAAATGGGAAGTCCTAAACCCGTTCCCTGAACAAAGCTGTTTAATTTGACGAAACGATTGAATATTTTATCCTGATTGGCTTTCGGGATACCGATACCCGTATCTTTCACAAAGAATCGGATAGTATCGTTTTCCTGCCGGAAGCCAAAGCGTACTTCTCCTTCACAGGTAAATTTCTGAGCGTTGGTAAGCAAGTTGGATATCACCTGAGCTATACGGTTCCCGTCTGAAAGGACCGTAAGTTCGTCGTCCGTCTTTTCATAAATCAGCCCGACATTTTTGGGCATCCGGGCAAGGTGTGTATCGAATACTCCCTGGCATAGTTCCGAGAGATTCACCGGATGATGGGTAAATTCCAAAATACCCGCTTCAATTTTTGAAAGGTCGAGAATATCGTTGATCAGTTGTAAAAGAATATCCGAATTTTTATCGACGATATCATAGAATTGTTGCCGTTCTTCGCTATCTTCCGTATCGGCAAGCAGTTTCGAAAAACCGACGATAGCATTTAGCGGAGTGCGGATTTCATGGCTCATATTGGCTAAGAAGGCCGATTTTAATTTGTCGGATTCCTCTGCCTTGATTTTGGCCTGCATCAAAGCCTGTTCCGCTCTTTTCAAATCGGTGATGTCCCAGGATATACCCAATAATAAAGGAGCTTTTCCTTTTACGGGAAGAATTGTCTTTATCGTATTTACGATTCTTTGTTCGCCCGATAGGTTGGTGTAGTCTTCTTGTATTTCAATAGTTCCCTGCTTTCTTAACAGATCGAGGTCGGCTTCTCTGAATTTTCGGTAATCTTCCGGATTGGGAAATATTTCGGCATCCGTATGCCCGATTGCTTTGGAAGCCGGAATTTTGGAAAAACATTCAAAAGCTTTGTTCCAATACAGGTATTTGAAGTCGTTTCCGGTATCTTTCACAAAGAGGTAAGCAGGTACATTATTGAGGATCGTGTCCATCAATGAGTTTAGCTCATGGATTTTGGTTTCCTGCTCGATCTTTTCCGTAATGTCTCTGGCGAAAGTCCAGATCACTTCATTATCTCCGCAATCTTTGAACAAGTAAACCGAAATTTCCTGATGCATGATCCGCCCGTGTAAATCCCTGCGGACGGTTTTATAATTCAGGGTTCCTTTTTTCTCGCGGATCGCTTCGATGTGTTCTTTCCATTTGCCGGAATCGATATCGGGGTAGATGTCGGATATATTGTATTGAGAAATTTGCTGTTCTAATTGGTAGTGGCCGATAAATTGTTTGTTTGCAAAAATAAGAGAGCCGTCGAGAGTTGCCGCATAAATTTCGTCTATGGAATTATTGACGGCATGCTTAATCATTTTCAGTTCGTTCTGGGCTTTTACCGTGTCGGAGATATTCCGGCAAATGCAAAGGATATAGTTGTTGTCGAGCGGAATGAAACGGTTTTCGAAGTGCTCCATAACCCCGTGCACATACAGATTGTGGAAAGCGCTGGAAGCCTTACCGGTCGAGATGGCTTTATCGAAATTCTTTTTAATGCCGGTATAAGCATCCGGAGGTAAAATATCGATCAGATTTTTACCGACCAGGTTGGCGGAAGAATCTCCGACATGAACCGTTTCTTCTGCCGAAGCAAGTGCTACGTAAGTTCCCCGATAATCGAATACAGACAGCATATCCGGCAAGGCATTGAGTATTTGTGTCCCGTGATTTTCCTGAAATTCCGTAGATATGTTTTTAGGCGTAGAGAGCGGGCAGCATAAAGGAATCTCGGTAGGGGATTCCTGGGATAGTCCGATTTTGTCTTCAAGTTCCCTGATTCTGGCAATAAGCTGTTCTTTGGAAAAATCCTCGTAATTAACCATATCTTTCATTTAAGTGTCCGGTTACAAAAGTAAAAAAAATCTGATAGATTGAGATTATGTTAAGCTCTTTGTGCTTTTTCCCATGTACCTTTTCCGCCTTTTTTTCTGAGATAGAAGAATCCTTTTAAAACATTAAGGTTCATGAATAGGAAGTAATAAGGTATGAAAAGTATTTTGTTTTTTATGTGTTTCTTTTGCTGCATGGCTCCGATAGCTCCCAGTAGGTAGAAAAGTATTTGCAAACCTAATAATATGGCGTATAAGTTTGAGGGGTACAGGCAAGAAATCAATAAGTTTAGAGGAAACAGCAAAAATAGTAACACCGGAGTGATCGACCAGCGTAACACCCGGTGGGACAGGTATTGAAAGCGTAATATTCCTAAACGGAAAGGGTTGGGAATCAGTAGGGAACGTAACCGGATAATAGCTTGCAACCCTCCGGCAGCTATTCTTACTTTTCGTTTTTCTTCGTTTTTTATGTCGGCCGATCCTGTCTCGAGGGCATAAGCCGAACTGCTGTATGCTATTTTATATCCTTTTTCGGCTATACGCATAGAAAGGATGAAATCGTCGAGCAGTGTGTTTTGCGGCATCGGCTCGAACAGGTCGGTGCGGATCGCGAATAGTTCTCCGGCAGCTCCCACTGCGGAATAAAGCCGGGCGTCCCATGCTTTTAGTTTCGATTCATATTTCCAATAGAATCCTTCACCTCCCGACGAGGCGTTGTCTGCATCTTTAACGGCGATGCGTTTTTCTCCCGCTACGCATCCTATCCGGGCATTGCCGAACGGACGTATCATCTCTTTTATGGCATCGCGGTTTAACATCGTATTGGCATCGGTAAATACTGTAAACGGTGTTTTTACAAATGGAACTCCCCGGTTCAACGCGGCTGTTTTCCCGTTTCTCTGTGGCTGATAAAGTACTGTAATTCCGGGGTATTCCGCAAGCTTGTCGTTTGTGCTGTCGGTGCTGCCGTCGGTAACCCATAGAATTTTCAATTTGTCTTTCGGGTAATCCAAATCATAGCAGTTTGCCATTTTTTCTTCGATGACTTCTTCTTCGTTATAGGCGGCTATGAATAAGGTTACGTCGGGCAGTTCCTCCGGGAGTTCCGGCTGCACGGCAGATACGAATAATTCTTTGATTTTTACTAAAATATATAGTATGACAGCGTAACCTATGTAAGTATAGATCACAACAGCTAAACTACACCAAAATAAGATTTCAAGACAGAGCTGCATCAAATGTATTTTTCGATAGTTTCTTTTAGACTATCCGGAGAAAGAGGTTTGGTCAGATAATCGTCGCATCCGGCTTCTATGATCCTAACCCTGTCCTGGTCAAACGCAAAAGCAGTCTGGGCAATAATGGGAATAGTTATAGAGAGCTTGCGGATTTGGCGGGTGGCTTCCAATCCGTCCATAATCGGCATTTTTACATCCATAAGAATGAGATCGGGATGGTGCTGTTTGAACATTTCAATAGCTTCTACCCCGTTGTAAGCGTGTAGCAGATTATATTTTTTTCCAAGTAAAGCCTTTAATAAAAGGAAATTACTTTCTACATCTTCTGCGACAAGTATTGTTTTTTGTGTTGTTGCTTCCATACGTTGATAGAAGATTAATCTATTAAACAAATGTATTTAAAAAATATCGGATTTCAATGATAAATCTGTAAATACTGGTTTATGATCGCTCCAAAATACGGAGGGTGATCGATAGTGTGAGCCTTTAAAAAGAGGCGAGTATAAAATGAAATCGATACGTAATATTTTCTTTAGTCCCCGGAAAGTATAGCCATAGCCCTGGCCGCTTTCGCGAAAACTGTCTGTGAGCTTACCTTTTACCGTGTGGTAACTGTAAGAAAGCGGGGGATCGTTGAAATCTCCGCAAACGATCACCGGATAAGGAGATGCGTCGATTTGCCGACGGAGAATTTCAGATTGGATGGCCCGCCGCTTGAAATTTTGTTTCAGCTCCGCATAGATCGAAACAAAGGTTTGAGAGTTGAATTGCCCGTCCTGAAGTTGCTGACGAAGGTACTTTTGTTTGCGGCTGAAATTGGTGGTTTGCAGGTGGCAATTAAATACCCTGATGGTGTCGTTCCCGATTTTGAGATCGGCCCACATGGCGTCGTTTGTTTCAGAAGGGATACGGATGTTATTATAGGCAACGATAGGATACTTGGAAAAAATTGCCGACCCATAACTGGCATATCCGCGCTCGCTTAAATAATTCGTTGCATAATAGGGGAGTCCTAACCGTGCCGAGAGTTTTTTTACCGGCACCTGAGGAGTACTTTTGTATTCCTGAAAACAAACGATGTCTGTGTTCCGATCGCGCATATATTGAGCGATTTCGAATTGTGTATCGTTCTTTTCCCACGAACGGAAACCTCCTACATTATAGGTTGCGATCCTGATGTTGTTTTCGCTTGCCGGATCGGCATGAAAGCTGATTTGGAAAACGGATAAAATATAATTGAAATTAAGCAAAATAGAGATAACAGGCACAATGACCCACCGGCTTTTTTGTACTAACCAATATAAGAGCAATACCAGATTGACCAGAAGAAGGATGGGCAGAAAAAGGTTGATAAAAGCAGGAAGGGTGAAAACAGCGGGAGAGACGTAGGGAGCTAATAATCCTAAAAGGCTAAAAATAGCCAACAACAGGGTCACCGGAATCAATAAAAGCGAAAGAAAAAAGCAAAATGCCCGCATAGCTGGTTCGGTTATTATTTGTTGTTTGGCAGAAGGTTGGAATCCTCGTCTTTGTATTCGTTTTTAGGAACGAAGTATCCTGTAAAGTTTTTTAGGTGTTTTTTAATTCTTACTTTCAAACTTTGCAGCAGGGAGCCATCGGCACCGAGTGTGCTGGTGGAAGTGATCGCCCGTGCTTTGCGTGTGGTGATAAATTTAAGTTTCCCGTATTGTTTCAATGCTAAGGCAAGCGATCCGTCTTCTCCCCGGATGATGTCGGTACGGAAGCCGATCTGCCGTCCGTAATCCGTGTTAAATCCGAATACCATTCCCCGTACACAAAGTTCCGGTCTTCGGAACGACTGGATTTTCAAATGTATATCTCTTAAAGTTTCGTATAACCATAGTTTATGCCGGGAATATTTTTCTCCGGGTAAGAAACTCCATAGGGAGTAAACTCCGGCTGTTCCTTTGCGTTCGAGTTGCCGGACGAGGGTTTGAATATAGCGGGGAGGGTAAAGCGTGTCGGCATCGATACAGATGTAATATTTCCCCTTTGCCTGATTCAGCCCGCATTGACGGGCATGTCCCGGGCCTTTTTGAGTTTCCTGAAAGAAACGAATGCCCGATCGCTGGAAAATCTCTCCGGTATGGTCGCCCGAAAGATTATCTACACCGATGATTTCCACAGGGAAATCACAAAGGTTATCGGCTAAAGACCACAGGCATCCCCATAAACGCCGTTCCTCGTTGTGAGCGATGACCACCACAGACACCAAAGGAGTGTCGCTTATAAAATTCTTTAGTTTATCACTTATCTCTTCTTGTACCGATTGAGGTATTTCCGCCAGATTCTTTTCAAAAACAGCCAGATATTTCCGATACCATTTCATGTATTTATCGCTTATAAATTTTTTCACCGCTCTGTGAAAAGTTTTTATCTTTCCACGGAGCGGTGCTTGTTTTTAGCCAAAGACTATTGTAAGTGTCATGGTTGAGTCCCAATCCGGCTTATTACTGTTTTTTGTATAAGTTGGATTCTGTGGGATGTTCATACCAGTCTTTATTGTTTTCTTTATTGGAATTGATCCAGCTTTCAAACTTCGGATAAGCCTGACGGATATCGACCCGTTCTTCTGCATACCGGAATTGACCGGGAAGCAACAAGCCCCACATCAGTCCTTTTGTATTCTCCTGCAAGTCTTCCTGTGTGGTACTCTTGTCTGTGTGAGAGAATTCCGGTAAATGTATTTCCGTTTCGCGCGGGTTGGTGTTGGATGCAATTACTGTAAAGAGGTTCAGTTTTTTCAATGTGAGCACCGATCCCGGAATCGGATTGTTGAAATGTATGGTAACCCGGATATTCTTAACTTCTTTTTCTGCCCCCTGGAGTTCTCCCTGAGAAATGGTGTTTATAATTGTTGTCGTATTATTTACCCCCAGCAATTTATGGGCATTGTCGAAGAAGGGGATTACAGCATGGGTCTGTCCGGTTTCCACTCCCTGTGAATTCACCTTGAACATATCGTCGGAAAATTCTATACCGTCGCTATATTCTATCGATTTCACCACAGAAGGCGAGATTCCGTCGAGCTGTAAAGCAGCTCCGAGCCGGCGTGTTCCTCCTATCGCTCTTACGCGCATATATAAAGTCAGGCTTTGGGCTTCGTATTTCTCCGTCATCATCCGTACGATGGAATCTATTCCTATGACAAGGTCGTTCATGTCGTAATCTCCCGGATAAGGATAGGTATCTTCAATGATCCAGGTGTGATTTTGGGTCATCGATTCCGGATAAGGGAAAGTAGGATTCGAAGGATCTCCTCCACCCGGCGTGTTTCCTTCTCCGGTACAATCGCCTGCCGGAATTTTAACAGATGAGCCGTCCTGTGAGAAATAAGCCGATCCCGACAGGGTGTAATAAGGGTTATAAGGCGGGTTGCCTTTGAACTTATTGCAATTGATTTCTAAGTTTCCGCTGAATTTTACGTGAAGTCCGCTTGAAGCCCAAAGAAATTCACCTGCGTTCAATACGGCGAAATCCGCTCCGTTACCTGATATCGTACTCAATCGGCTGGTGAACGTGATTTGCTCTTTTGCGCTGATCAAAGAATAACCGTTCAGGGTGATTTTTGCTCCGGTGATATACATTTTGTCTGAGGACAACGATGTATAACTTGCCTGTTCGTAGCTGCCTCCGGTGAATTTAACCTCCTGTACCTCTATCCGGCATTGGTTGTTCACTTGCGTACCGTCGAATTGAATGGTCGTAGCTGTGATTTTGTGTTTGTTTAAAACGGTTCCCGCTCCGGTGATCAAGGTCTGTGCAGACAATACGGCATTTTCTTCGTTTACCAGTTCCGGATTGTTGAGTTCCATTTTACCGGCAGTGAAAATTTTATTATTTTCAATGCGGGAAGGATTCTTCGTAGTCAGTTCCTGCACATAAAATTCTCCCTGATTGTATATATTGGAATTCTCCGTGCGGGTAATCATCTGGTTTGCATAGAATACTCCGTTGTTGGTTAATTCGGAAGTATTTTTAATGTCCCAATTTATGTTACGGGCATTTTGCTCTCCCCATTGGCCTCCCTGTGCGATGGCAATGGTCATTTCGTTCGTTTGGATATCCCAGGCATTTTCGGACAGCACTTTACCTCCGTTAAGCACGTATATTGCCGAATTTTTGGTAATGTGAGTAGCTGTGGCCTGATTGTTCCAGGTTCCGCTTACGTATAAGATTCCTGCGCCTTCCGGTGGGAAAATGAGACTACCGGTGAAAGTTCCCGGCAATACATAAGTTGTGTTCTTTGTCATCGTATAGCTGCCCGATCCCGAAATTTCAACGGCATCGGCGGGTATCTGCCAATTTATCTGCTGGCGGGAAGCCATTGTCTTCGCCATTTGGGAAGTAGTCGTTCCCGAAGGCTGAGGAGCAAAGTTACATACGAGCTTTCCGTTGAGGACCGTCCCCATCTGAATGCTTTTTTTACCCGTAGGGTCTGTTTGCCGGACATACAAAGTGGTTTTGGTGTCGGGCAGGGTGATGTCGGCTGTGAAAGGCTGGTTTTGTTTAGAAACACCTTTCGCATATAAAATAGCCTCCGGATTAACCAGCGGATTTTGTTCGAATAATTCTATCGTATAGAAATATTGTCCTCCATATACGTCGTTAGGGAAAACTTGAACTTGAACCGTAGAAAGAGTTGCCCAGTCGAAACCGGCAGGAATGTCTTGGATAAAATAATCGTCCCAAATCGCTTTGGGATCATACACCTCCTTATGACAACTATTCAAGCCTATGATTGCTGATAGAATGAGTAGGATGAAAATGTTACATTTTTTCATAACGATACTTTTAGGTTATAGTTAGTCAATTAATACTTATACAAAAATAATCGATTTTACGCAAACTTGCAATTAACAATTGAGATGTGGGAATGATTATAGGGAAAGTTATGTTTATTTGTTTTTATTTTAATTTTCTTGTAATCATTTTGTTAGTCGGTGTTTCTTGCATTAATGGAATAAGACAGATAAAGAAAGTTGCTGATCTTTTTATATAAAAGATAGTTACAATTTTATAATATCGGACGGGTCGATATCTGATGTCTTTATTATTTTAACATAAAGTGTTGAATGAGTGTAATATATGATTTTCAGGGAGAGAAGTGGATTTACCGAAGAAAGAGGGGATGGAAGGAGGCAGCCCGTTCGTGAAAAATCCGTAAAGTTGGAAATGTGTAGGGGGTTGTCTTGGAATTTGTTCATTCTTTGAAGATCAGTTCCATGATTACGGGATTGTGGTCGCTCCAGGCTTGTTCGGGGGATCGGTATTCTATTCCTTTGAAATGCTCGCTATAAGCCATGAAATCGATGCGCAGCAGCCTTTTTAAACCGTTGAACGAATGACCGTAGCCCTGACCGCAATCCCGAAAGCCGTCTTTTAAGTCCTGGCCGGCAATGTGGTTGAATGCGAACGATGCGGGCGTGTCGTTAAAGTCACCGCAAACAATGACGGGATAACGGCTGGTATCGATCATTTTTCTGATTAGAATAGCCTGGTCGGCCCGTTCCTGAAAATTATTTTTCAGGCAATCCAGGATTTTGACCAATGTATGGGCTTGTCCTTTCCAGTCACGGATACTTTCTTGACGTTTATATTCTAATTGGTTCTGTGAAAAATTGGTTGTTTGTAAATGGTTGTTGAAAATGCGTATGGTGTCCCGGTTTATTTTAATATCCGCCCACATAGCTCCGTTTGTCTCGGAATTGAAACTGATTTGTCCGTAATTTACAATGGGGTATTTGCTGTAAATTACCGTTCCGCAGTTCGACCATTGGGATTTGCGGTTAAAAAAAGAAGTCCGGTAGGACATGTCGAATCTCCGTAAAGCGGAATCGGCCGTAATCGTGGCATCTTCACAAAATTCCTGAAAGCAAAGTATATCTATTTTATAATCGCGGATCATCTTTTTAACATCGTATTTTTTAGGAAATTTTGTAATCCAGTATGCTCCTTCGATGTTGTAAGTTGCGACAGTTATAAGTTGCCCTGCCGGTTTCTCGGATGCCGTGGTCTTGGGAAAACGGTACATCGAAGCGAAAAAATCGTAATTGACCGTTAAGGCTACCAGGGGACAGAGCACCCACCATTTTCGCTGGTATATCCAAAATAGCAATATTATAAAATTAATGATCAGGATTCCCGGCAGAAAAAGTCCGGAAAAGGCAGGCAGCCACCATTCATTGGGATTTGTGTATGGAGCTATGACTCCACCTAATCCTAATAATGCCAACCCCAGGGTAAAGGGCTTCATTAGCAGATAAAAGAAAAAGCGAAGAGCTGCCATAGTTAATATTGTCTGTAATATTCTTTCGTTTGATCCCGTAAAAAGTTTACAAAAATACAGATATTAATGGATATTTAAAGTTTATTATACTACTTATCATGATTTACTGTATTTTTGTACTGTACTTGTAAAATTTGGAATATGGCAATCAAAACAACAGAATCGCAGACAATCAATTTTTTACGCTTATTTTTTTGTGTGGCAATTGTGTTTTTGCATGCCTATACCAGCACACAGCCCATGGAAGGGTTGGAAAACGGGAAGCCTGTTTATGAGGCGGTTACTTATATGTTCTCTTTACAATGGGGAGAGGTGGGAGTGCCTGTGTTTTTTGTCATATCGGGTTATTTGTTTTTTTATAATACCCGTTTGGACTTCCAGGATTATAAGCGAAAAATCCGTTCGAGAGTAAAAAGCTTGCTGATTCCGTATCTGTTTTGGAATTTCTTATTTATTGCTTTGTTTTTTGTTGCCGAGCAATTGCCGGTGGTATCACAGTATTTTTCCGGAGTGAATAAGCGGGTCAGCGATTACTCCTGGCTTGATTTTGTCCGTGCGTTTTGGGATAGGGGTGAATGGCAGGGGGGAAACGGCACGCCGTTCGACTGGCCTTTGTGGTTTGTCAGAAATTTGTTTTGCCTGTGCCTGTTGTCGCCTGTTTTGAAATATTTTATTTGCTGGTTTAAAGGCTGGGGAATATTGGCTCTGCTGGCGTTGTGGTATTGGAGCGGAGGATTGGATTTCTTGCTTTCGAGTGTTCTGTTTTTTACGCTGGGGGGATATTTTAGCTTGATCAGGAAGGAATTGATCGTGGAAGATAAGAAATACCTTCGTATCTTATCGGTGGTTTACCCTGTTTTATTCTTTGCGGATTTTTTTACCCGGGGAGAAGCGTATCATTTGATCGTTCACCGGACAGCGATATTGGGCGGAATATTTTTCTTTTTCTATTTAGCGGCCTGGGGAGTGGAGAAGGGACGGATTACGGTTAAACCTTATTATGGACAGCTTTCTTTTTTGCTTTATGTGGTACACAATCCGGTGTTGAATGTGGTGAGGAAAGCTACGGTCAGCCTGTTCCCGTCGGCCTCGGACGGCATGTCGTTATTGCTTTATTTTGCCGATGTCTTTATCGTGATCGGGGGAACAGCCGTTCTGTTTTTTATTTTGCAAAAGTATCTTCCGGCTTTTCTGCGGTTTTCAGCAGGACGATGAATGACGGTTTTTCAGTACCTCGTCAAAGAGCCGTTCCCATTGCTGCATGATGTTTTCCAGTTGAAATCTCCGGGCGTTGATGCGTGCCTGAATGCCCATCTGTTGCCGGATTTCGGGATGTTCGATCAGAAAGCAGATTCTTTCGGCTAATTTATCGATGTCTCCGTTTTCCACCAGAAAGCCGTCTTTGCCATTGTCGATGATGTCTTTCGGCCCGCAGGGGCAGGCAAAGGACACGGACGGAACGCCGCAACTCATCGCTTCGGTGATGACCATTCCGAAACCTTCGAAACGGGAACTCAGTACGAAGATCTCGCTTTCCATATATTTTTCAGCGATATGATCTACCGGGGCGTGGAATCGACAGGATTCTTCGATTTTTAATTCCTGAGCCTGCCGCTTGTAAGGGGCGGGATCGCCTGCCCCGTAAATAGCCAGCGTATAATCCGGGTGTTGCCGCTGCACCTGCTGCCAGGCCCGGAGCAGCAGGTCGAATCCCTTTTGAGGCTCGTATCTCCCCACGGCAAGCACTTGTTTGGAAGGCATGCCTGTGATTTGTTCGGGGAAAAAGGAGAGGGGATTGGATATTGCCTCTATGTTGTTCAGTTCCGGGTATTGCTCCTTGTCTTCATTGCAAAGAACGATGAATTTATCGAGCTGTTCGATCTTTCGCAGCATTTGATTCATCCACATTTTCTGCAATATCCGTTTAACCGGATTCCGGGCAGCATCGTCGAAGTTACGATAGTTTTTGCGGTTTACGTGAATTTCTCCGATTTTCCGGCTGCCGTCTTTGATCGTGTTGATAAAATTGATTTCCCGCCGCATCATAGAAATCGTAATGTCGGGTTTCAGTTGCTGAAGGCATTGCGTTAGCCTTTTTTTGTACATGCGCTGTTTTTGCAGATAAACCAATCCTTTTTTCCAAAGGGGTAAATGCCATAAACTATCGAAATTCAGGTCTAAATGAATCACTTTAATACGGGGAGAAAGAGGAAACCAGGGTGTTTTATCCTTGCCGTCTGTGAGAATGAGATACACTTCGTATCCTGCCTGGTCGGCCAGGTAGTTGGCTTTCAGCGTCAATACTCTTTCCATGCCTCCGGCAATGTATAAAGAGGGGATACAGTAGGCTATTTTCTTTCCCATATTATTTTTCTTTGGAGATGTGTTCGATGACTTTTTGCATTTGTATTTTCCAGGAGAGATGTCCGATCGATTCTCTGATTTCCTGTGCAGATTGTGTGCGGGTATCGATAAAATGCAGAATTTCCCGGATATCGATCGGGGTTTCGTCTGCCGGAGCTTTCAGTATATAGGGCATGTCGTCGAAATCTTCGTCCGTTTCGGAATAAATAAACGGGATACCCCTGGCAGCGTATTCCCTGTTCTTTAACGTTTTGATTTTGTCGATCCCGGAACGATGCCTTCCGAGGCTGCCGATGGCAAAATCGCATCGGTCGAACAGGCCGTCCAGTTCCTCTCCCTGTTTTTGACCATACAGAGTAACCCGCTCCTGTAAGTTATATTCCTGAATGAGCCGGTCGAATAGCTGTTGCTCATATTGTCCCAATCCTCCTACAATGTGTAGAAAAACTTCCCGGTCATGAGGCTGGCGGTAGTATTCCCCCAAACCGGTCAGAATCCGGTCGTAAGCATGCCAGTAATGCACTTCTGCAACGGCAAGCAGGTGTATTCGACCGTCCGGATGATCGTCCTTCTTTTTCAGAGGGATTGCCTCGAAGTCGATGCCATTGGAGATACAAACGGTTTCTTTGCCGAAAATTTCGGATTTATCGGTGAATGTAACGATGGCGGAGAGGGCTTTTGCCATGCGTTTCCGGTATATTTTATCTATTCCTAATTCTATTTTCCAGAAAAGCGGTACGTTCCGGTATTCCTGATCGTAAGGATAAGTGGGAATCTCCATAACCGTTTTGATACCCGCCTTTCGGAGTTTTTGATAAAAACGGATCGTGAACGGATTGGCATTGTGGAAAGAACGGATATAAACCAGCCCTATATCGTTTTGTTGGGCATATTGCAGTACGGCGTCATAGCTGGTACGTTTGCGTAAAGGGGCTAAAGGGCTTTTCCCATAATCTTCCAGCACCTGATCGTCGATCATCCTGACTTTATGTCCGTTCGCCTGTATTTCGTAATGACAGAAGAATACCTTATGGCCGTTTGCCTGCAAGCCTTTCATTTGGTATCTTATCTTTTTACTGATACCGCTGACAGGGGACAGACCGTGAAAGATCAGGAAGAGTATATTCATATTTTGCTCTTTTCAATGCTTATACAAAGTTATTATATATTTTAGGATAATCCTGTTTATTTCGGATAAAAACAATAATTTTGCATAGAATCGGATGTCTTGAAATACTTCTGTGATTGTAGTTTACACTCCATAATAAAATGAAATAGCCAGCATGAAGATTTGTTTTTATTGTGATTCGATATTTACGTTCGGCGGTGTGCAGCGTGTGCTGGCAGGCCTTGCCAGGGAGTTGTCCCGGCGGCATGAAGTGACGATTCTGACAAGGGACGATCCAGCCGACGAAGACCGTTCTATGTATGGATTGCAGGACGCTGCATTGAAGTTTCGCTATTTGCGTTATCCGAAATTGCCGTTTTACGAAAACATTCCCTGTAAGGCTTACAGTTTGCTATATAAGAAAATTTTACCGCAGAATGCCTGGACTACAAGGTTATATACCTATTCTTCGTTCCCTTTTGCTTACCGGAAGCTTTTGATCGGGGCATTGAGGGAGGAGGATTACGATGTCGTGGTAGGGGTGCATGTCTTCCCTTCCCTGTTTTTGGCGGGAATACGCAAGCATATCCGGGCAAAGGTGGTCGGCTGGATGCATAATTCTTACGAAGCTTTTTTTGGACAGCCCGGAATTTGGCTTTGGAAAGGAGAGAAGCGTTTTAAATATCAGTCGAAAGCGTTGGACGAGATTGTGGTATTGACCCGGAACGACCAGCGTTTGTACCAGGAGCGCTTAGGGGTGAGGACGAGTGTTTTATACAATCCTCTGACTTTGGAAACGAAGGGGCAGGGACATGCGCTTTATAAAAAATTTTTGGCCGTGGGGCGTATGACTCCTTTTATGAAAGGATTCGATATTCTGGTGGAAGGTTTTGCTTTGTTCGCCCAAGAAAACAGCGAATGGACACTGGATATTGTGGGCGAAGGAGAAGAGGAGGATTTGATACGTTCGCTGATTGCAAAACACGGATTGGAAAGCCGGGTGAAGATTCATCCTTTTACGAAGGACATCCAGAGGTATTATGCCGCTGCCAGCGTTTATGTGCTGAGTTCCCGTTGGGAAGGCTTCGGTTTGGTGCTGATTGAAGCGATGTCGCACGGTTTGCCTGTCATTGCTTCGGATGTTCCGGTGGGGAAAGAGTTGCTGGGGGATAAATCTTTCGGTTTCCTTTTTGAAAACGGCAATCCGGCTTCACTTGCCGGACAAATGAGCCGGGTGGCGGGATTGGCGGAACTCGGAGAGCTGGGAGAGGAGGCGAAAGCTTATGCCGGGGAGTTCGAGGCAGGCTATATCGCCGGAATATGGGAAAAAACGATATTAAAAAATTGAGGGTTCATGGCTTCTTTAAAGAAAGAACTTTTTTCGGGCGTGTTCTATACGGCTATCGCTAAGTATTCGGGAATACTGATTTCTTTGGTGGTGGCGGGTGTTTTGTCCCGTTTGGTCGCTCCGGAGGAATTCGGAGTCATTACCGTGGCTACGGTTGTCATTTCCTTTTTTTCGGTGTTCAGCGATCTGGGAATTGCTCCTGCGGTCGTTCAGCATCAGGATTTGAACGATGAGGATTTATCCGGCTTGTTCTCTTTTTCCTGCTGGACGGGATTGGCCTTAGGGTGTGTTTTCTTTTTATCTTCGTGGTTGATCGCTTCTTATTACGAAGACCGGGCATTAATACCTATCGTTCAGTTATTGTCTTTGAATTTGGTTTTCGCTTCTGCCAATATCGTCCCGAATGCTTTGCTTTTCAAGGCAAAGAATTTTAAATTCATCGCCTGGCGGAGTTTGGGGATTCAGGTTGCCGGAGGGGTGATCGCTATCGCTGTGGCTTTATTGGGAGGCGGTATATATGCTCTGGTCGTTAATCCGATTTTATCGAGCATCTTGCTGTTTGTCGTTTCTTATCGCAAGTATCCTCAAAAACTGAAGTTCAGTTGGGGAATTGCCCCTTTGCGGAAAATTTTTCGTTTTTCCGCTTATCAGTTTTTATTCAATATCATTTGTTTCTTTAGCCGGAATCTGGATAAATTGCTCATCGGGAAACATATGGGAATGACCCTTTTAGGATATTACGATAAGTCGTACCGCTTAATGATGCTACCTTTGCAAAACATTACTTATGTGGTTACTCCTGTAATGCACCCTGTTTTTTCGGAATTGCAGAACAATAAGGAAAAAATGGTCGTCTCCTATGGAAAGATTGTTCGTTTTTTAGCTTTGATCGGGTTACCCTTGTCGGCAACACTTTGGTTTACGGCGAAAGAAATCACTCTGGTGATTTTTGGCGATCAATGGCTGCCTTCCGTGCCTGTGTTTCAAATCTTGTCGCTGTCGGTGGGCATACAGATTATTCTTTCTACTTCCGGAGCCATTTTTCAGGCGGCGAACGATACTAAAAATTTATTTATCACCGGCTTGATTTCGGCTGTGCTGAACGTTACGGGGATGTGTATCGGAATTTTCTATTTCAAAACCCTTGAAGCTGTGGCCTGGGGAATCTGTATTTCATTTACTCTTAGTTTTTTACAGTCTTACTGGGTGATGTATAGGGTGACCTTCAAACAAAGCATGCTGCTGTTTTGGAAGCAATTCGTATCTCCTTTGGCTTTGAGTGTATTGATCGGCGGGGTGCTGTGGAGTGTGGTGTCTTTGCTGGATGATTGCCCCATGCTGCTGAGCCTGATCGTAAAAGGCATGATAGCCCTGACCGTATGGGTGATTTATATGCAGATGAGCGGGGAATACGATATTTGGGGGAAGACACGGAGTGTAATGGTAACTCTAAGAAATAAACTGAACAGATAAGGTTATGGGAAGTAAAAAGTATAATCGTCAAATCGCTTTTTTGCAGGTGTGGGCCATTGTGCTGGTGTGCTTGGGACATTCGCTTTTCAATCCGTATGCTACGATATACATTCATCGCTGGATATATGCTTTCCACATGCCTTTGTTTATGTTTTTGTCGGGCTATCTGCTGGTGTATGCCTGCAACATTAAGAATAGGGAAGTCCGGGATATCGAGTGGTTTGGACGGGAACGATTTTTATTGAAAAAAGCGAAGCGTTTACTGTTGCCTTACTTTTTTATCAGCACATTGGTTTATGTGCCTAAATGCTTATTGAGTGCTTATGCACTTCGTCCTGTGGATCTTTCGTTCGGGGCATATATACAAATGCTGCTGTATCCCTGGGATAATGTGATTAAGTTTTTCTGGTTTTTACCGACTTTGTTTATTATAACCCTGCTGACAGTCGGTTTGATAAAAGTTTTCCGCATCCGGCGGGAAAATATGTTTGCCTATGGAATTATTTTTGTGGTCCTGCTTTTATTGAAGGTCTTCAATCCTTTGGAAGGTGTTTCTTTCCTGAATTTAGAAGGAGTGATCGGTTATTGGTTATTTTTTTGGTGCGGGTTTGTGTTTTTCTTTATTCAGGGCAATATCGAGCGCCGTTTGTATTTAGAGAAAGAATGGATGTGCGCCTTGCTCGGAATCGTCTTTTCGGGATTAATTTATTATTTCCCGGATGCTTCCGCTCCTTTAGTCCGTGCAGGCTATACGTTCTTAGGTATTTTATTCAGCCTTTCCCTCAGTAAATTATATGTCCGTTATCATGCCCGTTGGGCGGATCATCTTTTCGGAAGCTCGTATGCCATTTATTTATTTTCGTGGTTTCCGTTAGTGGCGGTGCAATTTATCGTGCAGAAAGCAGGGCTTTCCTGGCAATTGGGATTGGTAATCGCCTTATCGGTGCAAATCTATATTCCTTTTCTGTTTTATAAATTGATTTTAAAGATAAAGCAACGCGGAACGTGGGGAAAAAGAATCGCTGCTTTATTGGGGCAGTGACCGGTCTTTTCAGGCATGAGGAACTTTTATCCATTCCTGTTGTTCGAAATCGTATCGTTTGATGACTTTTGCCGGATTTCCCGCACAAATGGAATAGGGCGGGACCGACCGGGTGACGATGCTTCCTGCGGCTATCACACTGTGTTTACCGATTTCGACTCCTGCCAGTATCACGGCATTGGCTCCGATCCATACATCGTCCCCGATGCGGATGGGTGAGGTGGATACGCCTTGTTCGGCGATTGTTTTGGTTACCTCGTGGAAATTATGGTTTAAGCCGGAAATGGTTACGTTTTGGGCAATGTTGGTGTGATCGCCGATATCGACGGGGCCGATGACCGTATTGCCTAAGCCGATGCGGGTGTGGTTGCCGATCGTGATGTCGCCGACCATATTGTTTAAGGCGGAGAAACTCTCTACTACGGATTTTTGCCCTAAGCAAAAGCGATTGAAAGGAACCAGGTCTTTCCGTACGTTACGGTATATGATTGCGCCTTTCCCTTTTTGCAGGTAAATGAACTGAAAAGAACGAAGCCATCTTCTGGGACGGGTTTTTACAGGATGTACCAACAGATACAACAGCCTTTGTTTCCACCGGGGATTCTGTTTGATTTTTTCTTTCAGTTTCGATAGCATGGTAAGTGTTATTAAGTTTTATCCTGTTTCAATATTCTTACGATTCGTTTTTCGGCATCGGTCTTCACCCGGAATTCCACCCGTCTTGATTTTTCTTTGTTTTCTTGCCCGTCGGCATCGAAAATGAGCTTGCTGGACGAAAGACCGTTGGCTGTGAGATGTTTTTTTTCCCACTCGAACAGATTTTTATTCCAGTCTTGCCGAAGGATATATTCCAGAACCTTCCGGGTTCTGTTTTGTGACAATTCCATGTTGTTGAAATAGGCTTGCTGTTCGGAGGTCTTGCTAAACCATTCGCTCGACGTGTGCCCTTCGATGCGGATTTCTTCGATGTCGTTTTTATACTTATCGCTGGTCAGAATGTTCAGGTAGCGGGGGAAAAAATCGTCCAACAAAGCTTTGAAATTATTTTTCAACTCTGCGCTGCCCACTTCGAACAGAATGTCCGGTTGCTCAAACCGGATGGAGAGGGTCGATTCGTCCAATATCGCATTCCAGTCTTTCAGATTTTTGCCGAATTCTTTTTTCAGGTCTAAATACAATTCATTTTGTAAATTCTCGTAAGTAACTGCAATAGTTTCGATCCGTTTTTTTTCGATTGTGATTTTTACCATGTAGGTAATAGAAACAAAAAGGAATACCATCATCAGCACCGACATCAGGTCTGAGATGGATATCCACGGATTCTCTTCCTGTTTCCCGTTAAATAGTTTCATGTTCGTAAACAATCTGGAGTTAAGATTCTTCTTGCTGGCGTTTTAAGATCGCATTGTGGTCTAAAGTCAGTTTGTTGATAATGGTAATTAGGGTATGGGAGAACTGTTCCATTGCGCTCATTTCGCGTTTCAACCTTTCTTCCATTGTGTTTAGCTGCCGTTCCAGCTGGGTTTCCGTTGTTTTGACCAAACTGCCTAAGTTGTTCATTTGGGTTGTAACGGATTCTTGCTGCCTGGTGTTCAGAGAAATCGACTTATTCAGGAACAGACCGATGTTTCCGGATACCTGATTCAAGGTCTCCAGAGAGGCGTGTATGTTGTTGCTGACAATTTTAATTTGTTGGTTATTCGTTTCCTGAATCTCCCGGAGGCTTTTCACGGTTTGATTGATTTCTTGTATCGCTTCGTTTATTTCGCTGGAAATTTGAGAATTCCAACTGTCCATCGCTTTTTGAAGGGCTGCGGTAAAGGCGTTCACATGGAGTTCTGCAATATGTTCGGAAAAAGAATTGAAGGAAGCATTCAGCCGGGTTAAATTTTCGTTTGAGTTCCGGTTTGCTTCCTGCATGCAATTTTCTATGCTCGAAAGGATTGAAATAACCTGGGAGCCCTCTGCTTCCGGTTCCGTTTCGGCTTCCAGCCTGATCCCATAAACGGCCGGATAAAGTTTCAGTAATAACGAGGCACACATTCCGGCAATCGAGGTCAGGAAAGCTGTTTTCAATCCTTCCAGCAGGGCAGGAAGGGCAATCTCTATTTGTGTTACGTCAAAATCCAATAAGCCTATAAATATTCCGGCGAAGGTTCCGAGGATACCCAATGAGATGACCGTAGAAGCCAGGGTGGTACGGCTAAACCAGAATTTTCCGATGTAGGGAAACAGGAATATAAATAAGGAACTGATAATGGTGATATAAATGTTCATATCGTTATGAATTAAAGTTCAGGTAGATGTTCAGTAACCGGCGGGCCGTTTGTTCCCACGAAAAGGATTTAACCCGTTCCAGTCCGTATGCAATTTGTGCATCGCGGAAAGCGGAGTCCTGCTCCAGCCGGAGCAATTGTGCTGCAATTTCCTCCGGTTTTTCCGGATTCACTAAAATGGCTCCTGTTCCGGCCACTTCCGGGATTGCCGAGGTGTTGGAGCTAATAACCGGAGTTCCGCAGGCCATGGCCTCGAGCAGGGGGATGCCGAAGCTCTCCCGTAAAGAAGTGTATAGAAAAGCCGAAGCTCCGTTGTAAACGGCAGGCAGGTCGGCATGGGGAATATATCCCGGATAGTTCAGCAAAGGTTTTATTTCCCGGATATTCTGTTCCGTTAAAATCCGGTCTATAACCGATTCCTGCAAATCGGCTATCAGCAGGGGAAGCGGATTTGCCGATCGTTTCACATAGAGGCTGTAAGCCTTTAAGGTCAGGGGAGTGTTCTTTTTCGGATCGGTATTACCGAGAAATAGAATATATTTTTCCGCTTTCAGGTATTTCCGGGTAATGCTGTAAACTTGTTCCAGAGGTTTGAAACGTTTGTTGTAACCGTTGTGTACGGCTGTCAGTATGCCTGGCGGAAGCTGAAGCGTATCCTGAATGCGGTTGCATTCGAATTGTGATACCGTAATAATTTTTTTACATTTCCGTAAAATGCGGGGAACCACCATACGGCGGTAATACCAGCCTAAGTTTTGATACAGTGAGCGGTTTGTACCCGATCTTTTTTCTAAAAAAATAATATCGTGCAGGGTCAGAATCAGAGGCACATGGCTATATATCGGAGCTGTATTGCTGGTGCAATGCAACAGGTCGGGCCCGATCTTTTTCAGGGCGCGCGGTAGTGCCCATTGTTCCCAGAGCGGGTAAGTGGGACAGTCGACCTCCACGATATGTACGTTGTCGGAAGGAGAGAGGCAACGGTCTGTTCCGGGAGCGACCAGAATGTAATATTCATTTTCCCGGTCGAGTTTTTGTAATTCCCGGATTGTTTCCAATGCCACGAAATCCATTCCATGTTTGTTCGTCCTGAATATACGTTGTGCTTCGATAGCGATTTTCATGATGTGCGGTGTTAGTTGGGCGTTTCGCTGTGTTCGGTGTGTACGAATTTCGTGTAAGCTCCTTTTACCCGGAACAGGTTTACTACCATCATCAGGAATAGCAGAGGCAACTTATAGATCGATTTCTTAAATTTTTCATCGACCAGTTTATCCGGTATGGCCAGACAAAGGGAAACACCCAGAATAATGAATAAAGACCACCATTTTAACGCCAGAGGCCAGTCGAGCACCTGCATAAGGCATCCCATAAAAATGATGCCTCCGAAAAGGATCAGGCGGGGCGGAAGCAGCCATTGCAATAGTTTGTCGGTATAATCGATGTTCAGCGAGACGATAGCTCCCGGCAAATCCCGAAATACTCTTGACCATTGAGCAATCTGCGAAGCGATCCAGCGGCGGCGCTGGTTGTAAAATCCCTTTTCCCCCTGCGTTTTTTCGTCATATACGGGAACATGGTCGAGAAATTCGATGAAAATCCTTTGTTTAAGCAACAGGGCTTCCAGTTCCTTGTCCTCTCCTGCAGAAGAAACCTTTTTGATATTTTCATGAAACCAGGTATAATCGAATGCCATGCCCGAACCGATCAGGGCGGAAGATAAGCCTAAACGCACATGTCCCCGCCGGAAAATGGAGTTGTTTACCTCTTCGCTGATTCCATCGAGAATAGCAATGTCCGTATTCCGGTTTTTGGCGGTACGGTGTGCCTGGACTGCTTTCACTCCTCCTTCGAATGCATTGTTGATTTCGTGTAAGAAATTGTTTTCCACCATATTGTCGGCATCGAGAATAATCACGATGTCGTATCGGGAAGCATCCAGTTTATCCATTGCAAAATTCAGGGCTTTTGCTTTGGTACTGTCTTCATAGTCTGCCTTTAGCAGAATAACCGGTTGCCGACTGAGGCCAGCATTTGTTTCTTCCTGCATGTGGTCGGAAATAACTACTACGTCGAACAGGTCTTGCGGATAATTTTGAGCAAGGAACGACGATACGACTTGCCCGATCACCCGGTCTTCCTTGTAAGCCGGAAAAAGGACGGCGAAACGGCGTAGTTTCCGAGCAGGGGGATAACGAAATTTTCTCGTACCGAGAGAGGCCAGCGAAAATACCAGGGGGTAGGTCACTGCAAGCGCTGCCAGTATCCAGCAGATATATTCGAACAGATATAATATTTCCCGAAAATTTGTCATTTCGTTTTGTTTTTCAATGCTAAGAATGCGAATCCACCTTTCAGAATAGCGAGAGCCTGGCGGAATCTCGCCTGTGAAAGGTTGATCAGTATATTTTTGGGTGCTGCAATACCCCATTGGTAAAGCAGGCTGAGTATTAACCGGCCTCCCCGTCGATGCCTCCAGGCGTAAAGCAGGCGGTTGCGGGTGAGATAAAATACTTTCAGAGGACTGTTTTGTCCCGTGGTACGGCTTTCCTGGTGGAATACGGTGGCTCGTGGCTCATACCACAATTCGTAGCCTTTTTCGGTCATTCGGGTACACCAGTCCAGTTCTTCATAATAAAGAAAGTAAATTTCGGGCATTAATCCAACTTGTCCGACTATTTCTTTTTTTATCATCATGGCGGCCCCGTGCAAATAAGGTGTGGCTATGGAAGAATTATACTGTCCCCGGTCTTTTTCGTCGAAACCGATCAGGCTGTTGCGCAGGGTAACGGCAGAAAGCGGAGTGTAGCCTGCAAATTGGATGTGTTGCGGACTAAAGGCAAATTTTATTTTGGGACTAACGCCTCCGATTTCCGGTTTACTATCGAGTTTTTCGCATAAAAAATGCAGGGAATCGTCTGTAACATAAGTGTCGTTATTCAGGAATAAAAGGTATTTACCTTTAGCAGCCTGTATCCCGATGTTGTTACCGCCTGAAAATCCCCGGTTTATTTCACTCCGGATACATAAAGTTTCCGGGTAGCGTTGTTGCAGCACTTCCGCTTCGTTTACCGCCGAACCGTTATCTACAATGATCAGTTCATACGCCGTGGAAACATGACGGCGGAGGGATTCCACCAGCATGCAGGTTTCCCGTAATCCATTGTAGTTTATGGTGATGATCGATATTTCAGGTGTTTGCTCCATCGGCAGATAATTCTTTGTCGTAATATTTGGCTGCAAATACGATCCCCATTAAAGTAAATACAATGATTCCATTCGGAAAAGACAATACCTCGTTTGCATAAGAAGATACCATAAGCCCTGCAATCCCCGATAACATAGCCAATAATATGCCCCGCAATTCTTTGTTCCGGACTTCGTAAATGGCAATATGAGCCCCTTTATATAAAATCAGCAGGATCAGGGTAAGATAAATAACCAATCCTACGATCCCGGTTTCTACCCACAATTGCACCAACCAGGAGTCGGTGGGGATTTGCGAAATAGGGGAATCGGGACGGAAACGCTTGGCTTTTCCTCCTCCTAATCCTAAACCTACGCCGAAAGGCTTGTCGATCATTTGATCGTAGATTTTTTGTTTATTGTAAGTTCTTACGAGAAATGAGGCGTCCTGCGTATCGAAAACCGTCCGCATACGGCGGATTAAACGGTTATCGTCCCCGATCTTGGTATAGTTCAGAAATACGAACGCGCCTCCCAATACCAGCGCTGCCAATATAATTCCTTTGATGTTCCTGCATAGCAGGACGAATAGGGCGAAACCGAAAAATGGAACGGCAATCGCACTACGCGTACCTGAAATCACCAATCCGTATCCACCCGCCAGCGCAGCTAGCCCGAAAAGAATTTTTAACCATTTGTTCCGGACATAGAAACCGGATATTCCGAAAGTCACTAAGGATAGTCCCATGCTCGATCCGAAATTGGCGGCATCGGTGAATATGGAAAAATAACGGATTCCTGTGTAGATTAAGTGAGTGTGCGCTCCTCCCTGATAATACAGCCAATTCAGTTCAGTCGCATCGAATCCCCGGTTCCTTTGCCAATATCCTTTGGCGGAAGCGATCAAAGTCAGAATAGCCCAGATCACCAGTAACCATCTTACCTGTTTGTAACGGGTAAGCAATACCGGAACCAGAATAGCAAATGCCAAAGGGAAAAAGGCTACCTGTGGGATGGATAGAAACCAGGGTTCCAACAGCGCATTTGAATTGAATGCTTCACCCATACAATAAAGAAACCAGATTCCCCAAAAAGCTACTAACAAGTTTTTACTGCGTTCCCATTCCATGTGCTTGTACATGTTTTGCAACAGCACGAAGAATAGCAGCCCCAATACGAGAAAGGTCATGAGCATACCGCTCTTCATCGAGAAATAGCGGTTGATACCCATCACCAGATAGTTCATGATAAAAAGCACATAAAAGCTAAAGGACAGCCTTTGGAATAGCTGTAAGACACAGATCAACGCCAGAGGGATACCGGCAAAAATTATAGCCGGCAGGATTCCTACCCGGAAAGTCAACAGGTAGATCATGATAGCACCTACTATAATTCCGGCGTACATCCAGTTCTGTGAACCTTGATGTTTTATATGTTCCTGAATATTAGGCATTCTTCCTACGATAGTCTTTTGCTGTGAGGCCTAATTGGGATAATCGGTAAAAGAGTTTTCTTAAACGGGTGTACGGAGGCATCAGTCCATTGAAATCTTCCGCAGTTTCCAAGCGGGTATAATTCAGGACAAAGAGCAACGGAGTCGCTCCGGTCATGTCTTTCAGTCTTTCATATAGGGATTGATCGGTGGTTTGCCAGGTGCGTCTTGAATCGGCTACCAATAGGTTCAGGCTCACGCCGTTCATGATTTCCCGGGTAAGGGCGGCTTCCCGTAAGGAAGGATATTCCACCAAAATAACCGTGTTTCTCGACGATAATTTGTCGGTATTGTCCAGATCGGGCAGTTCTAAAGATTGAACAAAAGCCTTGGCATCGGTTTCGAACTGGTCGTGCCAGGATAATTTTTTCACATCCATACCCATCGATTGAAATTGGATAGCCATGTTGTCCAGAACGAAACTCTTTCCTTCGCCGGGTTCATTGCTGATGATATTGACAATATTGTTTTTTTCCGGCTTGAAATAAGTAGAGGCGAAACTACATAATGCTTTGGCGGACATATCCGTATAGGTTTGGTTGAATGTCCTGTACCTGCCCCGGAAAGAGCGGGTGAATGCTCCGGCCGTTACGCCTCCGGTGACCGTTTTCACCTTATTGCTGTCGCGAAGGGTACGGTCGAGTAATTCGATCAGCAGGAAGAAGAAGACGACAAAGATCAGAGAAGCGAGGAATATTCCGGCTGCGACTTTTTTCCCGTTACTATCCAAAGGATAGTCCGGATAGATCGGTTCGTTCATCACTTTTAGGGTAGCAGAGGTCATTTGCAGGCTTTTTTGTCGCAGGCGTGCATTGTTCAGAGCGGTCATGATGGAAAAATATTCCTGTTCCGCTATCGATACCGCCCGTTCTTTACGCGTCAGGGTAGAACCGATAGGAGCGTAGTGTGAGTATTTGGCATCGAGGTCTTCTTTATTTTTCTTCATGGCTTCCAATTCCGATTTGGATTTTTCCAAAGCAATGTTTTGGGTGAGCCATTCGCTGATGACGTTATCGTTGGAAATGCCTTCTTTGCTGTGTTGTAATTCCCCGTAACGGTTTGCAATGCTGTCGAATTGATTTTTCGACTGATACAAGCGTGATGTCAAAGAATCCTTAAGGGTTAATTGAGGATTTTCTGTGTAGGGAGTGGGCAGAGTCAAATTGTGATTTAAACCGGACATCTGGTCGATAGCGGAAAGAAAGTCGCTATTGTTTCGGAATATTTCGGCGTTTAACTGGATTCGTTTTTCGAGTTCCCGGGTTAAGTGGTCGGCACTTTTATTGGTACGGTAGGAATCCCAATAGCCTAATTCGTATTCTTTGTTTAATACGGCGATTTGCTTGGTTTCTTCCCCGTAATTAATGACTTTATTCTTTACACTGTATATGGTGAGAGAATCTTCTGCTTCTTTCAGTTCCCGGGCTGCCCTGGCTAATTCTCTTTCAAAATAAGCGATTACATTGTTCGTCTCACCGAAGCGAAGCACTTCGTATTGCTTGATAAATTCCTCGTTTAAGATTTTGAGGGTTTGGTAAGCGATACCCGGATCGTCGGTCGTATAAGACAATTCGAGCATATCGCTATTACCGTCGCGTTCTACACTGATCGTTTTCAGTGCCTTACGGTTGAAATACGGCAAAAAGAAACGATAGATTCCATATACATAGTTCCCCGGCTCGTTTTTTTCGTAGGCCAGTAGGTTTTTGTATGTATTCATTTCATTGATAGAGTCATTGGGAGAGCTCTTATCGATCAGGTGATGAATCGGTGTACCGTGGGCATATATGGCTTTATAATTCGACGCTTTGATGTAGATGTTGTCTTTATTCGGGTCTCCATATACCATAGAACGGGCATAAAGCCGTAAGGATACGTTTTTTAAGGTCTGGTCGGAAGTCACGATGTTCAATAAATTATCCATCATGCTGTTCTGGGTGGTGCTTGTCATGGTCATCCCGCTTTCCGAAAGGATATTGACCCCTGTGACCAGCCCTGTATAAATCGTGCTGTATGCTGTGTAATTCCGTGTGGAATGCTTGATTTGATAAATGGCGATCAAGGTGATAATCAAAGGTATGAAAATCAACCAATAACGTATCCTGTAAAGGAATTTGATGAAGAAGGAGATATAGTTCATGATATTATTTGTTTACAATTTTAGAACCTGTAATGATTTCAAGCCGCAGAATCAGCGATGTCAGTTTCGCTCTGGTAGATTCATATTCCGCCAGCGCTTTGGTTTGCTCGTTTTTTACAACCGATAAGTCGTAGGGAGTTGCCTTACCATTGATGAAGTTATTGACCGTGATCTTATAGTTGGCATCGAAAGTGATAAGTGTTTCGGATTGCCTCTGTAAAATTGCCAGCAAAGATTGAATATCCGTATATAGTTCGATGATTTCGATTTTCAGCATATTATAAATGACTTCCCTGCTATATTCGGCTTGTTCGATGATTTTTCTTTGCCTTTTTACGGAAGTTCCCCGGCTGACCAGATCGTTGATGGGGATGGTCAGGTTGGCCCCCACCGAATAGCTGTGTTGCGATGATCCGGTATAGGTGGTGGTAAGATTGTCGTATCTCGATTCATAATCGGAATAAGTCCCTAAAATACCGTACGTATATCCCGCTCTGGCGGAAAGATAGCTCAACCATTTCCTTCTTTCGATTTTTAAATCGTATTGAGCCGCCTCGATATTGGCATTGTTCTGCAATACTTGCGGATTATTGACGCGGGCATCTTCCAGCAGAGTTTGAAGAGGGGGGAGCTTGAACCGGGAATATTCTTCCGTGAGCAATTTTACCCAGTCTGTCGTGTCGGTAACGGTTTGAGCCGGTTGAGTGACCTCTTGCGAAAAACTGCTGCCGCTTATCGTACATAAGATGTAAATAAGGAGATATTTATACATATTGAATGGTTTTGTCGATTAAACATTTTCTTTTTGAATAAAGGCTGTAAATGTCCGGAATATGATTTTTACATCCAGAAGAAATGAAAATTTCCGGGCATACTGAATGTCCAGTTGTTTTCTTTCTTCAGCAGATAAAATTCCCTCCGTTCCCCGTTTCTCTACTTGCCACAAGCCGGTTAAGCCGGCAGGTGCCATAAAACGTTCGATGTATTCGTCGGATGTCAGTTGCTCCGCTTCGTAAAGCGGAAGCGGTCGATTGCCGACGATAGACATATCCCCTTTTAAGATATTGAATAATTGAGGTAATTCGTCAATACTGTATTTACGGATAATACGGCCTACTTTCGTAATTCTCGGGTCGTTCTGCAATTTAATAAAATTATTTTTCTTTAGCTCACTCCGGCGTTTTAAATATTCTTTTTCTGTCAGTCTGAAATCGTCGCCTACGAATATCGTTCCCGATTGTTCCGCCTGTGGGACGTAGTGAGAATAGACTTCGTTTTCGTGCGTGTCGTCGCCCTGGTACTGATTCAGCTTTTTAAATTCGCTCAGGCGCTTGTCTGCGTCGGCATACATGGAACGGAATTTGAGAAAACCGAAAATCTTGTAATTGGAGCCTACCCGCTGTGAGGTGTATATGGCAGGCCCTTTACTTTCCAGGCAGATTGCCAGAGCTGTTAAAATGAATACCGGGGAAAGAACCAATAATGCCGCCAGGGTAAAAAGTATGTCGAAACACCTTTTCCATAACGGGAGTTTGAATAAATGCATCGGTTGCTGTTTTTCCGAATGTTTCAGGCGAGGCAACAGTAACAATAATTGCTGAAGACTTTGCCGGGAAATGGAAATATCGATAATGTCATTGACACCATAATCAATGTATTTGTGTCGTAATTCTTTAGATATTTCTCCGGCAATGAGAAGCAGGTATTGATTGGATATCCGATTTTGCTTTAACAATTCTATGCGTTTCAGATTATCTTCCGTATCGGTCGATTCAATAAATACAAAGATAGGCTGTTTATGGGTATTGAAATTTTTGAAAATGTATGAACGAGCCTGAAACGGTGTTTCAACCACCGTAAGTTTCCGATTCAGCAATCCCTCTAAATGCCCGATTGTATCTTTATTGGTTCCTAAGTAAAGAACGTGCATCTATCCCTCTTATTTTTTACGTAAAATGTTTCTAACTCTTATTTTTAACTCCTGAGGGTTGAAAGGTTTTAATATAAAATCGTCCGCTCCGTCTTCCAAAAGCTGAATCCTGTCCCCGCTATTTTCCATACTCGAGAGAACGATCACCGGAATATCGTTGAATAAAGAACTGGCTTTTAGCTGTAATAAAAATTCGTGCCCGTTCATCTCGGGCATATAAACATCCGAGATAATCAGGTCGGGAATATGCCCTTCGTGCATCCAGCTCAATGCTTCGATGGGATTGCGGTGGTAGAACACTTCATAATCTGCCGCTAAATGTATCTGTATCACCTTGGCAATTTCCGGTTTATCGTCAACGATTAATATAGTTGTTTGTTTTTCCATGAATTCGTGCGTTAAATTTTGTCAAAATAGGCCTTTTAATTACTGTTATTTTGTATTGTAATAGGATGTATTTCGAACATACAAAAGTATAAAATTAAATTATGAATTGCTTATAAAAAACATTCTTTGTATTATATAAAATGTTTTATAATATTTTGTATTTGTCTATTAATCAGTGTATTTTGTTTTTGTATGTAAGAAAAAGATATAAAAAAGAGCTAAAGGGGCTGTTAAGAGAACAAGAAAAGTTCTACTTTTGTCAGAAATTTATTGTTGTTGTATAAAGTATTTTTTCATGCAAATAAATCCTTCTGAATTTAAGTTGCTTATTGTCGATGACGTACAATCGAATGTGCTGTTGCTTAAAGCTTTGCTGGGCAAGGAAGGCTATCGTATTGCCAGTGCTATGAACGGGCAGGAAGCTTTGGCTATGATTGAAAAAGAAAATCCCGATCTGATATTGTTGGATGTTATGATGCCGGGGATGGATGGTTTCGAAGTGGCTGCAACCTTAAAGTCGCAGGAGATTTATAAAGATGTGCCGATCATATTTTTGACTGCATTGGATGATACTCAAAGTATTGTGAAAGGCTTTCAATTGGGAGCTAACGATTTTATATCGAAGCCTTTCCGGAAAGAAGAGTTGATGGTTCGTATTTGTCACCAATTGTCTTTGGTGGCGGCAAAGCGTATCATCTTAGAGCAGACCGAGGAATTGAAGAAGACCATTGCCGGAAGAGATAAATTGTATTCTGTGATAGCCCACGATCTTCGTTCCCCCATGGCGTCTATGAAAATGTTGTTGAATACAATCATGATGAGCGTGGAACAGGATAAAACGAATCCTGAAATTTTCGATATGCTGGAGATGAGCAATAAGACTTCCGAGGAGATTTTTGCTTTGTTGGATAATTTGTTGAAGTGGACAAAGAGCCAGTTGGGAAAATTAAGCGTTGTACCTCAAATGATAGATATTTCGGAGTTGGCCGATGGAGTGATAGAGGTGATGCGTCCTGTGGCGGCTATAAAAAATATTACGATACGGATGGAAACGGAAGAGCATTACGATGTCTCCATAGATATCGAGATGATCAAATCCGTCATTCGTAACCTGCTCTCCAATGCCGTAAAATTCAGCCATAAAGATTCAGAAATAAATGTAGCTATCGAGGTTGCAGAAGATAAGGTGGTGGTTTCTGTTGCCGACCACGGCAAAGGGATCAAAAAAGAAGATCAGCCAAAACTGTTGCAGGAAGCCACTCATTTCACTACCTTTGGCACAAATAGTGAAGAAGGTTCCGGATTGGGATTGCTGTTGTGCCGGGATTTTGTGAGAAAGAACGGAGGAGAACTCTGGTTTGAATCTGAAGAAAATGTAGGTTCCCGTTTTAGCTTTTCCATTCCTAAAACCGTGTAAAGTTTAGGATTATGAATCATTTGGTTATTATGGCGG
>UQTM01000010.1 GCA_900544025.1 uncultured Odoribacter sp.
AGGTATCGGAGAGTTTTATTCGGTGGGCCAATGGGAGGCGTATGAATTGCCGGGACATTATTCTTTGCAGGAATCTATGAAAGCGCTTGCCGGCTGGTTTGCCGAAACGAAACAGGAGAATCTGAAAGCGCAGACAACGATTATCATTGTTCCGGGTTACCGTTTCCGGGTGATCGATGCCATGTTCACCAATTTCCACCAGCCTCAAAGTACACTTTTACTCCTGGTGGCTGCCGCTATCGGGGACGATTGGAAAAAGGTGTATGCGTATGCTTTGGAACAGGGGTTCCGTTTCCTGAGCTACGGGGATAGCAGTTTTTTAAAGATTGGAAAAGAAAATAAATCGTAATATAAAAATCAGCCTATGAAAATAATAACCTTATGTATGCTTTTGCTTTGGTGTGGTTGGTGCGTCGCTGCCAATCCGGTGGACAAGCTGCTTGAGCGGATCGATCGCGGAGCTTCGGCTAAGTTTAAAACAGAGCTTACCGATACCAAAAGTCCGGTCGATTTTTTCGAATTGGATCAGGACGGGGATAAGGTGGTTGTCCGGGGAAATAACTGGGTAAGTGTCGCTACCGGTATCAATTGGTATTTAAAATATCATGCGGGGATACACTTTTCCTGGAACGGAATGAGTGCGAAATTGCCGAAGGTATTACCGCCCGTGAATCAAAAGGAGAGGCGTGAAACGGCTATGAAAGACCGTTACGATTTTAATTATTGCACGTATTCTTATTCCATGGCGTTTTGGGATTGGGAACGTTGGGAAAAAGAAATCGACTGGATGGCACTGCACGGGGTGAATATGCCCCTGGCTTTGGTGGGAATGGAAACCGTGTGGCATAATGTGCTGAAACAGTTGGGATACAGTAAAGAGGAAATCAATGAATTTATCGCCGGGCCGGGTTTTCTGGCCTGGTGGCACATGAATAATCTGGAAGGCTGGGGAGGGCCTAATCCGGATAGCTGGTATGAACAGCAGGTGAAATTGCAGCAACAGATATTGAGACGGATGCAGGAATTTGGAATCGAGCCTGTATTTCCGGGTTATGCCGGAATGGTTCCTTATAATGCGAAAGAGAAATTGGGATTGAATGTTTCCGATCCCGGAAAATGGTGCGGTTACCGCCGTCCGGCCTTTTTGCTGCCCACCGATCCCGCTTTCGACCGGATTGCAGGGCTTTACTATGCCGAAATGCAGCGTTTGTTCGGCAAGGCGAAATATTATGGCATCGATCCTTTTCATGAAGGCGGGAATACTCAGGGCGTGAATTTGGCGCAAGCGGGGAAAGCGATTATGAAAGCGATGAAAAAAGCCAGTCCCAAAGCCGTGTGGGTGATACAGGCATGGCAGGCTAATCCGCGCCCGGCTATGATCGATAGCCTGGAAGCCGGGGATTTGCTGGTGCTGGATTTGTCCAGTGAAAACCGTCCTATGTGGGGTGATAAGGATTCCCCCTGGTATCGGGAAAAGGGGTACGGGAAACACGATTGGTTGTATTGCATGTTGTTGAATTTCGGCGGTAATGTGGGGATGTACGGCAGGATGGAGCGGGTGATCGACGGTTTTTATGCAGCGAAAGCGCATCCGAACGGAAAGACTTTAAGAGGGGTGGGGATTACGATGGAAGGTATAGAAAACAACCCCGTGATGTATGAATTGTTGTTCGAATTGCCCTGGCGTCCGGAAAAATTTACCAAAGAAGAGTGGTTGAAAGGTTATGTTTTTGCCCGTTATGGGGAAAACGATCCGCATTTGGACGAGGCCTGGCGAATCCTGTCGAACACGGCTTATGCTTGCCCGAATATTCAGGAGGGAACGACGGAATCCGTATTCTGTGCCCGTCCGGCAGAGGATATACGCAGTGCGTCTTCGTGGGGTACATCTAAAATGTATTACAAGCCGGAGGAATTCCGGAAAGCGGCGGAGCAAATGCTGGCGGTGGCCGACCGGTTCAAGGGAAACAATAACTTTGAATATGATTTGGTGGATGTCGTAAGGCAGACTTTGGCCGACCGGGGAAACGTGTTACAAAAAGAAATTACGGCGGCTTATCGCGCCGGGAAAAAAGCCGAGTTTACAAAACTCAGCCGGGAGTTTTTGGACTTGATTTTGGCGCAGGATAAATTACTGTCGTCCCGTCCCGAATTTATGGTGGGAACCTGGCTCGAAAGTGCTAAAAAAATCGGGGCAGGAAAGGAAGAAAAAGAGCTATACGAATGGAATGCGCGGACTCAGATCACCACCTGGGGCGACCGGAATGCGGCCAATAACGGAGGATTGCGTGATTATTCCCACCGGGAATGGGGAGGAATGTTGAAAGATTTTTATTATCCGCGCTGGAAGGCTTGGTTTGAGGTGTTGCAGGCGCGTTTAGACGGGAAAGAAGCGGTCAATATAGATTGGTATGCTATGGAAGAACCCTGGACGCATTTGCAAAACGAATATCCGGTAACTCCGCAATCCGATCCGGTGGCTACGGCGAAAGAAGTATATAATTCGGTGTTCCGCTAAATGGAATATAGGGGGCAGGGGCGTTCGATTATAAAATAAACGGTTATCAATTTAGAAAAATCAAATATGAAAGCAATTAAATTTTTATTTATACTATGGGTTGGATATTTCTGTATGCCCGGTCATAGTTTATGGGCGCAAAATGAAAAGCCCCTGATCCGGTTCGGTTTGTTTGCAGACGCGCAATATGCAGATTGTGACCCGAACATAAACCGGCATTATAGGCAATCCCTGTCTAAATTGGAGGAATGTATAAACTACCTGAATCAGGAGAAGGTGCAGTTCACCATTAATTTGGGGGATATTATAGACCGTGATTTTAAAGAGATCGATACCCTGCTCACCAGTTTGAAGCGTTTAGACCACAAAGTGTATCATCTCACGGGAAACCACGACTATAAAGGGGTGACGGATAATAACGCATTGTATAAAAAATTGAATATGCCTTCGGAATATTATTCGATGGAAAAAAAGAAATGGGTGTTTATTTTTCTGAATACCAATGAGCTGGCGAGTTATGCAAATGTGGCCGGCACAGAAAAAGAACAGGAATTATCGGCATTGCGCCAGCAGATCAAGAAGACCGGAGGCATACAGGGAGCAAGCTGGAACGGAGGAGTTAGTGCAAAACAGTTGGAGTGGTTAGATAAACTTTTGGCAAAAAGTGAGAAATCAGGGAAACGGGTGCTGATATTCGCCCATCATCCGCTTTGGCCGAAATCTGCTTTTACAGCTCTGAATAATGTGGAAATATTGGATGTGGTCGATAAATATTCCTGCGTGAAGGCCATTTTTGCCGGGCATCACCATGCCGGAGGATTTGCATACTTTAAGGATATTCCCGTAGTTACGGTAGAAGGTATGGTGGAAACGACCGAAAATTCATTCGGTGTCGTTAATATCTATGACGATAGAATCGAAATAGACGGAAAAGGACGGATGACTTCCAGAATTTTCAAAAAACAGTGAGGTTTTATTTTTTATGGCGGTAATACGCCTTTAGAAAACCACAGCAAAATAGATCGAAGGCGGGTATGGACAATAGAGTTTGTATCCGCCTCATCGTTTTTAGAGTTGAGCTTTCTGTGAAATAAGGATCGGTAAAATAAGTTTTGTCCCGGAATGTCCTACGCAAAACGGAAAGCCGTTCCCGCCGCGAAACCGGATTGGCATACAGGGATTTGACGATGCTGATACAAGTCTTGTCTTTATTGTAACTGTATATTTGACGCGCATACCCGGTTTCCATGATGTTGAATTTTTGCAATACGCTTTTAATCAGCGGAGGAAGCTCTTCTTTTAAGAGCAGGAACACGCTATGCGGATGAATCGTTTTGTGAGACAATGTGACCCGGTTTTCTGCCTGCCTGTAACAATAGCCCGTGGCATCGATTAATTTTATCTTCGAAATTTGCAAACGGTAAGTATAAACGAATACAATATCTTCCCGGACTGTCAGCTCGGTGCGGAAACGGATGTGATGCCGGTTGAGGACTTCCCGGTTAAAAAGTTTTGCCCAGGGGGTGTTATTATCGAAAAAACGATAGGTAGAAACGTGCTGACCGATATTTTGCAGGTCGATCGGCAGATCGGGAAATCGGTAAACCCGGAGGACTTTCCCGTCGGTGTTCGATACTACTTGCCAGCCTTGCAGGTTGAGGCAGTCCGTTTCCAGGCAACCCTGTTCTGCGAATGCGGAAAGAAAATTTTCATCGGCATAGTCGTCACTATCGACAAAGCAAATCCATTTTCCGGAGGCCTGGTCGATCCCCGCGTTCCGGGCGGCGCTAACTCCTGCATTGGTTTGATGCCATACCCGGATATGGGTATGGCGGGCAGCATACTCGTCGCAAATGCGGGGAGAACGGTCTGTGCTCCCGTCATCGATCAGTAAAATTTCAAAATCGGTAAACTTTTGGGACAGAAGGCTATCGATACATTGGGGTAAATAGCTTTCTGCATTATATACCGGAACTATTACGCTGAATAAGGGTGTTTTATTCCCTGAAGGGATAAGGTTTTCATTGGTTATAGCCATGTTTGCACGATTGGAATATAATTTGCTTTTCAGATTTCCAAAGGTACAAAAGTAAATAAAAAATAAAACTTGTCCGGGAAGTAAAACACGGGTATTGTAAAATCGGATACCCGGCTTGGGGAACAGGCATACACTTTATAAAAATATCCTCCAAAGCCAGGTATGAGACTTTGGAGGATATTAAAGATTGCAGGTTTTGTCCTTTTGGGGATCTGACCTTAAAGCAGACCCGAAGGAAAAACTGCATTACCCGAAGAAAGAAATTAATCTTCAAGTAGCGTTAAATCAGTTTTTGGAAGCGGGAGATTCCATGAAGCTATTTCAGCTCTACAAGAATCTACCATTTCCTGAGTTAAATTGATCTGATATTTGCCGTAATCGTTCATTTCTTTTGTTACCGGTCTGAGGAATCCCCATTTGGTGAAGAAGTCGGTCAAATCGGTGTTCCCCACTTTGCAACATTGCTTTACAAAGTTTAATTGATAGGCTGCGACATCCCGGCGGGGGTTTAAGCCTTTCATATTTTCAGCATTGTTGCGCAGGGCTTCGTGAAGGTCCGGATAGAAATCCGGCTGTCCGTTCTGTGAAAAATAGAGGTGTAATTGCCAGAACGGTACCAGCCTGTTGAAAACGTCACCATCTTCTAAATAAGAAATCTTTTTATCGATGATGTTTTTCCGGGCTTTCTCGTAACTCTTTTGTGCGCTTAAACGGCTTTTATTGCCGAAATGTGTGGTGACGTAAAGAGTTACGATATTGTTGCTCACTTCGCCTAAGCCACCCCAGTTCAGGTAGGGACGCAATTGATGAACGTGGCCTACTTCGTGGTTGAATCCCCAGCAAGGATCGCCTTTGATTACACTTTCGGGTTTTACCACCATGCCCATGGCATTGCCGGGATTCGTACCCATATAGGCCACTCCGTCGCCGTCGCGGAACATATAGTAATTATAATTTACCCTCGCTAAAATCCGGTTGTCCGGCACTTTATTATATTTCTGCAAGCCGATGAATTTATGCTGGAGACTCACCATCGAATCGTAATTCGTCAGTAATTCGACTCCTTTTCCTGCGGCATATTTTTTACAGGCTTCTACCGGATAGGCGATCTGTGCATGCCGTCCTTTCCCATCCATAACCGGGTAAACGGCATGGGCGAGCAGGGTGTCCCAATCGGCATTGGTGTTTCGGGTAACGTCGAAATAACCGTTTACCGGAGCATTCACGAAATGTACGCGGATTGCCGGGGAAGTTTCGGGTGTTTCGGTATAATAATCCACATAAGCCAGCCCGTCTTTTTCCACTTCGATGAGGTTAGCCCCATTCACCAATGGATACACTTTTTTATGTATGCCCCAGCCATTCGGGTCTTTACTGGGGTTAATCCCTTCCGGTGCGCGGCGTTCCCAGTCGGGGACGATAATATTCACTTTTTGTCCTTCGGGAATCCCTTCCGCCAAAACGATCCGTTCGCCTTTCTGGAGCAATACGCCGGTGATTCCTTCGTATTTGCTGTATCCGCTGCCGATATGCAATTGCCGTCCTAAAAGATTGGGTTTCAAATGCGCCTTATAATCGGCAACCCGGTAATCGGTGCTATACTGTTTTTGCCGGAGCGCGGTTGCTGCAGCTTTTAAATCGGCATTTTGCATCCCGTCGATTTTGCTTTGGGAAGTCCAGAATTTTAACTTGGTTGCCAGAGGATCAGAAAAAACATGAAGGTCTTTTTCGAGCGGAGTCATTTCTTTTTGGGTACAGGAAGCCGCACATATAGCAAGCCATAGTACCACGAGTGGTAGGATAGTTTTGTTCATAGTTAGATAGATATTATTTATACGCCTGGTGACAAAAATAATAAGTTTTCTCATATATTCAATAAATCTTGTTAATATATCTTGCGGATTGATTGATATTTAGCTGTTTTTTTGCATGATTTCCCGATTTTTATTTCCAAAATAAGAAAGTTCGGCTATCGGAAAAGAGAGGAAAATGGGGATAAGCCGGGGAAAAAGGAGGATGCAGAATAATTTTTGCGGCTTAACGGGTAAATATTTGTTTTTTTAGCAGGAGTATAAGGTAAAATTCCGAACGGGAAACGAAAAACGATAGCCGGGATAAAACTGAAAGACAAGTGTTACCGATTGTTTTTCGCAGAAGAGAAAAACAGACGAAAAAACAGGCAGGAAAAATGTATGTAAAAAATAAGTCCGGATTTGTTCCGGACTTCATCTTATGTAAAAAGTTTCATTTTTTTTGACTTTAAAGAGCGGTGAACAAGCCTATGATTTGAGGATTCAATATTTTGAATCCTTACAACCGGGCGTTTGTTTCGCTAAAAACATACCGGAATTTTCCAGGTATATTTTTCAGTCACGGGAATAGGGTTTAAATGATCTTTAATCCCAAAGTGAAATTGAAGGAACGCGGTGCTTTCAGGTCGTGCCCTAAATTTTGGAAACTTTTTTCGTAGTCGATATCGAAAGTCAGTTTCCAGACATCCACACCTACACCGATCTTACCGTTCCAAATGGCATTCTTGGAACTCAGGTCAGAGATTCCTGTCGGTAAATTTCTCACTTTTCCGGGGAAAGACACAACCGGACCGAGATAGCCGCGCAATTTCAGAATGGAAATATCCAGAATTTTCACACCCACCATCAAGGGAATGTCGAAAGAGTTAATCTTTATCGTGCTTTCGCTGTCTAAATTTTGAGCTTCCACCACACTTTTTTTCTGTGAGAAATTCAGGGACGGTTCCAGATATAAAGAGTTGAAATTTATCCGGCAAAAGGCTCCGAGCATAAATCCGCTATGCGATTTGTTCTTTATTTCATAAGGGATGTCTTTTACTTTGATCCGGTTACTGCTTACACCTCCGTGAATACCGATGTTCAGAGGGGAGTCTGCAAAGGCGGCGAAACCACACAGACAAATTACAAATAAAGCAATTACTTTTTTCATCATTTCTATTTTATGAGATTATCGATTACAAATTATAATGTTCTCCGTTTAAATTCCGAAAGCATGATTCCGGCAGCAACCCCCACATTTAAAGATTCTGTGGAATTGGGATTGTTGGCAAAACTGGGGATCGTCAGCCGGAGATCGACCAGTTCCCCAACATCCGAAGATATGCCTTTCCCTTCATTTCCCATGACTATAAACCCCGTAGGGCCGAGGGTTGTCGTATAGATGTTTTCTCCAGCTAAAAACGTGCCATAACAGCGAAATGTTTCGGATTTATATTTTTTTATAAGTGAAGTTAATTCTGTATAAAATACTTTTACCCGAAAAACGGCTCCCATACTCGCCTGTACGCATTTGGGATTGAAAGCCCCCGCACAATCGCTGTCGCAAAAGACGGTGCGGATGCCGAACCAATCTGCCAGCCGGAGAATCGTTCCGAGATTGCCGGGATCCTGAATGCCGTTCAAAACCAGCGACAGGGATTGGCGGACAGTGTCTTCGTCACAGGTATATTGTGGGATTTCTGCCAGCGCGATCACCTGGGGCAGGGATTGAAAATTGGATATCGTGTGCATTTCTTTTTCGCAAACTTCGATAATTTCCAAACCTTTTACCCGTTCGCGGTTTTTTTCCAGCCATTCGGGATAAGCGATCACCGTCTGAGTCTTCAATCCGGAAACAAGCAGTTCCTGAACGAGTTTCTCTCCTTCTGTCTTAAACAGATTATATTTATCCCGGAATTTCTTTTTTTCGAGGTTTTGGACTATTTTTGTTACGTGTTTGCTAAGCATTTACATTAAGATTTTGATTTAAGATTTTAGATTTCTTGCGTCTTTTCAATCTAAAATGACAGATCGGGGGATTTTTTTAGTTGTGCATACAAAAATAATAACATTTTTGATAATTGAAGGAGAATACCTCATATAAGATATTACTTGTTTTTTGGGTCTTGATACTTTGCTGGTCTTGTTCTTCAACAAAATATGTCGGGAAAGATGAATACTTGCTCAACCGGGTGAAGTTGGAGGTAAAAGATAAAAAAATGAGCACGGGCGAATTGAAGAAAACAATTCGTCAAAAGCCGAACACCCGTATTTTGGGAGTGTTCCGCTTTCATTTGGGGCTTTATAACCTGAGCGGCAGAAATGAAGAAAAACGGTTTAACCGCTGGTTGCGATCTATCGGCGAAGCCCCCGTGATATATAGCCCTTTTATGACCGACCGTAGTAAATCGCAGCTCGAGCTGTATCTCGATAACAAGGGATATTATAATGCAACGGTACAGGATTCGGTTACTTTTCGGAAAAAGAAAGCCCATGTGAAATATTATATCGATCCGGGGGAAGTGATCCGGGTAGAAGATTACAGCTTTCGCGACAAGCACGGCTATGTGAGCAATGAACTGCCGGACACCACAGAGATGATGCAGATGATGCTGGCCGATACAACTCAAACCCTCTTGCGTCGCGGGATGCCGATGGATATTGAGATTTTGGAAAGCGAACGGGAAAGGATTACGAAAATGTTGCGGGAAAACGGATATTTCAATTTTTCGAAAAATTTTATCCAGTATTATGCCGACACCACCCGGAAATCCGGCTCCGAATTAGTGCACCTCTTACTGAGCATTGCCGATAAACAACCTGATTCTACGGCTTATCAGAAATATGCTATCGGGAAAATACAAGTAAATTTGGATTATAATCCTTTGCTGATGATGAGTGAAGGGGACACGGCGTATGTCCGCACGAAATATGGCGATTGCGATGTGATTTATTCCGGGAAACTGAAGATCCGGCCCGGCGTGATTTTAGAATCGATCCAATTCAAGGAAGGGGAATTGTACAATGCGAAAAAGGTTACGGCCTCTTATGCCCGCTTACAGGCCCTGAATTTATTTAAATTCATCAATATTGTCTTTAAGCCTGCCGTGAACGAAAAAGGGGAAGCCGTAGTGAATTGCGAGATTTTATTGACCCCGCTCAAAAGGCAGTCGTATAATGTTTTTTTAGAAGGAACCAATAATTCCGGAAACATCGGAGTGGGAGGAAATTTTCAATATAGCCACCGGAACTTATTTCACGGAGGCGAAAATATAACCTGGAGTATATGGGGAGCGTTGAAAAAGGAACGGATGAACGAAAATAAATTTTTCAGTACTACGGAATTCGGCACGGAATTGAAATTGGTGACTCCGCAATTCTGGATGCCTGTTTTCTGGATGAAAGATTTTCGGCGTAATTTCGCCCCTAAAACATCCGTCACCTTGTCTTATAGCCGGGAAAAAACCCGTTATTACGAACGGCAGATTGCCAGCGCTAAGTTCGGTTACCTATGGAGCAAGGCAGATAAAAGATGGAGATACGGGTTTGATCTGGTGGATTTGAATTATGTGTTGATGAAGAATGTGGACACGCTGAATTTTGTAAATGCTTTGAAAAACGAATACGTGAAAAGTGCCTATACCGACCACATGATTCTTTCGGCTAATTTTTCGGCTTCGTTTACTGACCAGGTGCTGGGGACGCACAGCAGTTACAATTATTTCAGGGGAAATATCGAAACTTCCGGTAACTTTTTATTGGCGATAGACAAGTTGTTTCAGGCGCACCGGGTGCTGGGAAGCAGTGACGGGCATTATTATAAGGCTTTGGGGGTACGTTATGCGCAATTCGTAAAGGCTGACGGCGAATACCGTTTTAATCATTATATCAACCCGATAAACTCGGTCGTGTACCGTCTGTTTATCGGAGTGGGGTATCCTTATGGCAACATGAAAGCTTTGCCGTTTGAAGAGGCCTATTATTGCGGGGGGGCGAACGGCATGCGTGCCTGGCATTCCAGGACATTGGGACCGGGTTCCCATGCCACCGAAGATAATTATCCGAATAATGTGGGTGATTTCAAGCTGGAGGCCAATGTCGAATATCGTTTCAAATTGTTTTGGCTGCTGGAAGGCGCTTTGTTTTTGGATGTCGGGAATGTATGGAACATCACCAAATACGAAGATCGTCCCGGTACGAAATTGACAACGGAGTTTTATAAGCAGCTTGCCGCCGGTACAGGCCTGGGCTTACGTCTGGACGCTAACTATTTCTTGCTGAGGTTTGATGTGGGGATAAAAATGTTCGATCCGGCACAGGCGCGGGGCGACCGTTTTCTGTGGGCGAACCGCAACTGGGGATTTAAGGAAGTGGTATTTAAACAATCCGTATTCAACATTGCGATCGGGTATCCGTTCTAAGGAGAAAAACGTATAATAATTATTCCTTAAAATTGACAACTATGTTATCGACCATCGTCGTATATATGTCGTTGCTTTTTCAGGTGCTTGCCGCCGGAATCGCAATCAGTTTGTTTAAGCGGACGAAGTTCAATTCTTCCTGGATATTGATTTCTATCGGGTTTATATTAATGGTCGTGTCGCGGGTATTTGAATTGTGGCCTACGATTTATCCTGAAATGGAAGACGAGCTATTGATCGTGCAACGCTGGATGGCCTTTGTGATTTCGCTGCTTTTTCTAATCGGAGTATTTTATATCCGTAAGATTTTTCAATTTATGCGGCGGTTGGACGAGCTTCGCCGTGAAACGGAAAAACGGGTACTGTCGGCGGTGATTAAGACCGAGGAACAGGAAAGGCAGCATTTTGCCAAAGAACTGCACGATGGCTTGGGGCCTCTGTTGAGTGTGATTAAAATGCTGGTATCGGGATTGGATGTAAATAGTAAATCCGAGGTGAACGAAAAAATAAAACAGAATCTGAAACTGGCGGTGGACGAGGCGATTGTGGGTGTCCGGGATATTTCTGCCAACATCAGCCCGCACATTCTGAATAATTTTGGGTTACAGGATGCGATTCAATCGTTTATCAAGCATCTGGGGCAAAACGATGCTTTTGTCATTCAATTTACGACCAATATTCAAGGGCAGCGATTCTCCTATAATGTGGAGGTGATTATGTACCGGGTGGTTTGTGAGTTGATCAATAATACCCTGCGGCATGCTGCGGCTTCCCGGATCAGGATCGACCTGCAGTTGGAAGAAGGGGTGCTGTATCTGGAATATTCCGATAATGGGATCGGTTTTGAGATAAATGCCCTGGATATACACGAGGGAATGGGGCTAAACAACATGCGCTACAGGCTGCAATCGGGTAACGGGGATATCGACATTGTCAGTGAACATGGCAAGGGGATGCGGGCGAATGCCTACCTGAAAGTGAATTAAAAAGAATATTTTTGTAAATTTGAAGTGGAATAGGCCGTCCGGCAGAGGACGGATTGCTGTGGCCTTAATCATATTGTTATGCAGAAATTGAAAATTTATATTGTTGATGACCATAAACTATTTAGAGAAGGCTTGAAACTTTTGCTATCCACCCAGGATTTTGTGCAGCACATTTATGAGGCGTCGAGCGGTGACGAGTTTGTGGAAAATCTGTCGTTTGTGGACTGCGATGTGGTGTTGATGGATATCGAGATGCCGGGAATGAACGGGATAGAAGCGACGCAGGTTGCCATGCGGATGAAGCCTGAACTGAAAATCATCGTGTTGTCGATGTATGGGGATGAACAGTATTATTATAAAATGGTGGATGCCGGGGTGAAAGGATTTATCCTGAAAAATGCCGGAATAGAAAAAGTAATTACGGCAATCGGGAAAGTGGCGGAGGGGGATAACTACTTTTCGGAAGAACTTTTGGTGAACATTCTCAACAGCATGCGGGATAATAATAAACAAGAGCAGCATGAGGGGATGGAGAACGAGATTTCGGAACGGGAGCTGGAAATTCTTTACCATGTTTGCCGGGGAATGTCGAATCAGGAAATTGCCGACCAGTTGTTTATCAGTAAGCGTACGGTGGATAAGCACCGCGCAAACCTGCTTAGTAAAACCGGGTGCCGGAATACGGCAGCGTTGGTGATGTATGCGATAAAAAATAAAATGATAGAAATATAACCCTGATACGATCGTACAGGGAGATTTGACCTCCGTGGGAGGTGATAGAGTATGGATGGAATGATATTTGCAGCGGGGCTGGGAACCCGTTTACGCCCTTTGACCGACGACCGCCCGAAGGCGCTGGTGGAATTGAACGGGAAGCCTTTGCTGGAGCATGTGATCTTGAAGATGAAAGAAGCAGGGGTGGGACGGGTAGTCGTGAATGTGCATCATTATGCCGGGATGATAGAGCATTTTTTAGCTTCCCGGAATAATTTCGGGATGGATGTGGTTGTTTCCGACGAACGCGATGGCTTGCTGGATACGGGGGGAGGTTTATTGAAAGCCGCCCGGTTATTCCGGCGGGGCGAACCGGTGCTGATCCATAATGTGGATATCCTTTCCGACCTTTGTTTGAACGAACTGTTCGAAGCTCATGAAGCAGCCCGCAATTATGTGACTTTAGTCACCCGCCCCTCACAAGGGGAACGGGTTTTGAAATTTGATACCGAAGGAATATTTCGGGGCTGGGAGAATAAGCAGACCGGAGAGCAAAAAATCGTGGATGAAAATTTTTTCCGGTCTAAAGACTATAGTTTGTGTGGGATACAGATAATAAGTCCCGATTTTTTGGAAAATTTTGTTTATTCGGGAGTCTTTTCCATTATAGATGAATATATTGCCCGGGCAAAAAGTAAAACTTTGCGGATGTATCCGTATGCCGGGAGATTTATGGATTTGGGAACTCCTGAGGCTATCGCCGAAGCCGCACGCTGGTGATTTTGAAAAATACCGCTAAAAATTATAAATTTTAAAAGCATTCTTTGTAACAGCAACCTGCGAGATTCGTTAATAAGTTATAAATATGTATCTTCGGGAGTGAAAAAATAACATGAAGCGTTTTTTTAAATATCTATTTAGAATTTTGCTGGCGATCATTGCTCTGATCGTGCTGGTCGTGCTGTTATTATATCTACCTCCCGTTCAACGATTTGCTAAAAAGCAAATCGTCTCTTATGTCACGAAAAACTATGGCTTGGAAACCCGTATCGGAAAATTGTCTATCGGTTTCCCGTTGGATTTGACATTGGAGGACGTATATGCCGGAAAATCGGCTTCCGACACATTGGTCGCATTTGAATCGCTGCACCTGGATGTGGGCTTACGGTACGTATTGCAGCAGCGTTTGGGGGTGAATGAATTGTCGGTGGAAAATGTAAAATTCGTGATGGCGGGCGACACGGCGAAAACCGGATTGGATGTGAAAGCCGGAAAATTGCAGTTGATTGCGGGCGAAATCCATCTAAAGAAAAAGCGGATAGAAGCTAAAAACATAGAATTGAGGAAAGCGGCGATCTTATTGGAGCCGGGAGAGAACGTTCAGCCGGACACCGTGCCTTCTCAACCCACCGATTGGACATTTAGTGTGGGAGAAATAGATTTGGGACAGATTCGTTTCAATATGAAATCGGCAGCGATGCCTTACCTGGGAGCGGGGATCGGAGAGGGACGGATTACGCAAGGAACGGTGAGCCTGGGAGGGCAGACCATAGATGTCGGGGGGATAACGATCGACCAGGCATGGTGTGATCTGAAAACCGGGAATACCTCTAAGGATTCTTTGCCGGCCTCTCCGGAGGTGGTGGCCGGGGCTGACACGGCGAAAAGCCTTTGGACGGTGAAAGCGGGAACTTTGTGGCTGAAAAACAGTGCTTTTTCTTTAGCTTCCGACGGACAGGAACAGGCATCGGTGGTCTTGTCGGGCATTGCAGTAAGAATAGACAGCGTGTATAACCGGGGAACGGTGGTCAGGGCTGACCTTCGCGATTTGCAGGCCGTGCAGAAAAATGGCATAGAAGTGCAGCAAATGCAGGCAGATGTCGATTTGGATACGACGAGAACCAGCTTGGGGAAAGTGTACATTCACACCCGGAATAGCCGTTTAAATATGGATATCCGTTCAAATTCGGATCTTTCCGGTTTGATGGATAAAGCTCCCCTGAATGTAACTTTGGAGGCTCAGGTGGGGTTGGCGGATATCGAGCCTTTTTATCGGGAATTGCCCCGGCAGATAAAAAACAGGACAGTCGATGTAAAGGCTACCTGTGCCGTTGGTTCCGACCGGGTGGAAGTCAGTCGTTTCGCTGTTTCCATGCCTGGAAATTTAGACGTTACCGCTAATGGAAAACTTTCGTCTTTCCGGGATTTGAAGAAAATTTCAGGAGAATTTAGAATACAGGGAGTCTTTTCCGACATTACTTTTCTGAACGACTTTTTAAAGGGAGGAGGGGTGAATGTGCCCCGTAACCTGAATTTTACGGCCGACTTAAAAGCCTTGGAAGGAATAATGGATTTTTCCGGCAGGCTTTGTCAGGGAAACGGATGTTTGCTGCTCGAGGCGAATTATAATTTACCGGCAGAAATATATAATGCGACTTTGGCATTAAACGATTTTCCCTTAAATTGTTTCTTGCCGGCTGATTCATTGGGAAGTGTGAATGCCGATTTGCGGTTGGCCGGGCGTGGTTTGGATTGGCGGAAAGCCGAAGCGGAAATCACTGCCGGAATACGGGGCTTTGAATATAAAAGACATATCTATGAAAATATACGACTGGAAGCTGCCGCACATCAAACCCATTTAAAAGGGAAATTAGAGAGTGCCGACTCTGCTGCAAAATTCAATTTAGTTTTCAGGGCGGATTCCGTGGAAAACCGGTATGAGGCGGAATTGAAAGGACAAGTGGCGAATGTCGATTTTAAAAAATTGAATTTAATGCCTCACCGGTTGGCGATAGGCCTGGGAATCGATATCCGGGTGGCGCAAGGCGATGGCGATGTTTATGCGCTGAATACCCGGCTGGACTCTATCCGGATGACGGATGAAAATCGCAGATACGGATTGGGAGACATAGAGCTTTCGATGGAAAGTGACCGGGACAGGACGGTGATGTCCGTAAATTCCGGCGATTTTGCCCTGTCCTCTAAAGTCGATACCGGATTGATGAAAACGATCGGTTTATTGGGAAATGCGGCAGCGGAAGTCATGCGGCAGATAGAGAAAAAAGACATCGATATGAAACGGGTGGATGCCTGCTTGCCTGATTTTACGATAGATATAAACAGCGGACAGCAAAATACCGTGGCAAGGTTTCTGAAATCCCGTAACATCGGTTTCCGTAATCTTTTTGTTGCTGCTTCGTCGGGACAAGAAAATGGCTTTCAGTTTACAACCCGGATCAATGCGCCTTATTATGCCGAAGTGCAATTGGATTCTATTGCGTTTTCCACCTGGCAGCGTGACCGCAGCCTGGCTTATTCATTTACGGTGGACGGATCGGCGAATGAGCAAAAAGGGCCTTTTCATGTGAATCTGACCGGTAATATGCTGGGAAACTATTTCCGGACAGAATTGAAACAGAAGGACGGGCTGGGAGAAATTGGATTTGATTTAGGCATGGGGGTGACTTTGGAGGATAGTGCCGTGTCGGTAAGCTTTTTTCCGATTACACCGATTTTGGGATATCGGCGTTGGATTGTCAATTCGGATAATAAAATCGTAATCGGGGAGAAGGGAAAAATCCATGCGAATTTGCGGCTTGCCTATTCCGATAAATTGATTGATATACAGTCTTTAGATGGGGAGGGAGAACAGAAAGAGCGGCTGAATGTGAAGATCAAGGGGATCGATCTGGCTGCTTTAACCCGATTGTTGCCGTTCTCTCCCGATTTGGCCGGGCAATTAAATACCGATTTATCGCTATATCGTTTCGACGATGCCCTGGGCGTAAACGGAGAGATAAAAGTAAACGAATTTTACTATCAGCAGCAAAGGATAGGGACGGTGGAATTGGGAATGAAATATTCCGCAGGGCAACATTTTTCTGCCCATGCCGTCGATTTTGAACTGAAGTTGGATAGTTTGAGGCGTGCCGTGGCGAAAGGAGAATTTTCAACGGGAGAAAACGATAAAAATGTCTTTGTGGATGTGGATATCACCGATTTCCCATTGCATGTGGTAAATGCCTTTATGCCCAATAATTTGCTGAATCTTCAGGGTAATTTGCTGGGAAACGTCCGTTTTCGGGGGTCTTTCGATAAACCTGAATTGGACGGAGGGCTGGCTTTTGAAAACGGAACAGCCGAATTGCTGATGATCGGTACTACTTTTGGATTGGATACCGGGCGAATTGTGATAAAGGATAATAAGCTATTGTTTAACCGCTTTCAGATTTTTGCCCCGAACCGGAGTTCCCTGACCATGAACGGAGATATTCAATTAATGCCTTTCGACCAGTTGGGAGCGAACCTGGCCATTAACGGGCAGAATTTTCAGGTGGTGAATGTGAAGCAAAACCCGTCTTCCATGATCTTCGGCAAGGCCTATGTCGATTTGAATGCCCGCATGGTGGGAGCGTTTTCTGCTTTGAATGTGACAGGAAATGTGAATTTGCTCAATAATACGGCGATCACCTATACTTTGAGAAGTTCCGATCCTGAATTGCAGGACAGGAGTGCCGATTTGGTGCGTTTCGTTTCTTTCAGGGATAGCTCTTTGATAGAGAAAGACGACCTGACAAACCGGGTTAGCGTGAATAATTTTATGCTGAGAATGCTGGTGGAGATTGGGGATAACGTCAAAATGAGTGTTTATTTGTCGGAAAACGGACAAAATAATGTGCTGATTCAGGGAGGAGGAAACCTGATCCTTTCCATGGATCCGGAAAGTGGGTTGGCATTGTCGGGGAAATATACCCTGACCAGCGGAACGGTGACGTATAATGTGCCTGTCGCCGGGAAAAAAGTGTTCAACATACAAACGGGAAGTTATGTAGAATGGACAGGGGATGTAGTGAATCCGAGGTTGAGCATTTCGGCGAACGAGCAAGTGAAGGCGACCGTGGAAGACGGCGACCGGAACAGATTGGTTACCTTTGAATCGATCATACGTATCCAGAATACTTTGTCGAAACCGGAAATTACATTTGACCTTTCTGCGCCTAATGATATGGTGATCCAGAATCAGTTAGCAACCTTTTCACCGGAAGAACGTACGAAACAGGCGATGAATCTCTTGATCTACGGCACTTACACGGGGCCTGGAGCAGTGAGTTCGAATACCGGGAATATGGCGAATAACGCCTTGTATGGCTTTGTGGAAAACGAACTGAATAAATATACCCGGAAAACAGGGCTGACGTTCGGATTCGATTCTTATAATACCGATAGCGAAACCACCCGGACGGATTTTACTTATCAGTTTTCGAAACAGTTGTTTAACGACAAAGTGAGTGTGAAGATCGGAGGGCGGGTATCCTCGGACAACAATGAAGGAAATGCGGATAATAATCTTCAGGATAATTTGGTGGACGATATTTCGATAGAGTATCGATTTACCAAAAAAAGAAATTTATTTTTGAAGGTTTTCCGTCATTCGAATTACGAAAGTGTTTTGGAAGGTGAAGTGGTGCAGACCGGTATCGGTATTGTCTGGCGGAAAAGTTTCCGCAAAGTGAGAGATTTATTTGTGCGGAAATCAAAACAGGAAGCGGTGAAGAATACAGGAACGGTAAAAGAAAATTGAACATGGGAATCATTGAAAAAAATAGAAGGATCGATAGGCATAAGCTGAAACTTATGTTGTGCTTTTTATTTTTTGTGACCTGGTGTTCCTGTTTGATGCCGTCGTGTTCCACGACGAAAAAGCTGGCGGAGAATGAAACGCTCTATGTAGGGGTGAAGAAAATGGATATTAAGGCTCCTAAAAATGTAAAGCTCACCGGAGTACAGAAGTCGTCGGCTTCCTCGCCTTTATCCGTCCGTCCGAACAATCCGCTTTACTCCCCTTATCTGCGTACTCCCCTGCCTATCGGTTTGTGGGTGTATAATTGGAATATCAGGAAAGAAAAAGGCTTTAAATGGTGGCTCTACCGGAAACTATCCAAAAAACCGGTCTTAATTTCGGACGTAAAGCCTGAATTGAGATTGAAGATGGTGGATAATGCCATGAAAGACTATGGTTTTTACGGCACTCGATCGAAATATGAGATTATTCCTAAACGGAATCCGAAAAAGGCAAAAATCAGTTATTGGGTAGAATTGCCCGAGCCGTTTAAATATGGAACGATCGAATTGTGGGGGTGGGAACCCCGGATGGATACCATTGTCCGGGCTGCTATGGCCAGAACTTACCTGAAAACCGGGGATCAGTACGATATTAACGTCATGAATGAAGAGCGGCAGCGGATTTCTGAGCGTTTGAGAAATGAAGGATATTATTTTTTCCAGCCGGGATATATTGAATTTTTGGCCGATACCACCGTCGGGAAAAAAGTGGTGGATATTCGGATCGGTTTAAAACAGGGTATCCCTCCCAATGCTTTGCATCCTTATAAGCTGGGAGAAATAAAAGTGATCCTAAAAGGAAACTCGGACGATAGCCGGTTGGATTCTATCTACCAGGACGGGATCAAGATCGTTTATCAGCGGCCGGAAAACCTGAAACCGAATGTCATAGCCAGAGCGGTAAAAGTGAGGCCGGGGCAAAAATATTCTGCAGCCCGGCAAAACCGGACGCAGGCGAATTTTGTACAATTAGGGGTTTTCAAATTTGCAAATATGACGATCACCGTTCCCGATACGGTTGCGGGACGAACGCTGGATATGCAGATTCACGGAGACTATGCCCTGCCTGTGGAAACGGAAGTGGAAGTGGACGTATCTTCGAAATCGAACAACTTGTTGGGGCCGGGATTGATCCTGGGAATCAGCAACCATAATCTATTCAAACGGGCGGAAAACCTATCTTTCCGTTTAACCGGAGCATACGAATGGCAGATCGGAGGAAATAAAAAAGCCACCGGAAACTCCGGTCTGATTAACTCCTATGAATTGGGAGCGAGCTTTAACTTATCCGTTCCCCGCTTGCTGGTGCCTAAATTTATGAAAACGAACCGGGATAGGCGGGAACAGACACAATTCCAGATCGGTACGGACTTACTGAACAGGCATAATTATTTCCGGATGATTTCCTTCTGGGGAAGCGGGTCATACGATTTTAATTCTTCGCAACGCAATTACCATACGGTGGTTCCCTTTAAATTGAACTATACCTATTTGCTGAGGACATCACAGGCATTCGATTCCATTGTGAATAAAAATCCCTCTGTGGCTCAGAGTTTCAGGAATCAGTTCATTCCTTCGATGTCATATACTTACACATACGACCGCCCGGTGAGTTACCGGAATCCGAACCGGTTGTTTTGGCAGACTTCTTTAACTCAGGCGGGGAATCTGATATCGGGCATACAATACCTTACCGGAAATCGGCAGGGAGAGGGGAAAAAGATATTCAATAACCGTTATTCCCAATTTTTGAAATTGACAACGGAACTGATCGGATATAAGAGTATCGACAACCGTAATCAATTAGCCACCCGTATTATGGGAGGAATCGGCTATGCCTACGGTAATTCGAAGGTCATGCCTTATAGCGAGCAATTTTATATAGGCGGGTCTAACAGTATCCGTGCTTTTCATATCCGTTCGATCGGGCCGGGTAGCTATCATCCCCCCAAATCCTCGACCTCCTATTTAGACCAGACCGGAGATATAAAGCTGGAAGGTAATGTGGAATATCGTTTTAAAATTTACGAACGTTTCAATGGAGCGTTGTTTATGGATGCCGGAAATGTCTGGCTGCTGAGAAAAGAAGAACAACGTCCCGGCGGAGCATTCCGGGTAAAACAGCTGTGGAAGGAATTGGCTTTGGGAACCGGATTCGGCTTGCGTTATGATATCACCTACATTGTGATCCGGGCGGATTTGGGAATCCCTTTACATGCACCCTATGATACGGGAAAATCCGGTTACTATAACATAACGGGCTCTTTCTGGAAAGGGTTGGTATTAAACCTCGCAATCGGGTATCCGTTCTAAAAGCCGGCATAAAAACGGGGAGAGTGATATACTCATTTTAAATACGGGTTGGAGTGCAAAGAACAGGAAATACTTTTTCTAATATGTTCTAATTAAAATCCATGAAATTTCGAATAGATCGTAATACGATATATTAATTTATTTTCATTGTAAAAATGGAGAAAGATTTACGGGGAAGAAATAAAAACGACCTATAAATTAAAGATTTATAGGTCGTTAAATGTTGATTTAAAGTCGGGGTGACAGGATTCGAACCTGCGACCACACGCCCCCCAGACGTGTACTCTACCGGACTGAGCTACGCCCCGATTTTTGTAAAGCTCTGATAATTATTGCTTTTGCCGTTTTATTTCTGTCAGATAAAGCAGATTGAAGAACATTCTACTTTTCTATTGATTTAGACCTATTTTTATCAAAAAGTGATACAGAGACAGTATCGTAAGTTTTTGATTTAATCAGGTAGAAATGAACAGATTTTTGACTTTAGCAACGATAGCATAAAACTATTCTGTCTTGTAAAAGAACTCTACTATTTGCGGGGACAAAGATAATAATTAATTGTAAAATGCAACAAGATTACGGAAGAAAATAAAAGCTCTGTCTTTTTGAAATCAGTAATAAGAAAATATAAGCCTTATCATAAGGAATATGCTTTGAATTTTGTCGCGGAAAATAAAGGATGTTGAAAACAAGTGGTTGTTGTCTTTTATTTTTTATATCGGCGGGAGATAAAAATGGAATTTTATCCCGATTAAAAAATATTTCTTGGGGGGTATAAATTTTTTATCTCTGATTGGAAACAAATGATAATTAACATCTCTTTTATATGTGGTATAAAAATATTCAGTAGTTTTAGCCCTTGGATTAAATCGTTACGAATTCGTAGCATTGCAGTGATTATTCTGAAATATTATTATTATGAAAACATCTAAGTATTTTTTACTATTACTCTTTCCTTTCCTTTTTGCTTGTAATTCTGATGATAAAGAAAACGACATAACAGAAGAAACCAAAGAACTCAAATTATCTGTCGGGACAGAACCGTTAAGTACGGAGAATATAGATTTTGAATTTGAAATCCTCGATGGCAATGGAGGATATACGGCGACGGTTTCGGAGACAGACGGCGATCCGGATGCAAAAGTAACTATCGATGGCAATAGGGTGATCGTAAATTTGCTTGTAGGCAATCATTTAGGGGCGAGAATCACAATTACCGACCAGAAGGAACAAAAGGAATCCGTTTATATAGAATCGACCCACGAGTCTTTGCATATTCCCAACTTTGGATTATTTCTTGATGAAGGAAAAACATATACAATGAGTGTCGAGTTTGGGGCGGGAGCCCCTTACACGATCGAAAAAGTGAGAGGCGATGCTTCTGAAGCACTTATAGAAGACGATAAAGTGAAAGCGACATCACTCGCGATAGGAGATACTTATTATAAAGTGAGGGATAAAAGAGGTTCTGTCGCCCGACTGCTCGTATCGACAACCTTACAGTTTGAGATGACTATGGCTTCAAACTACCTTGAATTTGATGGAGTGAATAATCTATCGGCAAGCATTCGGTTACAATGGGGAACGGAGTGGGAGATCGTAGGTTCTACGGATAAAGTGACAGAAAGAGTTTCTGTGTCACAAGTGCTTTTGCCGACGGGAGAATTGTCCGATTACTATGTTTTATTTATAAATACTGCAGATAAAGGTAAGGGGATAGATACCGTTACTTTAAGAAACAAAGACGGGGATTTGGCCGTGGTGAGAGTTCGGGTTAGGTAAAAACGGCGGTATTTATTTTCTCTGATTTTTTGCGAATACAGAAACTACAGTTGTATTCTGCAAACTTTCGGTTTGAAAGCTTCGTTTACTGAAAATAACTGTTAGAAAGAAATTTATGGATAGAAAATGTTAATTTAAAAATTTACTTTTAGATAGAAATGCTTAAATTGCCACGTCAAACCAAAAATAAGAACTATGAAAAAAATACTGTTATTTGTAGCCTTAGCCGGAATTTGCTCCGGAATAAGCGCCCAGGAATTAAAAACAATCCAGTTGAACAAGCCTAATACGCAGAGAGGTTTACCGGTTATGCAAGCCCTGGAAAAACGGCAATCTACGCGCGAATATGCCGATAAAGCATTAAGCCTTCAGGATTTGTCCGATTTGTTATGGGCTGCGAACGGGATAAACCGTCCTGAATCGGGTAAGCGCACTGCGCCTTCTGCAATGAATAAGCAGGAAATAGATGTTTACGTTTGTTTGCCGGAAGGGGCTTATCTTTATGAAGCTAAAACCAATAGTCTGAAACCTGTTGCTAAAGGTGATTTCAGAGCTGCTGTGGGAGGTGGTCAGGCATTTGTGGCAAAAGCTCCTGTATGTATCGTATTGGTAGGTGATCTCGATGCTTTTAGAGGAGATGCGTCGATGCCGGCTATGGATGCGGGTATTGTTTCCCAGAACATTTCGATCTTTTGTGCAGGAACGGGCTTAGTTACCGTACCCAGAGCTTCTATGGACCAGGCGAAATTGAAATCGGCACTTAAATTAAAAGATTCTCAACGGTTATTTATGAATCATCCGGTGGGATACGCTAAATAAGCCGATTTGATTTGAATCGGTTAATCCGGTAAAAAGGCGAGAGTTTAAAGCCTTTTTACCGGATTAATTTTTAGTGATGGTATAATCTTCCACACCCAAAGTTTCATATATTTCTTTAAGGTCTTTTTCATTGTCGGAAATAATGAGTAATTGGTCATTTTCGAATAGTTGAGAACACCCATTAGGAACAAAAAAACGTCCGAATCGTTTTACGAGCACAACCAAAGTATTTTCCGGCAAGGGAAGATTGATTAAATAATCGCCCGCACTCAGCATATCTCTCGTGATCGTTATTTCAGACATAATCGATTTAACTTCTTCGGGTAATTCCATTTCGAAAGCTTTGGGAATTTTTTTCTCTCTGAACGATAACTTCAACAGCTTTGCCGAAGAAGGTACAGTCGTTCCTTGAATCAATAGGGAGAGAAGAGTAATAAAAAATACAATATTAAAGATTTGCTTGGCTTCGGGAATGCCGGCGAGTAGGGGATAAGTTGCGAATATAATAGGGACAGCTCCCCTTAGCCCGATCCAGGAAACAAAAAGCCGGCTATTGAATGTCATCCACCTGAAAGGAAGAAGGCAGAGCAATACACTGACCGGACGTGCAATAATAATCATAAAAATCCCGACTAATAATCCGATCCATGCCACATCGACCAGTTCCCTGGGATTGACCAGTAAGCCTAACGCTAAAAACATAATGATCTGGAACAACCAGGCCAGGCCATCGAAGAAATTGGCAATATACTTTTTGTAAACGATTCGCCGGTTGCCTACCACTAGTCCGGCAATATACACGGCAAGATAACCATTTCCTTGCATCGTAGTGGTAAAAGAAAAAGTAAAGAAAACAAAAGTGAGTAGAATGATTTGATAGAGAGAAGGGTTGTCTATTTTTATATGATTTAAGATCCAGACGGCGCACATTCCTAAAAGATAACCCGCAAATATGCCTACTAAAAATTGAATGGCGAACGACAGTAAAATTTGTCCCGTATGTATTTCTCCGATTTGTATAATTTGAATGAGAATGATGGTAAGCATATAAGCCATAGGATCGTTGCTTCCACTTTCCAGTTCGAGTAAAGGACGTAGATTGTGCTTTAAATTCAGGTTTTTAGAACGAAGGATATTAAAAACCGAAGCGGAATCGGTCGATGACATAACAGCGGCTAAAAGCATACAGCCCGTTAAAGTAACGATATGACCGGGGAATGTCCAGTTGGCTATTAGATATATAAAACCTCCGGTAAAGAGCGTCGTCAGCAAAACGCCGAATGTCGCTAACAGAATGCCTTGCTTGACAACAGGACGTATTTCTTCAATCTTTGTGTCCATCCCGCCGGAAAACAGGATGATACTAAGTGAGATAACTCCAATAAACTGCGCTGTAGCCGGGCTTTCAAATTCAATCCCAACTCCGTCTTTCCCGGCGACCATTCCGATAATCAGGAATAGAAGTAAAACCGGCAGCCCTAAACGAGAACCTGTTTTACCGATCAGAATACTTATAAAAAATAGTATCGAACCGATCAGTAATATATTTTCAGTTGTGATAAGCATTATTTTTCTTTATTTTGTTATTAAACGCAAGCCGTAAATTGAAAGTTTTGCTAATTTCGTTTTGAGTGTCTTGAAATCATAACCATTTGATAAGTATCTATTTATAATTTTGCAAACAGGACGATAAAAATTATATGATATTTTTTCTTGAAATTATTTTTGATAATATGATTTTTGTCTTACATTTGTCACCGCAAAAGCAAAGGAGAGGTGGCAGAGTGGTCGATCGCGGCGGTCTTGAAAACCGTTGACTGTCACAGGTCCGGGGGTTCGAATCCCTCCCTCTCCGCTGAGAATCAAAGTTAAAGCAAACAAAGCCCTGTAAATATTTAATTTACAGGGCTTCTTCTTTTCAATAAATAAGTAGAAAAAACGGTTTTGAATCATTTTTACCTACAAGATCGGTAACATTCTGAATATCGCAAAAGTGTTACCTGTTTCTTAAAAAATCCCCCTCCTTTTTCGAAAAGAGGGGGATTGACTGACTATTCCTAAATTATATCGAACTCGCCTTATTTCATGGTAGCTTCGTGTAATATGATCCGGTCGATGGCTATGCCTTGGTGTCCTTGAAGTTCGAATACGATACCTAAAGAGAGTTCCGCTTCGTGGGGTAGGATGAAGGATAGCCGACGTTCGGACAAGGAGGCAGAGGCAAGCGCTGTGTCTATGTCTATGATGTCGGGCAAGCCTTTCCCATAGGCAACCGCTAAGCGGGAGCTGCCGGTCGAGAAGTTTTGATAAGGCACAATCTCCAGCTCGTATTTTCCTGCGGGTAGTTTTACCGTGCGATAGAGTTTGTGGTTGGAGAGCCGATTGGCAAAACCGTCCCACGTGGTATAGACGCAGAGCGTATTCCCTTTATTTTTGTCCACATATATACCGGTAGAAATACTGTCGGTTACGATAGCATTTTCTATTGTCCAACCTGTGGCTTTGGTGTCGAAGGCCATAAAACGGGCACGGTCTCTCCGGTTGACTGTTTCCCCGGTGGTGGCAAAGGGACATGCAGAGCCGGGGAGCACGTTCCCGGATATGTCGGTAAAAGGCGTTTCGAAGTTCAGGCAGAATACGCCGGAAGAACGTCCCCAGGCATCGCCGTCAGGTCCGAAGTGTTTACGTATTCCCGTATTTCCGTGTGTGGTGAGATCTTTAACATCTCCTCCATTTTGGTTAAATGAGTAGTATAACATCAGGGAGTCGGCCGCTTCCGCTTTCTCTATGTTTTCGATAGGTGCGTTGCAGTATTGTTGCAATAAGGTATCGGATAATGCCTTCTTCCATACACGGAATTCATCGATGGTGGCGTTCATCGGTGTCTTTTCGCCTCCAATGCGCAGGGAGGGGAAGGCGGGGATACTGTTTATTGTAAGTGTTTTGTTTTTCGTTGTGACGGTCTTACATACTTCTCCGTCACGTAGGAATTTCACTTCTCCCTGGCGGAAAGTCACGGCATAGTGATGCCATTGTCCGGGAATGACGAATCCGTTGTCCGAATATACCGGCAGGCTATCTACATAAAGTGTCAGCCGGCCTCGTTTGTCGGCGGTAATTTGCCAGGTATCTGCAGAGTGTCCGATTCCTGAAAGCTGTCCTTGTGAAGCGGGTTGCATCCACCACTCGACGGTCATTTGGTCTGTTGCTCCGTTCCAAAGGGCTTTGGAGGTGGTGACTGCCGCCTGCGGATTGGAAAAGTTCAGGCCGTTTTTGCTGTCGGCATTGCAGACGATCAGAGCGTTTTTCCGGGTGACGGTGGTACTGCCTATTTCATTGCCGGCCGTTAGCGTAATGTCGTATATACCGGGGACGTCCATGCGTATGGAAGGGTTTTTCCCTTGTGCAAATGTGGTGAAACGCCGGCTGTCTATTTGCCATTTCCATGCTGTAGGCATATATCGGCTGCGGTCGGTCAGGGTAGCGTGTGAGCCTTTCTGTATGACCATCGGGGTAATATCGAATTGTACTTCGGGAGCAACGTTCTTCACATGAAGTTTATAGCTGGCTTTTTTTGATTTTCTGGTACGCGGATCCTTTACAACCAGTTTCACTTCATAGTCGCCGCTCGAGGCATAGACGGCTGCGGCGTTTTGCGTAAAGGCTTTTTCGATATCGGCGTGCTTCATCGTCCATTCATAGCGGTATCCGGGGACGGGGTACAGGGGGTGGAAACTGATTCGCTCACCTGCCAGAATCTCATCTTTAACCGGATGGAAAGTTGCGTCGAGTGTCGTCGGTAATATAGCAATTTCTCGGACTGCTTTCACCGTTTCCCCATTGGCGTTTTGTCCTTGCAGTGTGATTTTCTTCGTACCTGGATCGGTAAAGATAAATGTGGGATTTTTAACCTTGAGATTCCTAACGTTTGAACCGGGGGCTGTCCATTCCAGTGAAACGATGGAAGGAGAGCATACGCTCGATAAGCTGAAAGCCTGTCCGGCATAGAAGTTTCCTTCGGGTATAAGGATAGCGACCTGGGCATCGGCTGGAGACGGACTGGTTCTGTCTGATTTTTCTTTCATTTCTTCATATTGTCCGAAGCCGGTCATGACAGCATGGTTGTTATTGGCAAAGTCTCGCCACATTTTTACGCTGTCCTTTTCAATGAGTTCTCCTTTGTAGTAAGCCAGCAATGATGCAGGGATTCCCATTGCTTCAAAACTGTTATGCATCATTTCGTTGATTTGTTGTTGAGTGCGGGCTTCTTTCCATATCCGGACTTCTGCCAGCTCGCCGTCTATGGCTCCTTCCTGGCTTGAGGCGAAAGGAAATTCCTTAAAGCCTCCAATGCCCGAACGTGTTTGGCTGATGAGTCTGTCTATAGGTTGTCCGTTGACGTAAGCCGTTAGCGTGTCCTTGGAGATGACAAAGGCAAAATGATACCATGAACCACGAGTGATCAGGCCTTTGCGAGTGTCTATGCGGTTTTGACCGTCCCAGCCTACCGTGAGTGCACCGTTATTGTTGGCATGAATAAGGAAGTGTCCCCATCCGGGGCCTGCGCTTTGGTTCCAGTTGCGCCAGGAATTTGGTTTCAGCCAATATTCGATAGTGGCTTGTTCGTACTTGCTTTTGAAAATACCGGGGATCATGAAACCGCTTTGATGTAACGATAGATTGTGTGGCGTTGGAGTGTGGTAAAATTCGGGGTGTATGGCTTGTGTACGGGCAGACAGGATAGACAGTGTATCATTAAAACGATAAAGCGCTGCCAGAGAATAGGCTCCTTGTCTTTCTTTGCATATATAACGGTATTTTGCAGGTGTCAATGTATCGACCGGGTTGCCGTCTTTAAATACGACATATCCTTTCAATGGGTAATGTGAGTCCTGCGGTTTGCTCCACGATAAGGCACTTTCTTGTTTGTCGTCGTCCTCTTTGTAGCATAGGTTCAACGGAGCGAAAAACGGCTCTCCCTGTACCACTGCCGTGACGGTGGCACCGTTCTCTTCGCCGGAGATGTCTTTCCCGTTCGATGTAATCAGCGGAGTTTCGATACCCTTGTGGTCGAATTCATAGTCGATGACCGAGCAGTCGTAAATTTTGCCGGAACCGATGCCTTTTTTCCGTCGTTCGACGATGAAAAAATATTTCAGCGGGCGTCGTGTGTCGAAGCCGGAAGATAAGTCGGTGAGGTCGTATCCGAATTCCATCGGCTCGCTATGTAGTTTTCCGTCGGCCCATTTACCCAGCATGGGGGTAGCTGCCTCCACCCCGTTTTTTGCTTTTTCCGATCGACCGTCACCGGCAAATTTGAAATGTTCCAATTCTACGGATATTTCAGGTTCAGTAGCGTTCAGGTCGGTAGAAATACCGGCAATTAGTTTTATTTCGCTGCGGTGCGAATAATCCATGCGTATTTTCAATGTACGCAGGGGACGGTAGTTCTTGCGTACATGGTAAAATTCGGGTTTCCACGCCCCGCCTTCATTTTGACGTACCGGGAAACCGTATTTATAAGGACAGTAGATAAATCCCTTGTTAGCCCATCCGTCTCCCCAGGAGTTTACGATAATCCATGCACCACATTCGTCCTTGTCTTTCTCGCCATATACGTTGTTGCTGTCTAAGTCGAACACAAGGCGGTCGTCGTATCCTACGATGGTGAGGGCATGATCTACCCCGTTTCCCCAACGGGTGACATATTTTTCCCCCACAAGTCCGGTTGCGGCATTTCTGCCTTCCGGATCGTTTCCAATGGGGGCTTGTTGGCATGCACTGGCCACGCCTATACCACATATTCCTCCGGCGTAGAATTCTCTGTCTCCCTGATGGTTCCATAGCCAGTTCTTTACGAATTCCCTGCCTTTTTCAGTATCTACTCCCAACGGAGAGAAAGAATTGAAAGCGATTCGGTTGAACATAGCCGAATACCATTTGTCATAGCCTTGCATCCAGCCGAAATCCGGGCTTGAACAATCCTGGTTGCCGAACACTTTGGAGTAAGTGGTTCCGCCATAGACCACCGAATTGGGGATGCCGTTGGCGATGGCCATCCCTTCCTTGCCGGAATTACTGTTGGTGAGTAACCATGTGAAATGGGTGGGGTAAATATTTTCGGGTTGTGAGGCATCGGCACCACGAAAAGCGTTTATTTCATGTGTGAACATATAGCCGATGCGGGAGGCCGAGCCACAGGACCCCCCGTCCTGACCGAAGACAGGTGGAAAATAAGGACTTTCGGCATTGTTCACATGATCGGGACGGACACGTGTCGTGTCGTTGCGATATGCTATCTGCGGCTGGTTGGCTATTGTTGTTGTGGTAGCGTTGAAATTATTGCATGCAATGATTCCTAAGGCCAGCAGTAGCCCATTCAATTTTTTCATGGTATAAATATTTATTAAAATCAAGTTTCTTTAACGCCTGATAAATATAAGAAGCTGCTTGTAATACAACAAATTTTATTCCCGAAAAATGTCTGCGATAAGATAATTATTTTGTTTGCCCGAAGCCGGTGTGGGAAAAATACGTTGTCAGAAACCGTACATTCGGGTTTTGAAAGTGTGGAAGGCGGAAGCTATTATAAACTTCTGACCGATGTCCGGTCAGAAATTACGGACATGGATCGCTGTGTTACTGGCGATCCGGGTAAATGATGATCGAGGAGGGGACGGTTTACCCTAAATTGTTAATCTCCTCTAATCCTTCTTTGTCGATGATCTTTATTTTTTTACCGGTTAGTTCGACGATACCTTCGGAGGCAAAATTGGATAGAGTACGAATCGCGTTTGCCGTAGTCATGTTGGACAGATTGGCCAGGTCTTCGCGGGTAAGGCATATTTTCAGGGTACAATCGTCGCTTTCGTAGCCGTAAGTTTCTTTTAAGACAAGCAGGGCTTCTGCCAAACGGCCGCGAATGTGCTTTTGGGTGAGGGTTACTGTGCGGCGGTTCGAAAACCCCAGGTCGGTAGCCAAAGCCCGGATGATACTCATAGCCAGTTCCGGGGTGTTCCGTACGATGTCGAAAATAAGCTCGGTTTTGATCCGGCAGACAATGGAATCTTCCAAGGCTTCCGCTGAAGCGATGTGTATTTCTTCGGCAAAAAATGCCCGGTAGCCGATGAAGCCGATGGGTTTTGCCATACGTACGATTTGGACGCGTCCGCCGATACCTTCTTTATATATTTTCACTTTTCCGGTAATCAGGCACAGTAATCCTACGGGCATATTGCCTTCCTGATAGATCAATTCTCCCTTTTTATAGGAAAGGCATACGGTTGTATCGATGATTTTCCGTTTAGCACTTTCGTCCAGTTCCGATAAGAGGGAGTGAGGGCTATCGATGCAAATTTGACATAGGCTATCGTGCAGGTCTGTATCGGTGATAATGTGCATATATCGAAGATAAAGGAGTTGTGATTAATATGGATATTTTCTTCCTTGTCCGAAAGCTTTGTCGCTGACCCGGAGGATGGGGGGACATTGTGCCCGCTTGTATTCATTGCGTTTCACCATGCTTATGGTTTTGTCCACAATTTCTTTCTTGTGGCCTTTTTCGATGATTGCCTGTGCCGAAAGATTCTCTTCTATATACAATTTCAGGATCGCATCCAATTCGTCGTAGGGTGGCAGGGAGTCCTGATCTTTCTGACCGGGATGCAATTCTGCCGAGGGGGCTTTGATTATGGTGTTCTCCGGGATGATTTCACGTTCCCGGTTGATATGGCGTGCCAATTTAAAAATGTCCGATTTGTAAACATCGCCGATAACTCCCAACGAACCGCATAAATCACCGTAAAGTGTGCCGTAACCGACTGCCGCTTCACTTTTGTTGGAAGTATTTAAGGCTATATTCCCGAATTTATTCGATATCGCCATCACCAATGTCCCCCGGATACGGGCTTGTAGGTTTTCTTCCGCAACGTTAAAAGGCTGATCTTTAAACTGGTCTTTTAAAGCATTCAGGTATTGGTCGTAAATGTCTTTTATCGGAATCAGATCATGGCGGATACCTGTATTTTTCACCAGGTCGAGGGCATCCTGTACGGAATGATCGGTGGAAAAGCGGGAAGGCATGAGTAGGCCTCTCACGTTTTCCGCTCCTAAAGCTTCTGCAGCTAAAGCCGCTACGACGGCCGAATCTATGCCGCCCGACAGTCCGAGAACTGCTGTTTTGAAGCCGTTTTTATGAAAATAGTCCTTGATTCCTAAGATCAAGGCTTTATGGAGCAGGGAGATTTTGTCTTCCTGTGTGTTTTTTATAACAGGCATTTTATTTAATTGCTCCGTATCGATTACGGCAAAATCTTCTTTAAATGCTTTCAGGCGGGCGACTAATTGTCCCTGAGGATTGTAAACCGTGGAGTTCCCGTCGAAAATGACGGCAGTTTCCGCACCGGTGTAATTGACGGAAAGAAATGGCTTTCTGTATTTTTGTGCCAAAGCCGACAAGGTACGATTCCGTTCGTTATAACTGTCGGTGCTGAAAGGAGTGATGCCTATATAAACGATAAAATGATCCTGTTTGTCTATTTCCTCTGCTTCGTATTCATCGAATAGGATCCGGATATTTTTATTTTTATAACGGATAGGCGTGTTGTCTTCTCCGGCAACAAAATAGCGGCTTTCGTTGAAAAGATCGTAGTCGCTTAAAATGGTTTTATGAACCCCGTCGGTCACTTCTCCGTCCTGGATGAAATAGGCGGAATTATACATGATCCCGTTGGAGCTGTCTAAATTGGGTGCGCCGACAATTGCCGCGATATGTCCGCAGTGGGAGGCGATTTGTTCTATAGCCATCCGGCATTCTTGAATGAAATCTTCTCTTTCCAGCCAATCTTCCGATAAGGCTCCGCATACGGCCAGTTCGGGAAATATAACTAATTCCGCTTTGGCTTGCCGGGCTTTTTGTATGGCCTGAATTATTTGTTCACGGTTTGCCCGGATGTCTCCGGTCTTATAATTTATTTGTGGTATGGCTATCCGCATGGTTTCCGATTTTATGCTGGGTTTAGTGTTTAAAAGCTGTTTCCTGGGTTATTCTCTTATTGTCAGGCTGTTTGAGAAATAAACTGCCCGCTTCGTGGAAATTTTAGCTTTCAACGTTTATCTTTGCCGTAAAATTACGATTTTTGTTATTAAAATAATTAAAAAAGTCATGAAGTTTTTATTTGCCTGTGTCATTTTTTTATGCCTGATCGCAGGATGCAGGGAAAGCGGTAAGCCGGATGTCGGTAAATGGAGGCAGGAACGAAAAATATTGCGTTTAGACCGTGATCTTTTTGCATTGGACGCTCGAGCTCCCGACGTGAAGTCTATCCACCATAAGTATGGCCGTTATTTCGATGTTTATGCCGAAGGAGTGTTACAGTTGGGGCAGGTATCCGATACCACGTTTCCTCATTTGCTGTCTTTGTTTTTACAGGATACCATTATCCGGGAAGTGTATGACACGGTAGCCTTCCGTTATCCCGAACTAACCGTTCAGGAAAAGGAACTTTCGGATGCGTGGGCTTATTATTCCTATTATTTCCCCGATAAGGTCGTGCCTCAGGTGTATGCTCATGTTTCCGGTTTCAATCAATCGGTGGTGGTAGATAGTGCCGAGGTCGGGATCAGTCTGGATAATTATTTGGGCGATTGTGTATTTTATAGTATGCTTGCCGTACCTGTTCCGATGTATGCCCGTAAAAAAATGACCGGGAATGATATCGTGAGGGATATTATGGCCGGTTGGTTCGGTGCGGAATTTCTTTTTCGTCCGCAAAAGAACGATTTAATCAGCGGAATGATTTATCAGGGGAAGATTGTATATTTATTGCATAAAGTTTTGCCCGATTATGAGTTTTCGCGGGTGGTGGGTTTTTCCCCGGAACAACTGAAATGGTGTGAAAACAATGAAAGCCAGATTTGGGGATTTCTGATTGAAAACGATTATTTGTTTTCTACTCAGCAAAAGTTGATTATGAAGTATTTGAACGATGCTCCTTACACTTCGGGGATGCCTGTGGAGTCTCCGGGCAGGACTGTTGTCTGGACCGGTTGGCGCATCGTGGATGAATATATGAAAAAGTCGGGAAGCACTTTACCGGCGTTGATGCAAGAACAGGATTACCACAAGATTATGCGTGTCGCTGCTTATCGTCCTTAAACAGAACGGGGCAGGCGACGTATATAGTGATTGTTATGGATAAGAAGATATGCAGAAAATTGATCCGTGAATTGAAAGGACAATATTCGCCGGAAGAGAAGCGGAAACTGTCGGCAGGGATATGGCGGAAGGTAGAACGGAACATACATTTTCAGAAAGCCCGGACGGTGTTGGTTTATTGGTCGATGGACGATGAAGTATATACACACGATTTTATACGGAAGTGGGCCGGAGAAAAGACACTTCTTTTGCCTTGCGTGAAAGGGGATGAATTGGAGATTTTCTATTATGAGGGAGAGGAAGGGATGCGCCCGGGGGAATGTTTCGGGATTATGGAACCGACGGGGATGCGGTGTGAGGCTTTGGAAGATGTCGAACTTATTTTAGTTCCCGGTATAGCGTTCGACCGTGCAGGGAATCGATTGGGGAGAGGCAGGGGGTATTATGATAAGATACTGAAAAAAACTCCTGCCTGGAAAATCGGTATTTGCTTTGATTTTCAGGTTTTAGAGAAAGTACCTTGCGAGATTCACGATGTGAAAATGGATGAGGTGATTTTCTAAGCCGGAATTTTGATCCGGTAGGATTTTCCAGGACAGGCTTTGGATGATTCTGTTCTATCTGTAAAATTTGGATATAAAAAAAGCCGTTCTAATTCAGAACGGCTTTTTTGTGCTTTTATAGATTATGCCTGTTTGATAGCCTCTACCGGGCATACTCCCGCGCAAGTTCCGCAGTCAGTACATGCGTTTGCATCAATTTCATAATGATCAGCACCCATAGAGATTGCACTTACCGGGCATTCTCCTTCGCATGATCCGCAAGAAATACAGTCATCTGATATTACGTAAGCCATTTTAAATATAGTTTTATTGATTAATAATGGGCAAAATTAAAACCAATATTTGAAAGAAACAAAGTTTTGCCGGAAAAAACTTTTTACTTATCTTTGCGCGTTGTTTTACGGGGAATGATTTAAAATGGTGTAATGGGGAAACAAATCGGCTTATACCCCCGGAGCTAAGATTTGTTTTTGAGTAGCACAAAACAAAATTATCATGCAAGTATTTGAATTAAAAGCAGAAGGAAGAAAAGATTTAGGAAAAAAAGCTACTATCGCTGTAAGAAAAGAAGGAAAAGTGCCTTGCGTTCTTTACGGTGGAGCTGAGAACGTACATTTTGTTGTAGCTGAAAAAGATTTGGCTAAATTATTGTACACTCCGGTAGTATATACCATTAATTTAAATGTCGATGGCAAATCTTATTCTGCTGTGATGAGAGAAATTCAGTTTCATCCGGTGAGCGACCGTGTGCTGCACATCGATTTCTATCAGATTTCTGAAAGTAAACCTGTTGTGATAGAAGTTCCGGTTAAATTGCAGGGATTTGCAGAAGGTGTTCAGGCCGGTGGTAAATTGGCGCTGATTATGAGAAAGCTGAAAGTGAAAGCTCCTTTGGCCGATCTGCCGGGCGAAGTGGTTTTGGATGTAACCAATTTGGGATTGGGTAAATCGATCCGGGTAAAAGACCTGTCGTTCGACAAGTTCGAAATCATGAATGCTAAAGATGTTGTGATCGCACAGATCAAGCTGACCAGAGCAGCGAGAGCAGCCGCTCAGGAAGCAAAATAATTTGAGATTTTATGAAGTATCTGATTGTAGGGTTAGGTAATATCGGCCCTGAATACCAGGATACACGGCATAATATCGGATTTAATGTGTTGGACGCCTTTGCTAAGGCGTCCAATGCTGTTTTTGAAGATAAGCGTTACGGTGCTGTGTGTGAGATGAAATTGAAAGGACGTACCTTGATTTTGTTGAAGCCCAATACTTATATGAATTTGAGTGGTAAGGCTGTCAGTTACTGGATGCAGAAAGAGAAGGTGGCTTTGGAAGATTTGCTGGTGATTGTCGATGATTTGGCTTTGCCTTTCGGAACGCTCCGTTTACGCGCTCAGGGAAGTGACGGCGGGCACAACGGGTTGAAAAGTATAAATGCTTTGTTAGGTACAACTTCTTATGCACGTTTACGTTTTGGTATAGGTAGCGAGTTTGCCCGGGGGCAGCAGATCGATTATGTGCTGGGGCATTGGGAAGGGGAAGAGGCAGAACGGTTGCCGGCTTTGCTGGAACGTAGCGGGGAGATCGTTACTTCGTGTGTCCTGACCGGAATAACGCGGACAATGAATCTGTTCAATAAAAAATAAAGACCGGCAGGAAGACGATGAATCGTTTTACCGGATCATTTCCCGGCAATTAGGAATGGAAGAATTAGGGGGAGAAAGTGAAGGTGAAAAAAGATTGGCAGGTTTTTTGTACCGGGTTTCTTGTCGGAAGATTTGAGAAGAGAGCAGGAAGCAAGAAGTTATGAAGGAGAAAGGGGGAGGAGGATCAATTTTGGAATAAAAGATTCATATCATGGAGAGGGTGACGGTGGTTTTATTAAGTTGAAGCTATGGAGGAAAGAGTCAGAATAGATAAATGGCTATGGGCTGTACGGATTTTTAAAACGCGCTCATTGGCCGCCGAGGAATGTGGTAAAGGGCATGTTACGATCGGCGATGTACATGTGAAAGCTTCCAGGGAGTTGAAAGGAGGCGAGGTGGTGAAAGTCCGTATTGCGCCGATCGAGCGGCATTATTTGGTAAAAAAGCTGACAGATAAACGCATGTCGGCTCAATTAGCTGTTGATTTTGTAGAAGATGTCACACCTCCCGAGACTTTGGCTTTGTTGAATGCTGTGAAAGCTTACGGTTTTGAATACCGGGATCGGGGAGCGGGACGTCCTACCAAACGGGATCGGCGGATGATCGATAAGCTGAAAAGCGAAGATTGGGAAGGAGAGGAGTGATAAACCTTAAAATTAATTGTTGTGTTAATTGCGAGAGAGAAAAAAAAGAGTAATATTGCCGAATATATTCTGTATATGTGGCAAGTGGAGGATATGCTCCGGGCATTTCAGCTGAACATGGAATTGGTGAATCGGCATGTTGTTAAAAGCTTTCAGGTGGATGAAGCGAAAACAAAGGAAATTTATGACTGGTATGATAATATCATAGCGATCATGAAAGCGGAGAAAGTTGAACAGCAGGGACACATCCAGCCTTTGAAAAATACGGTGAACGAGCTGACCGAATTACACTTTTTTTTGCTGCATGAGGCTCACGACCGGAGATACCAGCAGATTGTGACGATGGCTGCGGGGAATTTGGTGGAGTTCCGTAATAAAGCGCAGGTGGGGAACGAGGTGTCGGATGTGGAGCTGGCCCTGAATGCTTTGTATGGGAATTTAATACTGCGTTTACAGAAAAAAGAGATAAACCCACAGACGGCAACGGCGATGGAGTCGTTCAGCAAGATGATCGGGTATTTGGCCGCAAAATATAGGCAGATCGAGGAGGAAGAAGCGGCACAAGAGGCTAAATAAAATAAAACAGATATAATATGAAATGGATTGTAACAGCTTTGTGTATGGCGTTGTTCTGTATGACGGTGAGTGCAGAAGTCAGCGAAAAGAAATACGAGAAAACTTTTCCCAAAGATAAGCTAACCGAATTGGTTTTATCGAACGATTACGGACAGATCAATGTGGAGCAAACAGACGGGAATGAAATTCAGGTGTCTGTAAATATCGCTGCTACGGCCAAAACTGCCGCTAAAGCGGACGAAGCTTTGGAATTGGTGAATATAAAAGAGAATGTGGGAAGCGCTTCCCTGAACGTCAGTACGGAGTTTGGGAAGGATATGGCGATTAAGCAGTTCCTGACCAGTGTCAGCCTACAGATCGATTATCAGGTGAGTGTGCCGAAAGGTATTAAGCTGCGTTTGATCGGTTCTAATTGTAACGTATTTATCGATACTTTCGAGGGGGAGATCAATGCGGATGTCCGCAACGGTAATTTTAAGGCCAATACAATCAAAGGAGAGGAATTTTATATCAAACAGGATAAAGGAAGTTTTGATGTGACGGAGGTTGAACTCATGACCGGGAATTTTAAAAATTCTACTATTCATATCGAATCGGGCGATCAGGTGAAGCTGGAAACCAGTTCTACCAATGGTAACCTGGAATCTATTGAAAAATTGAACATTCGTTCCTCTGGCGGCGAAATGAAACTGGGTGAGATCGAGGATTTGACCGGAAGTTCTTCTTTCACGAAATATGAGGTGCAGGATATCGGTAATATCTTGGATATGGACATGAAAATGGGAGAGATGAACGTACGTAATATTCATTTTAATTTTTCGGAAGTGCGTGTGAAAGGCTCTTTTACAAAGGTTGGACTGACCTTTATGGAGGGAGCGGGTTATAATCTGGAAGTGAAACGGAATAAGTCGTTGAAGATGGATTTGCCGAGGGGTATGCAGTTGGAAGACCGTCCTACAACCGAACGCAATATGGTTATAGGAACCAAGTTTGTCGGCGACCCGAAATATACCGGAAAAGTGTTCCTGGAATTATCGAACGGTAATTTATATATTCAGTAAAAGAGAAAAACAACAAAAAACAGCATTCTTGTTTAATTTTCAACATTTGTTCTTAAATAATTTGGATGGTTGATTTTTTACTTTATATTTGCACAAACAAAAATCAGAGAAATGAGAAATTTTTTACATCATATCCATCATTATTATCACTATTCTCAGGTGAGATGATGCTGTTGTGTTGTAATCGAAACATAAAATGTACAATGAAGCTCGCCTGATCCAGGCGGGCTTTTTTATTTTTCCCCTGGATCGTTGCAGGGCAATAATCTAAAAGTGTTATGACAAATTTAAAAATTGCAGTTCAGAAATCAGGCAGGTTGAACGATGAGTCTTTCACTCTCTTGAAAGAGTGTGGAATTTCGATCAACAATGGTAAAGACCAGTTAATGGCACAGGCATCGAATTTTCCGATGGAGGTGCTTTATCTTCGTAATTCCGATATTCCACAGTATGTGAAGGATGGGATTGCTGATATTGCGATCATCGGTGATAATACGGAAAAGGAAAAGAAGACCGGGATCGAGAATGTTTTAAATCTGGGATTTTCTAAATGCCGCCTGTCTATTGCCGTGCCCAAGTCTGTAGATTTTAAAGATATTTCTTATTTGCAGGGGAAAAGAATAGCCACTTCTTATCCCACCTCTTTGCGGGATTTTCTGGAGGAAAATAAGATAAGTGCAGAGATACACGAGATTTCCGGCTCGGTGGAGATTGCACCGAATATCGGATTGGCAGATGCCATTTGCGATTTGGTGAGTACCGGGAGCACTTTATTTAAGAATGGTTTGAAAGAGGTGTATAAAATATTCGAATCACAGGCGATTTTGGTTGCTAACCCGGATTTGAGCCCGGAAAAAAGGGCTTTGTTGGATCAGCTGGTATTCCGGATCAAAGCCGTGCTGGCCTCTAAATGTAATAAATACATTTTGCTGAATGCTCCGGAAAAATCATTGGATTTGATTTGCAGTTTGTTGCCGGGAATGAAAAGTCCTACGATTATTCCTTTACGTGAAAAAGGATGGGTGTCGGTTCACTCTGTCGTAAACGAAAATGCATTTTGGGAGGTGATCGGTCGTTTGAAAGATGCCGGGGCGGAAGGTATCTTGATTGTGCCTATCGAAAAGATGATTCTTTAATGAAGTGTCTGCGGCCATTGATTGTAAAGTTTTGAAGCATGGAAAAAATTATTAATCCCGTCAGACAGGAGTGGGCGAAATTGTTGGCACGCCCTAAGTTTAACAATGACGATCTGATAAAGATTTGCAAGGATATTTTTGCAGAGGTGATGAGGGACGGCGATAAGGCTTTGGCAAAATATACATTGCGTTTCGATCGGGTGAGTTTGGAAAATATAGCCGTGACGGAGGAGGAGTTCGACCGGGCAGAGCAGGCTGTGGGCGAGGAGCTGAAGGAGGCGATCCGTGAGGCTAAACGAAATATCGAAGCTTTTCATATATTGCAGAAGCCTGCGCCTTGCGAATACGTAAATTCGCATGGCTTTCGCTGTTGGCAGGAAGCTAAAGGGATTGAAAAAGTAGGGCTTTACATTCCGGGTGGAAGCGCTCCTCTGTTCTCTACGGTGTTGATGCTGGCCGTTCCGGCACGTATTGCCGGATGCCGTGAAATTATCCTGTGCACTCCTCCCAATCGTGCCGGAGCCGTCGAACCCGCTATTCTGTGGACAGCCCGTTTGTGCGGGGTGACCCGGGTGTATAAGGTGGGGGGCGTGCAGGCTATCGGTGCCATGACTTTGGGAACCGAAACGGTTCCTCAGGTGTATAAGATATTCGGGCCGGGTAATCAGTATGTGACTGCCGCGAAGCAATTGGCTTGTAATTTCGGCGTGGCGATAGATATGCCTGCCGGCCCTTCGGAAGTGATGGTGGTGGCCGACCGTAGTGCAAACCCTGCTTTTATTGCAGCGGATTTACTGTCGCAGGCAGAGCATGGCCCGGACAGCCAGGTGGTTCTGGTGACACCCGATGCCGGGATTCTGCCGGAGGTAGAGCAGGAACTGGAAGCCCAGCTGGCTGTGTTGCCCCGAAAGGAAATTGCGGTAAAAGCGCTGGCTAATTCTAAATTTGTAGTACTGGCGGATATAGAGCAATGTATGGAATTGGTGAATGAATATGCGCCCGAACATTTGATTTTATGCGTGGAAGATTACCGGGAGCAGGCAAACTGCGTTGTGAATGCCGGATCTGTTTTCTTAGGGAATTATTCGCCGGAGAGTGCCGGGGATTATGCGTCGGGAACGAATCACACTTTGCCTACGAACGGTTATGCTAAGGCGTATAGCGGTGTGAATCTGGATGCTTTTATCAAGAAGATTACTTTTCAGGAGATCTCCCGTGAAGGGTTGGGATATCTGGGACGTACGATCGAGATTATGGCAGAGAACGAGCAGTTGTTTGCCCACAAAAATGCGGTGACGCTCAGAATTACTAATGAAAAGTGAGTGGATTATGGAAATTAATAGTTTGATACGGGAAAATATAAAGAATTTACAGCCTTATTCTTGTGCGAGGGATGAGTATAGCGGAGATAGCGCTACATTTTTGGATGCTAATGAAAATCCTTACGACACGGGTTATAACCGTTATCCCGATCCTTATCAGCGACAGCTAAAGGTACAGCTTGCCCGGATTAAGGGCGTTCCTGCCGAAAATATGATGCTGGGTAACGGTAGTGATGAAATTATCGATATTTTGATCCGGAGCGTGTGCGAGCCTGCCGAGGATAATATCATCGTTTTTTCTCCGGGATATTCTATGTATGAGGTGAGTGCTGCGATCAATAATGTAGAGGTTCGCAAGATCAATCTGACTTCCGAGTTTCTACCGGATTGGGCGGAAATGTGGAAACAGGCCGATGCACATACCAAGATTGTCTTTTTGTGTACTCCTAATAATCCTACCGGTAAAGTGATTCCTATCGGACAGATCCGGGAAGTATGCCGGAATTTTGGGGGATTGGTTTTGGTGGACGAGGCTTATATCGATTTTACCGACGAGATGTCGGCGGTGAAGTTATTGGATGAATTTCCCAATGTGGTGGTGTTGCAAACTTTGTCGAAAGCATGGGGAATGGCAGGTCTCCGGTTGGGGATTTGTTTTGCCGGACAGGAATTGATCCGGGTGCTGAATAAGGTGAAAGCTCCTTATAATATCAGTAATCTCACTCAGCAGACCGTGTTGAGAATTTTGGAACAATACGACGAATTCGAGGCGAAGCTGTCGGCGATCAAGGCGCAGCGGGAGCGTTTGAGTTGCGCTCTTGCCGCAACCGGTTTATTCGAACGGGTATGTGATTCCGAAGCTAATTTTATTTTAGTGACGACACCCCGTTTTCGTGAGCTATATGATTATTTGGTTGCAAATCAGGTCGTGGTGCGTTTGCGGAATATTGCACCTTTGATCGAGGGCGGTATTCGTATTACAGTGGGGACGCAGGCGGAAAACGACCGTTTGCTGGCTTTGCTGGATGAGTTCCGGAACAGGATTAAATGAGAAAGGTATGAAAAAGATTTTGTTTATAGACCGTGACGGAACGATTATTCAGGAACCGCCTGTGGATTTTCAGGTGGATAGTCTGGCAAAATTGGAATTTGTGCCGGGAGTGATCGGGGCTTTGCGTCGTGTGGTGGAAGAAACGGATTATCGTTTGGTGATGGTGAGCAATCAGGATGGTCTGGGAACTCCTTCTTTTCCTATGGAAGATTTTTTACCTCCACAGGAACTGATGCTGAAGACATTGGCTGGAGAAGGGATCGTTTTTGACGAGGTGCTGATCGACGAGAGTTTTCCGGAAGAAAATTCCCCCCGCCGGAAGCCCCGGACCGGAATGGTGGAAAAGTATTTGAATGAATATTTGGATTATGAAAATTCGTATGTGATCGGCGACCGGGTGACCGATATGCAGCTGGCTGCCAATATGGGAATCCGGGGAATATTTTTAGGCGATGCCCCTACGGAGGATTTGCCTGTGGCTTTGAGCAGTTCGTCCTGGGGAGAAATTGCCGCTTTCCTGAAATCAGGTAGCCGTAAAGCGAAAATTTTCCGGAAGACTTCGGAGACTTCGATTCTGGTGGAATTAGACCTGAACGGTAGCGGGCGTCCGGATATCCATACCGGACTGGCTTTTTTCGATCATATGCTCGAACAGATCGCCCGCCACGGTGGCGTGGATTTGACGATAAAGGCCGACGGCGATCTGGAAGTGGACGAGCATCATACCATCGAGGATACGGGAATTGTGTTGGGAGAATGCTTTGCCGAAGCTTTGGGGCGGAAGAAAGGCATCGAGCGGTATGGCTTTGCTTTGCCGATGGACGAGGCGAAGGCAGAGGTTCTGCTGGATTTCGGCGGCCGGGCCTGTTTAGTGTGGCAGGTGGAGCTTTGCCGGGAATATGTCGGGGATTTTCCCACCGAAATGACGAAGCATTTTTTCGATTCTTTTTGCCAGAGTTGTAAATGTAATTTGCATGTGACGGCTTCGGGCGAAAATACCCATCATGTGATCGAAGGTATATTCAAGGCTTTTGCCCGTGCGATAAAGGCGGCTATCCGGCAAACGGGTACGGGTATTCCTTCGTCGAAAGGAGTGGTTTAACGATTGTTTATAGAAATGAAAATTGTAATTATAGATTATGGGGCGGGGAATGTGTTTTCCGTGCTGATGGCGCTGAAACGTTTGGGATACGAAGCTATCGTGAGCGGTGATGCCGATGAGATCAGGAGTGCCGACCGGGTGATTTTTCCCGGAGTGGGGCAGGCTTCTGCCGCCATGGAACAGTTGAGGGCTTCCGGGCTCGACCGGGTGATTCCGGGGTTAAAAATGCCTGTATTGGGGGTTTGTTTGGGGATGCAGTTGATGTGCCGCTCTACCGAGGAGGAGAATACGTGCGGATTGGGCATTTTTCCGTTAGATGTGAAGAAGATCACCGGAGATTATAAAATACCCCACATGGGCTGGAATAATATTACCGGCCTGAAAACCGGGTTGTTTAAAGGAATTGCTGAAAATTCCCGGATGTATTTCGTACATTCTTATTATGTACCCGCCGGTGAATATACGATTGCTCTTTGTGATTATCACGCACCTTTTGCGGCGGCTATCGGGAAAGATAATTTTTACGGTTGCCAGTTCCATCCTGAAAAATCGTCGCAGTGGGGGGAACAGGTTTTAAAAAATTTTTTGGAATTATGAAGATTATACCGGCAATAGATATTATCGACGGAAAGTGTGTCCGGCTGACGCAGGGGCAATACGATAGTTGTAAAATATATTCGGATTCTCCGCTGGATATGGCTAAAGCATTTGAAGATGCCGGGGTAACGCGCCTGCATCTCGTGGATCTCGACGGGGCGAAAGCTGCGGGAGTGGTTAATATCCGGGTGTTAGAAACGATTTGTAAGAATACCGGATTGGCGGTGGATTTCGGGGGAGGGATTAAGTCGGACGAGGATATCCGGAAGGTGTTCGATGCCGGGGCGGCTTTTGCCGGGATCGGCAGTATCGCTCAGACCGATGTGGAGAAAACCACTGCCTGGCTGGAGGAATACGGTGGAGAGAATATCATTATCGGGGCAGATGTGCGGGATCATCGGGTGTGTATTCAGGGCTGGAAAAAGGTTACCGATACGACGATTTATGAGTTGGTGGAGAACTACCGGGGAAAATTGTGTCATTTGATGTGTACGGATATTTCGAGGGACGGTATGCTGGAAGGTGCAGCCGTAGAGCTGTACAAAGATTTATTGTCCCGTTATCCCGAATTGAATGTTATCGCTTCCGGAGGAGTCGGGGGTGTCGAGGATTTGGAACGTTTGGCTGCGGCAGGCGTACAGTCGGTGATTGTGGGAAAAGCAATCTATGAGAATAGAATAAAATTGGAAGATTTGAGTCGTTTCTGACCGGGAGTGCCGGACAGGAATTTAATTTCTAAAATATTGGAATTGTGTTAGCCAAAAGAATTATTCCCTGCCTCGATGTAAAGGACGGCAGGACGGTGAAAGGGGTGAATTTCGTTAATTTGAAAGATGCGGGAGATATTGTAGAACTGGCAGCCCGTTATTCGTCGGAAGGGGCGGATGAATTGGTGTTTTTAGATATTACGGCCAGCAGCGATAACCGGAGCACCCGGCTTGCCTGGGTGGAACAAGTTGCTGCTGCGATCAGTATCCCTTTTACGGTCGGAGGCGGTATTTCTTCGGAAGCCGATGTGGAAGCTTTATTGAAGAAGGGGGCGGATAAGATTTCTATCAATTCTTCGGCGCTTGCCGATCCGGGATTGATCGACCGCCTGGCCTATGGTTTCGGCAGTCAGTGTGTGGTGGTCGCTATCGATGCCCGGCAGGAAGCGGGAGGCTGGCAGGTGTATAGTAAAGGCGGTCGGGTACGTACGGAAAAGGAGTTGTTTTCCTGGGCGGAATAAGCTGCTGCCCGGGGAGCCGGAGAAATCCTTTTTACTTCTATGGATAACGACGGGACTCATAAAGGATTTGCCAATGAAGCGACATCGGAAATCAGCAGGCGTTTGACTATCCCGGTGATTGCTTCCGGGGGAGCGGGCACTCCGGAGGATTTTTACCGGGCTTTCACTTTAGGAAAAGCCGATGCCGCTTTGGCCGCCGGGGTGTTCCATTACGGGCAACTTACGATTCCTGAAGTAAAAGAATATCTGGCGGCTCAAGGCATCGAGGTGAGGCTTTGAAGCGGCAGTTGAAATTTGTAATGTGAAATTAATTATAAAGATATGATGGATATAGAAAAATTGAAATTTGATGAAAAAGGGTTGATCCCGGCTATCGTTCAGGATGCAAATACCGGAGTGGTATTAATGCAGGCTTATATGAACCGAGAATCACTCGAAGAGACATTAAAATCAGGGAAAGTATGTTTTTTTAGCCGTTCCCGCCAAAAGCTTTGGACGAAAGGGGAGGAAAGCGGAAATTTCCTTTCTCTGAAAACGATTTTGGCAGATTGTGATAACGATTCATTGCTGGTGAAAGCGGTTCCGGCGGGGCCGACCTGCCATACCGGTACGGATACTTGCTGGGGAGAAGTGAACCGTGAGGCGGATTTCCTTTTTTTCTTGCAACGCTATTTACAGAAGCGGAAGGACGATTCTCCGGAAATTTCTTATACGGCGCGTTTGATACAAAAGGGCATTAACAAAGTTGCCCAAAAAGTGGGAGAAGAAGCCGTGGAATTGGTGATCGAAGCGAAGGACAATAATGAGGATCTGTTTTTGAACGAGGCTGCCGATCTGATGTATCATTATATCGTGTTGTTGATTGCAAAAGGGTATGGATTGGAAGATGTAATCAAGGTGCTGGAAGGCCGTCATAAAGAATAGGATCGTCCGTGAATGGGATGCGAAAGGAATTTTGATATGGAATTTCTTTCGCACAACTGGATTTTCCTGTTTTGTAAGAGGGACGATGCCGAAAAGGACAATCCCCAAAATGTATTCAACATTTTGGGGATTGTTTATGAAAGAAAAATTCTTTTAACGAATAGAAGCCTTAAGTATAGGGACATTTTATTCATTCAGGATTTTCCACAATACATCTTTCAATTCGGTGATACCTTCTCCTGTGACGGACGAGATGAAGACATAAGGTATCTCCGGCAGGTCGCATTCCATTTCTGCCATAAGTTCTTTATCGGCATAGTCGCTTTTGGAAATGGCGAGCACTCTTCTTTTATCTAAAAGTTCGGGATTGTATTGTTTCAGCTCGTTCAACAGGATGTTGTATTCTTCGTGAATGTCTTTGCTGTCCGCCGGAACTAAAAAGAGGAGAACAGAGTTGCGTTCGATGTGGCGCAGGAAACGGATTCCCAAGCCTTTCCCCATGTGTGCCCCTTCGATGATCCCGGGAATATCCGCCATAACGAAAGAACGCCCGTCCCGGTAGTTTACAATTCCTAGGTTAGGGACTAAGGTGGTGAAAGGATAGTTGGCGATTTCGGGCTTTGCAGCAGATACCACCGATAATAACGTGGATTTTCCGGCATTGGGGAATCCTACCAAACCGACGTCTGCCAACACTTTCAATTCGAGAATCACGGTGCGTTCCACCCGGGGTTCTCCCGGTTGCGCATACCGGGGGGTTTGGTTGGTGGAAGACCGGAAATGCCAGTTCCCCAATCCGCCACGTCCTCCTTTAATGAGAGCAAATTCTTCTCCGTCCCGGGTGATCTCACAAATGACTTCTCCTGTTTCGGCATCTCTGGCGACTGTTCCTAACGGAACTTCGATAGTAACGTCTTTACCGTCTTCTCCTGTGCTGCGGCATTCGCTTCCGCTTCCCCCGTCGCCTGCAAAAACGTGGCGTTGGTATTTCAGGTGAATTAACGTCCAATAGTTTCGGTTGCCCCGGATGATAACATGTCCTCCGCGTCCGCCATCTCCCCCGTCAGGGCCTCCTTTGGCTGTCAGCTTATCCCGGTGCAAATGGGCAGATCCCCGTCCTCCGGCACCGCTCCGGCAAAATATTTTTACGTAATCGACAAAATTAGTTGCAGCCATAATTGAACTATAAGGTTTAAAATAAGGTTGTTTTCTCTCGCGGGTTTATTCTTGTAAAATATACAGGTCGGGATAATTGCGTCCCAGACCGTCGTAATCCAAACCGCGCCCTACTACAAAATCGTTTTCCAATTCGATACCGCAATAATCGATTTTTACAGGGCATACCAGGGCTTTCGGTTTATAAAATAACGTCGCCACGAACACTTGCCCCACATTTTTAGATTTCAGGTATTGCAATAGATGGTTCATGGATTTTCCCGAGTCGATGATATCCTCCAGGATCACGACGGTTTTTCCGGTGATGTCTTCTTTCAATCCGATCAATTCCTTCACTTCGCCCGAAGAAGCCGTACCGGAATAGGAGGCCACTTTTATAAAGCTGATGGCTGTTCCGGGAATTGTGATCTGCTTGATCAGGTCGGACGTGAACATGAAAGAGCCGTTCAGAATACTCAGAAACAAGGGTTGTGTATCTTTCAGGTCTTCGTTCATCTGTCCTGCCATTTTTTCAATAACACGGTCTATCTCTTCAGCTTTGATAAAAGGCTTAAATTCTTTATCGTGCAGTTTGATATTTGTCATAATCGATTGCGAACTTTATCAATTGGTGATTTGTTCCCGCAAAAGTAATATTTTAGCCTAAATATCGGAATTTATTTACAGCTTATTGTGTAGAATACCGATGAGTTTATCCGTGTGGTTTTTCTGTAAAACTGCTTATATCCTGTTGAGATTGCTTTCTCAAATTGTTTTTCACCATGAAGTTTTCCTTGTTTCTTTTAACGGTTCCGGGGATGTGTTTGTTCGGGTGCTTATCATACCGGCCGGATTACCCGGGTGTTTTTATAAATGACACAAAGAAGCAGAGCTATGTATTGTCTTTGGATGGCGGATAGAAAGCTGTCGGGGAATGTTGTCGTTTACCGGAATAAATGTATTGTGATTTTTATGGGGATTTCTGTGAGAATAAGTATAGAAATTTGTAAAATTGCAATCGGAAAATTTCCGGTAATTTAAATATTAAACCATGAATCCAAAAGTAAGTATAATTATGGGCAGTACCTCCGATTTGCCCGTTATGGAAAAGGCAGCAAAAGTGCTGAACGATTTTCAGATTCCCTTTGAAATGAACGCTTTGTCTGCACATCGTACGCCCGCCGAGGTAGAAGAATTTGCCACGAATGCGGCATCGCGGGGTATCGAGGTGATTATTGCCGGAGCCGGAATGGCCGCTCATTTGCCGGGTGTGATCGCTGCAATGACTCCTGTCCCTGTGATCGGGGTTCCTATCAATGCTTCGTTGGACGGAATGGATGCAATGCTGGCTATTACTCAGATGCCTCCGGGAATACCTGTGGCTACCGTGGCTATTAACGGGGCTATGAATGCAGGCATTCTGGCTTCTCAGATTTTGGCGGTAGGCGATGCCGGGTTGAAAGCAAAAATCATTGATTTTAAGGAGTCTTTGAAAAAGAAGATCGTGGAAGCGAATAAAGAATTAGCTCAGGTGAAATATGATTATAAGACCAATTGACCGCTTAAGAGATAAGATTTTATTTTTTCACTTAACGTATCGAAGCCGGTTTACTACCGGCTTTTTCTTTGTTCTTTTCTTCGGCAGGAAAAACGGGTTTTAAATCCGGTTTTCCGGATTTATTGAAAAATAAGCTCGATATAATTGTGTTTAGCAGGCTTTCCCCGAATGATTAAAAATGCGAAGGCCTACCCTGTTCCGGGTTTGCTCTTCCGTCCCGGGAATCAGATCAAGGTGTTTTCTGACTGGCGGGAGTGTAAAATTGTGCGGATTTCCGAATCGTCGAGTTTCTTCACGTTGGTAATGATCATGTTCTCATGAAGAAAATTCCCGTATTGGTTACATTCGTCGATAATGGTAGTGAATAAAGGTTGCAGATCCGTATCGATAGGCAACAATATGAGCATCGTCGTATAAGCGTCTGAAAAGTCGATTTGTTCTATAATCCCTTTTAGCGGAAGGATTGCCGCTTCGGTTTCATTTTTTATGATGCTGCGCTGGAAGTCTTCCAGTTCTCCTGTATTTCGGTTTACGAACACACAGAAATAACGCAACAGCGATCCCTGTCCGCCAAGCCCGGTGGAAATGAATACTCCGGGATCGTCGAGCAAGGTCGATTGAATCAGCATTCTGGATTGCTGTAAAGCGATTACCGCCCATTTTTTTAAAGGCGTGTCTTGTTTTGAAAAGTTTTCGATAGCCCGGTAAATAGAGATGTCGTCCACGGTCGCAAGAATCACCAGCATCCGTTTTTTAACTTCTTCGTCTATGGCATCGTCGAACAGATCGTTGATATTCTCGACATACTGTTTACAGGCATTTTGATAATCCTCCTGGGATTTACTCAGTGTTTCCTGCATGGCAAAGTATTGTTTCTGCACTGCAATATCCACCTCTTCTTCGAGAATGTTCAGGTTTGCACCTGCCATAGCCAATAGCTGGCTGATGTCCTCTATTTTCTTTTCGCTTTTTTTGCTCATTCTTTGCAAAGTTATTTTGCTACAAAATTAAGCTATTCGTTAATATAAAAAAAGCTGCTTGAGCAAGCAGCTTTTTTTATATCTGTAAAGAAATTATGCTTTGTGTCTGCGTTCGTCAGATACAGTCAGTTTCTTTCTTCCTTTAGCTCTTCTTTTTGACAACACTGCTCTACCGCTTACCGTCGCCATTCTTTCTCTGAAACCGTGTTTGTTTCTTCTTTTTCTGTTTGAGGGTTGAAATGTCCGTTTCATTATCAATATATTTATCGTTATTTTCTCATTTCCGGCATATAATTGCTTTTGCTATGGGCTAACTGAAAAGTAATTATATACATTTACTCACTTCGGACTGCAAAAGTATGTTTTTTTTTTATGACTGCAAATAAAAGTAGCTTTTTTTTGCTTTGTTTGCTGTAACCAATGGGTTTTCCTATGCGTATAAAAAGTGTTCGTATTTAAAAAAAAGGATAAATATTTGTTTTTTACAAATGGATTATTAACTTTAAGCAGAATTTCGGCGTATGAGACAGCTTAAAATAACCAAGCAGATTACGGGGCGTGAATCGTATTCTATCGAGAAATACCTTCAGGAGATCGGGAAAATACATGTGTTATCTCCTGATGAGGAAGCGAATTTGGCCAAAAAAATCAAGAGCGGAGACGGTGAGGCAAGAGAAAGGTTAGTGTTAAGCAATTTACGTTTTGTGGTTTCGGTTGCAAAACAGTATCAAAATCACGGATTGACTTTGGGCGATTTGATTAACGAAGGAAATATGGGGTTGATCAAGGCTGCCGAATGTTTCGACGAAACGAAGGGCTTTAAATTCATTTCGTATGCCGTTTGGTGGATCCGGCAATCTATTTTGCAGGCTATTGCAGAGAATGCCCGTTTGATCCGTTTGCCGCTGAATAAGATCAGTACGATCAATAAAGTGAACAGATATTTCACAGAATTAGAGCAGGAGTACCAGAGAGAGCCTACCGTGGAAGAAATTGCAGAGAAGATGGATATTACTCCTACGGAAGTGAAAGAAAATATGAAGATCGCCAACCGTCCGGTGTCTATGGATGCTCCGCTGACAACGGACGAGGAATCGATCAATCTGTACGACGTATATATATCGTCCGACGAAGAGGCACAAGGGCCGGAGGCTATTTTGAACCGGGATTCCCTGAAAAAGGATATCGAACGTTCTTTTCAGATATTATCCGACCGGGAAGCCACTATCCTGAGTATGTATTATGGGCTGGGAGGTTATTCTTCCATGTCGCTGGAAGAGATCGGAACGAAATTAGGGCTGACCAGCGAAAGGGTTCGGCAGGTGAAAACCAAGGCGATTAAAAAGCTGAAAGAGGTGAAAAATAACAAACGATTGAAGACGTATCTTTAAAAATTTTATTTAGTCATGATTGTTGATGAAAATATTTTATAATAAAGAATCAAAAAAGAGGTTTTAAACCTCTTTTTTTTTGCATTTGACTAAAATCGGATTATTTTTGCAATCGTATGTAGAATGTGTCGAAAAGTGTGGGAGGGGGAATGAAGCGACAGAGTGGGAGGAATTTTGCACAGCAGAAAACAAGAGGGCGTGAAGGAATTATTTTTGAATAATATACAATCATTAAATTAAGAATTATGGCTCAAGACAATTCTTCTGCTGGAAGCCACCTTACGGTAAAGCGTAAAGCGTTTCAAGCTGAGTTAAACGGAAAGAATACCGACCTTTATATTCTAAAGAATAAGAATAATGTAGAAATCGCAATCACGAATTACGGTGGTTTTGTCGTATCGGTGATGGTGCCGGATAAAAAGGGAAATTATGCCGATGTGGTATTAGGGCATGATAGCCTGGAAGATTACCTGAACACTCCGGAACCTTATCTGGGATCGATCATCGGGCGTTACGGCAACCGGATTGCGGGAGGTAAGTTTACGCTCGAAGGTAAAGAATATACGTTAGCGATCAATAACGGACCGAATACGTTGCACGGAGGCCTTACCGGTTTCAATGCCGTGGTGTGGGATGCCGTTCAGCTCAATGCGCAAACGTTAAAGCTGACTTATTTGTCGGTGGACGGGGAAGAAGGTTTCCCGGGAAACCTGACGACGGAAGTGGTTTATCATTTAAGCAATGAAAATGCGTTGGAGATTTCTTACAAAGCAACGACCGACAAGACTACGATCGTGAATCTGACGCAACATTCTTTTTTCAATCTGGCCGGACAGGGGAAACCTACCCCCGAAGTTACGAATAATATCCTGACCATCCATGCAGATCATTACACTCCGATGGATAGTGTTTCCATTCCTACCGGAGAGATCGCACCGGTAGCGGGGACTCCTATGGATTTCCGTACACCGCATGTTGTCGGTGAACGGATTGATAACGATTTCGAACAGTTGGTTTTCGGTAAGGGATACGATCACTGTTATGTATTGAATAAAAAAGAAGCCGGAGAACTTTCGTTCGCCGCAAAAGTCGTCGAGCCGGAAAGCGGGCGTACTCTGGAAGTCTATACGACAGAACCGGGAGTGCAACTCTACACCGGGAATTGGCTGGGAGGTTTCGCCGGGAAAAACGGGGCGACTTATCCGGAGAGAAGTGCCATTTGTTTGGAAACCCAGCATTTCCCCGATAGCCCGAACAAACCTCATTTCCCTACGGTTGTTCTGAAACCGGGAGAAGTGTACACCCAGACTTGTGTTTATAAGTTCGGGGTAGAAAAATAATTTTTTAATTTATAAACTAATAATAAAATAAAATGAGTCAACAAAAAAAACAGTGGGTAGCTATTATTATAATGATTGCTCTCTTTGCAATGATTGCCTTTGTAACTAACTTATGTTCTCCTATGGCAATTATCGTTAAAAACCAATTCGGTGCGTCTGACTTTCTTGCCCAGGTCGGTAATTACGGAAACTTTATCGCATATCTTGTGATGGGTATTCCTTCCGGAATGCTGATTAAGAGATTCGGCTACAAGAAAACCGCTCTTTTAGCACTACTTGTGGGTATTGTGGGTATTTTAGTACAGTGGATGAGTGGTTGGAACGGTGTAGAGAGTTTTGCCGTTTATCTTGTCGGTGCTTTCATTGCCGGTTTCTGTATGTGTATGTTGAATACGGTTGTCAATCCGATGCTGAACCTGCTCGGTGGTGGTGGTAACAAGGGGAATCAGCTTATTCAGATCGGTGGTGTATTCAATAGTACTGCGGCTGTGGCTGTTTATATCATTATGGGCGCCCTTATCGGTAATGCCGCAAAAGCAAAAATTTCGGATGTAACTCCCGCTTTGTTTATTGCACTCGGTATTTTTATCGTTGGTTTTATCGTTATTCTTTTCTCTAAGATCGAAGAACCGGAACAACATGTCGAAGTTAAGCAGGCAAAACAGGTGAAGGATAAATACAGTGCCTTCTCTTTCCGGCACTTCAATCTGGGTATCCTCGCTATTTTCCTGTACATGGGAGTTGAAGTAGGTGTGCCTACGTATGTTTTGCAATACCTGACTTCCGATACTGAAGCCATTAAAGCAAAGAAAGAAGTTGTCATGCAAGAATATGAGCAAAATAAATTTGCTTCGGTGAATGAAGCGGCGATAGCTTTTGTGGGAGTGACCACCGATATGGACGCTATTCGGAATAGTGGAAACAAGGAAGAAATCGAAGATTTGAATAAACAAATTACCGACGTAGAAAAGAAAATTACGGAAGGAACCATTACCGCCGAAAAAGTAAGTAAAGCAGTTCCGGGCAGGGGCATGAATGCAACGATCGTTGGACTGATCGTCGCCGTTTACTGGTTCCTGATGCTGGTAGGTCGTTTTGTGGGCGGCACTATCGGTGGTAAAGTTTCCAGCCGGGCTATGATAACTACCGTGTCTATCGCCAGCCTTGTCTTTGTCGCATTCGGGATGTTCGCTCCTACGGATATTACGGTGAATGTGCCCGGTATCGACTGGGCTAATGTCAGCCTTATCTGGGCGGAAGTCCCCATCGGAATCTTTGCTTTCCTTTTAGTAGGTCTTTGTACTTCCGTGATGTGGGGCGGTATTTTCAATATGGCGGTTGAAGGGCTTGGCAAATATACGGCTATTGCATCGGGTGCTTTTATGACCATGGTGTTCGGTTGTGCCGTAATGGTAGCTATTCAGGCAGGAGTTGCCGGATTGACAGGTTCATATCTCGCCAGCTATGTGGTTGTTCTGTTCTGTGCCGCTTATATCCTGTTTTATGCTCTCATAGGTTCGAAGAATGTAAATAAAGATATTCCGGTAGAATAAGGGAATTTTGAATATTAACCAATAAAAAAGATATTATGGATACGACAGCAGTAAGAAATACATTTAAAGAAAAATTCGGAACGGAAGGGATGCTTTATTTTTCTCCGGGACGTGTGAATTTGATCGGGGAGCATACGGATTACAACGGAGGCTGTGTGCTTCCGGGAGCTATCGATAAAGGTATCCTTGCTGAGATTAAACCGAACGGCACCGATAAGGTACGGGCATACTCGCTCGATTTGCAGGATTATGCTGAATTCGGTTTGAACGAAGAAGATAAGCCCGAAGCTTCGTGGGCCCGTTATATTTTCGGTGTTTGCCGCGAAATGCAGAAAAGAGGGGCAAAATTGCAGGGATTCGATACCGTATTTTCGGGTGATGTGCCTCTGGGAGCGGGTTTGTCTTCTTCTGCAGCACTGGAAAGCACATTCGGATTTGCTTTAAATGAAATTTATAATTGCGGATTCGATAAAAAAGAATTGGTGCTGATCGGACAGAAAACCGAGCATAATTATTGCGGTGTGAATTGTGGTATTATGGACCAGTTCGCTTCGATTTTCGGTAAAGAAGGAAATTTGATCCGTTTGGATTGCAGCACGATGGAGTATGAATACGTGCCTTTTGACCCGAAAGGATATAAAGTCGTTTTGGTGGATTCGGTAACGAAACATGAGTTGGTGGATTCTCCTTATAACAAACGTCGCCAATCCTGCGAACGTGCTGCTGCTGCAATTGCCGTAAACCATCCCGAAGTGAAATTGTTGGGAGATGCCAATATGGAAATGCTGGAAGAAGTGAAGGATAAGATCAGTGAAGAAGATTACATGCGCGCTACTTATGCCATTCAGGAAAATCAGCGTTTGATCGATACCTGTGAAGCTCTGAAAAAGGGTGATTATGAAACTGTCGGTAAAAACGTATATGCAACTCACCACGGTATGAGTAAATTGTATGAAGTGAGTACCGTAGAGCTGGACTTCCTGAACGATGTGGCTAAGGAATGCGGTGTGACCGGTTCCCGTATCATGGGCGGAGGTTTCGGCGGCTGTACCATCAATCTGGTGCCGGAAGATAAATATGACCACTTCATTGAAACGGCGGTTGCCAAATTCAAGGAAAAATTCGGAAAAGAGCCGAAGATTTATCCGGTGAAGATCAGCGACGGATCACGTCGTTTGAGCTGATATTTTCGAAAGAATACGTCGTTTACGTAAAAACAAGCGCGCAGGAAAAACTGTTTTTCCTGCGCGTTTTCTTTGTAAAATTTTTGCCTTTATGTGCTGCAAAATTAATACCTTTGTGTAGTTGGCGGAAAAATGACCTTGCCGCTAAGGATGAATGAATAATTTATTAATTTAAACCATGGGAAAATACGAATTAAACAAGAATCTCGCCCAGATGTTAAAAGGCGGAGTTATAATGGATGTTACGAACGCAGAGCAGGCAAAGATTGCTGAAGCAGCAGGTGCTTGTGCCGTTATGGCTCTGGAACGGGTGCCGGCGGATATCCGCCGCGACGGAGGAGTTGCCAGGATGTCCGACCCGCGTATGATCAAAGAAATTCAAAAAGCCGTTTCCATTCCGGTTATGGCAAAAGTGAGAATCGGTCATTTCGTAGAAGCCCAGATACTTGAAGCTATCGGAATCGATTTTATCGACGAGAGTGAGGTTTTAACTCCGGCAGATGATTTGTACCATGTAGATAAAACAGCTTTTAAAGTGCCGTTTGTTTGCGGTGCACGCAATTTGGGCGAGGCTTTACGCCGTATCGGCGAAGGGGCTGCCATGATCCGTACCAAAGGGGAAGCCGGAACGGGTAATGTGGTGGAAGCCGTTACTCATATGCGCCAGATCAGCGAAGATATGCGGAGAGTGAAGAATGCAGGAACAGAGGAATTGATGAGTTTGGCAAAAGAATTCGGAGCTCCTTATGAATTGATTAAATATGTGCATGAAAACGGAAAGTTGCCGGTTGTGAATTTTGCTGCCGGAGGAATTGCAACTCCCGCCGATGCTGCTTTAATGATGCAGTTGGGTTCGGAAGGTGTGTTTGTGGGTTCGGGTATTTTTAAATCGGGCGATCCGGCAAAACGGGCGAAAGCTATCGTTCAGGCGACAACCTATTTCAATGATCCGGTTAAATTGGCAGAATTGTCGGAAGACTTGGGAGAGCCGATGTCCGGACTGGAAATTAAAACTCTTGAAGATAAATATGCAGAAAGAGGCTGGTAACTGAGGCGGTCGGGAGAACTGTTTTTATATAGAGTGTTGTTTTTTCCAAACAGGCGGACAGGTCCGGTAAGGATGGAAAAGCAACACTTTTTTATTGGGAAATTGTAAGAAAATATTAGATGAAATCATTCCTTTCTGCCTTGCGGTAGGGGGGAAAGAATATTGATGGAATAAAACGACGATGAAAATAGGAGTATTGGGATTTCAGGGAGCTATTATCGAGCATCAGCGACACATCGAAAAGTTAGGACATGAAGCCGTAATTGTCAGATATCCGGAAGAATTGGAGGATATAGAAGGTATCATTTTGCCGGGAGGTGAAAGCACGACAATCGGTAAACTGTTGGTGCGTACCGGAATGATGGAACCTTTGCGGAAAAAGATCGAACAGGGATTGCCTGTATGGGGAACCTGTGCCGGAATGATTTTGTTGGCTAAAGAATTGGTGAACGATTCTGTGACACATTTGGCCGTAATGGATATTGCTGTCCGGCGGAATGCGTACGGAACGCAAATCGACAGTTTCGATACGCTGGTGAACATTCCCGAAGTCAGCGCAGATAAATTACCTTTGGTGTTTATCCGTGCACCTTATATCGAGCGGATCGGTCAAGAGGTAAAGGTATTGTGCCGGATAGACGGTCATATCGTTGCGGCAAGGGAAGGAGATATGCTGGTCACTTCCTTTCATCCGGAATTGACGGATAACTCTTCGTTTCATGAGTATTTTATTTCCATGTGCAGGAAATAGGTAAATTAATTTAATAACCAAAACAAGATCTGTATGGTGGTGCGAATGTTTTTATTGGTGGTGCTGCTTTCTTCTTTTTTAGTCGGGCAGGCTCAAACGAATCCGGTGGTGATCGGAAATTCTCGTTTTACATTTATAACGCCGGGACTGGTACGGTTAGAGTATGCCCTTGATGGGAAGTTCCTGGATGATCCCACTTTGTTTGCGTATAACCGGGATACCGATTATCAGGATGTGAAGGTTGAAAAAAAAGACGGAAACCGTTATACGATAACGACTCCGGAAATGCGGCTGGAGTTTACGAATGACGGCTTTCCTTTCGGACAGACGAATTTGAGGGTATATTATAAACAGGGCGGCAAAGAGAAGTGGTGGTATATTGCCAGCGAGCAGGGGCATAATCTGGGAGGAGCTGTAACTACATTGGATGCCATTGGCGGCCCGATCGATTTGCAGGAAGGTTTATTAAGCCGTGACGGCTGGTATGTGATCAATGATACAGGAAAAGAGATATTGAAGAATGGCTGGGTGGAAAACCGTTATCGGGAACATGTGCAGGATATTTACCTGTTTGTATATGGAAATGATTATAAATCGGCCCTGAAGAGTTTAAAGGCGATCAGCGGCCCTGCTCCTATGACCCGGAAATATGTACACGGATCATGGTATTGCCGTTGGTGGAATTACACGGATGACGATTATCGTGAAATTGTGAAAGAGTATAAGGAACATGATTTTCCGATGGATATTTTAGTATTCGATATGGGCTGGCATACCCAGAAAGAGGCTAAAGCCGGAACGGGACATGCAGGAATGAAAGGGTGGACGGGATATTCCTGGAATCGAGATCTGATCAAGGATCCTGCCGGATTGATCGGAGAGTTGAAAAACGACGGGATCTATGTTGTGCTGAACGAGCATCCGCACGACGGATTGCGTGACCATGACGACCGTTATCCCGCTTTTATGAAAGCGATGGGGGAACCGATAGGGAAGAATTTACTTTTCGATGCCGGTAGCCGGAAGTATATGGATAATTTTATGAAATATGCGCATGAAGAGTCCGATAGTATGGGAGTGGCTTTTTGGTGGCTCGATTGGCAACAGGATTATTTGTATCCGAAAGTGAGAGGCACGAATTTATCTCATTTGCAGTGGCTGAATCATATCTATTTCGATTATTCCCGCAAAAATAATCTCCGGGGAGCCGGTTTCAGCCGTTGGGCCGGTTGGGGAGACCATCGTCATCCGATCCAGTTTTCCGGAGACGCGGTCGCCAATTGGGAGTTGTTGAAATTTCAGATCAAGCTTACGGCTACGAGTGGAAATGCAGGATGCTTTTTTTGGGCGCATGATATAGGCGGATTTTATGGAGGAAAAGATCCGGAATTATATACCCGTTGGACGCAATTCGGTTTGCTGAACTCTTCTTTACGGGTACATTCGGTGTATGACGAGAAACTCGACCGTCGTCCCTGGCTCTGGGGTGAGCAGGAAGAGAAGGCGATGCGGCGTATTTATCATTTACGTTCGGAACTGATGCCTTATGTTTATTCTTCGGTATGGCAATGCCATGAGGATATGTTGCCTTTGAACCGGGCGATGTATATCGAGTATCCGGAGACGGAAGAGGCTTATCGTAATCCCCAGCAATTTATGTTCGGTGATTTGTTATTGGGAGCCCCGATCACAAAATCCGGATCAGGTCCCGATAAAGTGGCCGACCAGAAAGTCTGGTTGCCTGAAGGAGACGTATGGTATCAATGGTTTTCCGGCCAGAGATACGATGGCGGACAAATCATAACCGAAAATTGCGATCTTCATAGTTTCCCGTTGTATGTAAAAGGCGGTTATCTTTTGCCGATGCAGCCTTATACACCTCGAATGGCTTCGACACCTTTAAATAAATTGGTGTTAAGGTTTTATCCGGGAACAGAGGAGTACGATCATAGTTATACCTTATATGAGGACGACGGTGAGAGCCGGGATTACGAGCAGGGCGGTTATGCCCTGACAAAGCTGGGAAGTGTCCGGAAAGCCGGAAAGTGTACTCTGACCGTATCTCCCGTGGAAGGTTCATATCAGGGCCAACCGCAAAAAAGAGCTTATCGCTTTGAATTGGCGGGTATTTCACAGCCTGTTTCTGTGAAAGTGAACGGTAAAAAGGTAAAAGCGGTGAAGGATGAAACAATCAAGGGATATGTGGTTGAAGTGAAACCTTATGATATTCGTAAAGAAATGATAATAGAATATTAAAATAGTTTTCGTATTCGGTTGCTATTTGATTTGATTTATAATAGGTTATACAGATTGTATAACCTATTTTTATTATATTTATGTTAAATATTTAAATTTACTTTGGAACATAATAAATAAATATAAAATTTGTTGATACATAACTAACGCTTTTTATAAACCAAATTAAAAAATTATGAACCGACTGATGATTTTGTTGCTATTGGTCTTTTGTTTTGCCTGTAATGAACAGGCGAACGAATTGACCGTTCCTGCCCCGGAAGCGAGGGGAGGCATCGAAAGTATTGGACATGCCGGATTGTCGCAAATGATTGTGCCTTTTGGAAAGATGGGGTTTATCGAACCTTTGGAAAATGCTACTTATGCTAAAAAGACGGCGCAAGGTATCCGTAATTGGAATAACGGAGAAACTGTCGTCAAGTTCTTTGTCAATGTGGCGGGTACGCCGCGCCCGGACGATACCTTGTTCATGCAGGTGAGGGGGCGTGCTTATGACGATGTGAACGTTGAAGTAAAGATCAACGATTCGATTTCAGAGACGATACGGATTGAAAGCGGAGAGTTTTTATTGAATCTTCCGGCTTACGTACCTCCGGTATCCGCTTATCAGTGCGTAAGTTTTAAGGGGCTTGACGGTGCGAAACATTATCCGGATTTAGACAGCATGTATGTGTATTATCGTCCGGGACTGGAAATGAATTACAATACCAGTAATTACGGTGCTCCTGCCGTTCATTTGAATTATTCGGGGGTAAGCGGGACTGTCGAGTGGTCGCTGGGTGAAGTGATGGTGAGACCGGAAGGTTGCCGTCCCGATATTTATTATATGGTATCCGGTTTTAACGGTGGATATAGCGGTATTCAGGTCAGTTCAGATTTTAATTTGGACGATCCTCGTGGAAACACTTTCCTGTTTTCGGTATGGAGTGATTATAACACACAGAATCCAAATCAGATTCCCGACCAGTATCAGCCCTGGACGGATGAAATCCGGAAAGGGAGCGATATGCGGGACGAGGGATTCGGAAACGAGGGATCGGGTGTGCATGCGAATTGGTTTTATAAATGGAAACCCAATGTGATTTATAAGTTTTTGATCCACATGGAAGATGTCGGTTTGATTCACCGGAACGGGAACGATTATCCGAATTGTAAGGCTTATACTTGCTGGGTGTATGTTCCGGAATTAGGCGGATGGCAATTCTATGTGCGTTATATCCGTCCGAATGACGGCCGTAAATCATTGGGATTCCCAGGCTCGTTTGTTGAAAATCCCAGCGGAACTCACAGTTCCTCCCTCTATCGGGGATATTATCGCCATTGGGTTCGTTATCAGGGACAAACAGACTGGGTTGCCATGAAACAAGCCGGATTCGGAACTACCGGAGCGAATGCCGTTCATCCCCGTTATGATATCGGTATCGGGAAAGAGGAAATTCAGGATGTGAACGGTTATGGCGGTCAGTTCTGCTATATTTTTACGGGAGGTTTTACTGTGAATAACGGTAAGGCAGGAGTTCGTCTGGGACTCGATTTCACGGAGATGCCGGATGTGGATTTAACGGCTTTGCCGGAGTTGGATAAGTTCGACAATATGATGGAAGGGGATACCCCCAACGGTATAGAACGGCTTGCCCGTGCCGGCTGGACGGCAACGGCTTCTTCCGAGGAATCCGGTGGTCCGTATGAAGACGGTTATGCCCGTTTTGCCCTGGACAGTAATTCCGGAACGTTCTGGCATACCCGGTACACAGGTTCCAAACCGGGTTATCCTCACTGGATTCAGATCGATATGCAGCAGGTTCAAAGCCTGAATGGGTTTGTGATCCAACCGCGCGGAAGGGATGTGACTAAGGATTTCCAGATCGAGATCAGCTCTGACGGAACGACATGGACTTCTTTGGGCACTTATACATTTGCCAATAATGGGAAGGAACAGAAATTTATTTTATCGGAACAGGTTTCCTGCCGTTATTTCAAGATCACTTGCTTGAATGGATATAGTTCCAGTCCGTACACAAGTATTTCTGAGATTTATGCTTACCGGAATAAGTAGTTGAGATAAATATTCCATAAGTACGGATTCAATACTGAAAAGTGTCCTTCTAAAAGTGTGTAAACTTTTTGGGGGGCACTTTATCGGTATAGTTTGCAGAGCAGAAATGTAACTCTGCTTAGGTAGGATGCTGTAACCTGGTTTGCAGCCGGAACCACTGCTTTGCGACCGTATTATGTAAAAAGAACAATCGTGGCAAAAGTAACTTTGCCACGATTGTTTATTGTGTTTTTGCCGGTATTTGTCGGAATGGTTCAACGGCAAGCTATGGACAGTTCTTCAGGGGTAAGGGTTGCCGTGCCGAGTTTTTTTACTACAATTCCGGCAGCTATATTTGCCGTTTTCATTGCTGTAAACAGGTCGAAACCCGCTGCCAGGCATAGGCTGAACGTCGCTACTACCGTATCTCCCGCACCGCTTACGTCGAAAACTTCTTCCGAATGAGTGGGTAGGTGGATCGGTTCACCTTGTCCGATGAGGCTCATCCCTTTTTCGCTGCGGGTCACCAGCAGGGTATTCAATTGATTTTGACCGATCGCTTCTTTGGCAGCTTGAGTAACGGCTTCGTCGGTGTTGGGAACGGCATATCCTACGATATCGCTTAATTCTTTTACATTCGGGGTAACGATATCCGCACCTGCGTATTTAGCCCAGTTTTTCCCTTTGGGATCGATAATCACCCTGACCCGGTGCTTGTGGGCTTCTGTAATCAGAAAACGGCAAAGTTCGTCAGAGATAAAGCCTTTTCCGTAGTCGGACACGACCAGTACCGGATAATCGGGAAGCAATCGTGTCACGGTTTGGCGGATGTCCGTTATTTCCGTTTCTGAAAGTTCCAGTTTTTCTTCGTAATCCAGCCGGACAATCTGCTGTTTCCCTCCGATAATGCGGGCTTTCGTCACCGTAGGCTGCTGTGAAGAAATCAACGAAAGACCGATTTGCTTTTTTTTCGCCATGCGTTCGATTTCCTTACCGAAAAAATCGTGCCCGATAACCCCGCAGAGCATCGATTGTCCCCCCAGGCTGCAAATATTATTGGCTACATTGGAAGCCCCTCCCAGCCGGGATTCTTCCCGCCTGATATTGACAACCGGAACCGGAGCTTCGGGCGAGATACGATCTACGCTGCCGAAATAATATTTGTCAAGCATAACATCTCCGGCAATGAATACTTTGCAGGTCGAAAAATTGAAATCTTTCATCTTTGCTGTTTTATATACCTTATCATTTTTAGGTTAAGCCTGTCCACCGAATTCCATCAGATAGGCTTTGATGAAATCATCTATCTTTCCGTCCATTACTCCGTTTACGTCGGAGGTCTGGTAGTTGGTTCGATGGTCTTTTACCCGCCGGTCGTCAAAAACATAGCTTCTTATCTGAGAACCCCATTCGATTTTCTTTTTGTTGCTCTCCACTTTTTGTTGTTCCGCCATTCTTTTTTGCAATTCCATATCGTATAGCATGGAGCGCAGCAGTCGCATGGCATTTTCGCGGTTGTCGAGCTGGGAACGGGTTTCCGTGTTTTCGATCAGTATTTCACGGGATTCTCCGGTGTCGGGGTCTTTGTAGTTATAGCGCAGGCGAACGCCCGTTTCTACTTTATTTACATTCTGGCCTCCTGCACCTCCCGAACGGAATGTATCCCAACTGATGTCCGCCGGATTTATAGCGATTTCGATGGTATCGTCCACAAGCGGGGTTACAAAAACCGAAGCAAAGGAAGTCATTCGTTTGCCCTGGGCATTGTAAGGGGATACACGCACTAAGCGGTGTACGCCGTTTTCACCTTTCAGATAGCCATAAGCAAAATCTCCTTCGATTTGCATCGTTACGGTTTTAATACCGGCCTCGTCACCGTCTTGCAGGTTGTTTACCGTCAGTTTGTAATTATTGGCTTCCGCCCAACGCATATACATACGCATCAGCATAGATGCCCAATCCTGGCTCTCCGTACCGCCTGCTCCGGAATTGATTTTGAGAACGCAGCTCATTTGATCGGCTTCCTGGCGTAGCATGTTTTTCAATTCCAATGCTTCCAATAACCGGATGGTCGTGGCATAATGAGCATCCACTTCTTCTTCCGTTGCTTCGCCTTCTTTGGCAAAGTCGAATAATACATTTAAATCGTCCACGGCACGGGTCACTTCATCGCAACCTTCAATCCACCTCTTCAATTCACGCACTTTTCGCATGGTTTTTTCCGCTTCTTTCGGATCGCTCCAAAATTCCGGAGCCTGAGTGCGCATTTCTTCTTCTTCCAGTTCTATTTTTTTCCGGTCGATGTCAAAGATACCTCCTCAGTGCGCCACCGCGCTCTTCAACTTCTTTAAGCTGATCTATTGTAATCATATTCGATTGAGTTTTGTGATTAAGTCACAAATGTTTAGTACCGGGTGTGACCTGGTGCTAAACATTTGCCGTTTGATTTATTATTTCAGATAATATTAACTGACACTACTGTCTTTTATAGATTTACCTCCTTCGGGAACCACCGGTGTTACCTGCGTAGGGTTATAAATGCGTGCCACTTCATTGCGTATTTCCTGGGCAATTTCGGTTTGTCCCGCATCGATACTCGCTCTCAGCAGTAATTCCAGTAGCCGCATGCTGCTATCCTCTTCCCGTTGCACTTCGCCTGTGGCTGCATCGGCAGGGGAGAGGGAGTGTACGTATTTCAGCATCTGTATGTTTTCTTTGATCAGATCTCTGGCAAGGGCATTTCCTTTGTCGATTTGATTCAAAGAATAGTATAGCGCTACATAGAAACCTAAATTGTTATCGATAGGAACCTGCGGGAAAGGTAATTCTTCCAGACTCTTATCGAGAACGGCTGTCGCTTTATCGTCCTTACCTTCTTCATGCAGTTGTGCCGCCAGGCGGAAGAAAGTGTTCCGGTATTTCATGACTCCGATAGTATTGTCGTGGAAATAGTCGATGTTTACTTTCGGATCTTTGATATTTCCCCACTCGAATTTGTTCATCAGATTGTTGTAGAGGGTGTCGCTGTTAATCCGTCCGTAATCCATGAAATTCGTCGCTTGTGTTTCGATAGGTACCACCCGGTAGGCAGCTCCGTCTAACTGGAAGTATTTTTCAAATCCCATGTAACTGTCTGTTCCCATTCCGATACCGAAGTAAATCGGACGTTCCCAGTTGTTGTTAGCCATAATATCTAAAACCATTAAACCCGATTTGAAGATATTGTTGCCTTTCAGGGTTATTTCCAGATTCTTCACAATTTTATCGGCATCTTCCGGCTGTACGGTTCCGTTAGCTACCACTTTGGCCGAATCTACCGGAATCACCAGATTACGGGTAGGGATGTAATCGAGTGTTCCCCGGTCATATCTCAGTTTAGTTTGTGGCAGGTCGCTGGCTACAAATTCCATAACATCTTTCAGCATGGCGCTTCTGTATTGTTCCTGAATTGGAATTTGTTCCCGTTTCCCGGCATGATATTGATCTTTGGTGAATTTAATGGGCACTCCCGGTGCTTCATAGGCTTTTCGCTTCATCTGGTCGATGTACCAGTCGCCGGATAAGAGGCTCAGATTGACGATTCGGATATCACGGCGTACACCTTCGACTTCCTGCGCATACCATAAGGGGAACGTATCGTTGTCGCCATAGGTGAACAGTATTGCGTTGGGGGCGCAGGAATTGAGGTAGTTTTTCGCATGTGCAATCGTCGCATAGCGTCCGCTACGATTGTGGTCGTCCCAGTTTTGGGCTGCCATATTGACCGGAACGGCAAATAACAATACCGTCGTGACGGCGATAGCCGAAATCCGGGAATCGAGTTTTTTACTCAGCAGTTCCCAAAAGGCGAGTACACCCAATCCGATCCAGATGGAGAACGCATAGAACGAACCGGCGTAGGCATAGTCACGTTCACGCGGCTCTAAAGGCGGCTGGTTCAGGAAGACAATGATGGCGATTCCCGTCAAAATGAATAGTAGCATCACCACCCAGAAATCCTGTTTGCCGGAACGCCCTTTCCGGTATTGATAGAACATGCCGATCAAGCCTAAAATGAAAGGCAGCATGTAATATTTATTATAAGCTTTCGCCGATTTCATGGTATCGGTCAGTTCCGATTGATTTCCTAAACGCATTTCATCCAAGAATTTAATCCCTGTGATCCAGTTCCCGTTCATGATTCCTCCCATGCCTGAAATATCGTTTTGGCGTCCGGAAAAATTCCACATAAAGTAACGCCAGTACATATATCCCAGCTGGTAATTGAAGAAGAAACGCATATTATTTCCAAAACTGGGTTTGGTCACCATGTTCCCGTTTATGGAATAGGAAGGTCCGTTCAATTTACCTCCCCAAAATTCGTACATCTGGTCGTGGTATGGCCGGGTGCTGTACATACGCGGGAATACGCCACAGAAACGCGGATCGAATTTAGCGATCGGCTTGTGATCGACTACGTCATATTTTCCCGTTTTTTCATTTTGGTAATAGATCGGATCGCCGTCTTCATAAGCGATCAGCGGTGCCGTGTAATATTGTCCGTAAAATAACGGGGTTTGTCCGTATTGGTCGCGTTCTATGTAAGACAATAACGCAAATACATTATCGGGGCTATTTTCATCGATAGGCGGATTGCTGATGGAACGGATTACGACCATCGAATAGGAAGAATAACCGATCAAAATGACCATAAAACAGGTTAGAATCGTGTTCCAAATCGGCATATTCTTTTTCAGTGTATAGCGGATTCCCCAGGTCAGCCCTGCAATGATCGCCAGCACATAAATCACGACACCTGTATTGAAAGGTGCACCCATCCCGTTCACGAAAAGCAGTTCGAACCAGCCGGCTACTTTAATTACCCCCGGAATAAGGCCGAAATTCACGAATCCTAAAATAACCAGGGAGAGTAATCCGGTTTTGATAATACCTCTGGCTGTCGGGGTATATTTTTTGAAATAGTAAACAAATACGATAGCCGGGATGGCCAACAGGTTCAGGAGGTGAACACCGATAGACAAGCCTACCAGGAAGGCAATCAGCACCAGCCAGCGATTGGCATAAGGTTCGTCCGCCACGTTTTCCCATTTCAGTATAGCCCAGAATACGGCTGCCGTAAACAAAGAGGAGAGGGCGTAAACTTCGCCTTCTACTGCCGAAAACCAGAAGGTATCGGTAAACGTATAAGTGAGTGAACCGATCAATGAAGCTCCCAGAATGGCAAACATTTGTCCTAAAGTCATTTCCTCTCCTTTTTTCACGAGCAGTTTACGTGCCAGGTGAGTGATCGACCAAAAGAGGAACAAAATGGTAAAACCGGATGCTAAGGCCGACATGCAGTTGATCATTACCGATTGCTTCTCAGGAGAAGGTGCGAAAATCGCGAACAGACGGGAAATGATCATAAATAACGGAGCTCCGGGAGGGTGGCCTACCTGTAATCCGACGGATGTCGTTATAAATTCTCCGCAGTCCCATAGACTGGCAGTAGGCTCGACGGTAAGCAAATAAGTCATACTCGCGATGACAAAAGTTACCCAGCCGGTGATTCTGTTAATAAGCCTAAAGCTTAGATTAGGGTGGTTTTTAATTTGATTCATCTGTATTATATTGATCGTTTTTTGTTATCTTATTTAAAATCAATGCACAATATAAATCGCACAAATTATAGAGCACGAAAATAATTATTTTCATTGAATTTTTATCCTTTTTTTTGTGAGAAATAAATAAAAGTCCTACATTTGCACCGTCGAAAGAGACGAATGATTGATTGTCCCATTGTGTAATGGCAGCACAGCAGGTTTTGGTTCTGTCAGTCCAGGTTCGAGTCCTGGTGGGACAACTCTCAAATGCCCAAATGGTGAAATTGGTATACACGCTAGTTTCAGGTACTAGTGGCCGCAAGGCCGTGTAGGTTCGAGTCCTATTTTGGGCACCTCCAAAGTTCTTTTTATTTTAATTGCCCGAATGGTGAAATTGGTATACACGCTAGTTTCAGGTACTAGTGGCCGCAAGGCCGTGTAGGTTCGAGTCCTATTTTGGGCACCTCCAAAGTTCTTTTTATTTTAATTGCCCGAATGGTGAAATTGGTATACACGCTAGTTTCAGGTACTAGTGGCCGCAAGGCCGTG
>UQTM01000011.1 GCA_900544025.1 uncultured Odoribacter sp.
AATTCAGACGCTTACTTCTCAAAATTGCATGTTTTGGTTCTTTTTCATCCAAACTTATGCTTGATGATTGCTCTACAGTCTCAATTCTAATGCTCTTTATTCCTAAGTCATTTAATATGGGTTCTTCTGAATTTCCATATTCTCCTAAATAAATAAATAATATCGCTTTCATAACTTAATTTATTTTATTAAAAAAAAATTCCATTTCTTCTTTAGTCATTTTGTCTACAGGTTTATTAAATGTAAAGACAGATAAATATCCAGCTCCATCACATATCATTAATTGGTTAAACGCTGATGAATATTTAATATCATAAACATAATCTTTACATTTCTTTATTATTAATGTTTGCCCTGTTTGCAAATTTCTGATTTTCACAGTTTTATCCTTACTTCCAGTAAAAAGCCATCTACAATCATCACTTAAATAAAGAGTCCTTATGGTATCTATATGTAACTTTATTTCTTCGGTTTTATCATTTTCTTTCTTTATTAAAACTTTCCCCATTGCCGCCCCTATAGCTATATTTTTATTATTAGAAATAGACACGCAAAACAATGGATTGTCAGACTCCTTATTCATTTTTGTTTTCCCTGTATTGAAGTCTATATAATGCACTATCCCATCAGCACCAACAGAAACCCCCCAATTATATTTTTCTGAGTACTTAAACATAAAAGCATTACTCTTATGTTGAAATATTTTTTTTAAGTAATTTACTTCTGGAAAGTCATTCTCCTCAATAACTTTATCAAGATTATCAACTAGCCATTCTTTTACGTCTCCATTTCGTTCACTTGTAATCAGTGTTTGAGTTTTAATATTAAAATCGATGCTAAAAATCGATGTTTCAGATTTAAAACAACTTTTAAAATTTGAAAGATTAATGTCTGTTGAAAAAACTTCACCATTATCAAATCCAACTAAATATGTAGAACTATTAGGTATTCTGAATATAACCCTTGAGATGCTGTCAACGGTTTTGATTTTCTCTACAGAATTATTGTCCAAATCTACCTTTACTAATTCAGATTCAAATCCAGAACATAGTATTTGGTTTTTATTAGAAGTGAAACAACAACTCGTTAATCTATTATTTTGAATCTCTATTGTCTGTAAATTAGTTAAAAGAACATCTGGTGCTATTACGTTTTTTGTTGACGGTATATTCTTATTATAAATATCAACCACACGAATACTAAATTCATTTATTATTTTATTTCGTTCGGAAGCATTTAGAGCTTCTAATGGTTTTGAGTCTAAATTAAAACTAGCAAAATCCTTTAAATCACTGTGCTTATAGGAACAGTAACTTGTAATTAAAGGCAAAATATGTAGACCATCAACTCTGGCTGATTCAAGTATTTTAGGTAATTCAATATTATTTATAAAGTTAGACCCTAAAAAACCCGGACCTATAAGTAATATTGCAATTCTACTGTCATTTATTGCGTTAATAATTTGGTCTTTCAAGATTTTTCCTGCTTCCATTTTAGAATCATCCCATATATCTAAAATACCTTTTTGCTCAAAAGCACTTAAATATAATTTTAGTCTATCTATCCATTTGACTTCTTCTTGGTCAACATGAGCATAACTAATGAATACTTTATTTCTCATATTTTATTTACATTACTATCAATTTTATTTTTTGTAAGGTCTCCAACTATAAACCAATAAGAAATAGCTCCCAAAAATGCAAGAAAACAAGAAAGTATAAAAGGTGCAAGAAATGATTTTGTCATATAATACAAATATCCAGTAATAATTGGTGCAACAATACCTGCAATATTGGAAAATGTATTTTGAATACTTCCAACAATCGCTATTGAACGTTTATTAACAGTTAATTCATCAGGCATACTCCAAATCCCAACTGATGCAGAGATTAAGAACATATAAGATAATGTTATTAGCCCGATAACAACTATCATGTTAGATGAAAATAAACTGAAAGTAATAACTGATGAAAATATGAGACCTATACATATTGGTATTTTTTTTGCATAATTTACAGATATTCCCTTTGAGATTGACACATCAATTATATGCCCTGTAAATAGTTCCCCTAGTACGGCAAATATAGGTGGAAAAAGTGCAGCAAAACTAAGAGATATAAATTCTAATCCTTTAGACTCAATCAAATAAGTAGGAAACCAAGTTAAATGGAAGCTTTTCAAGTAATTATAGCAAAAAAAGCCCAAAGACATCCCCAAAACTTTCTTATTTAAAAGATATTTTTTCCATTCAATTTTCTCTTTTTTATCTATAGTGAAGATATCTTTATCTAATATATTAGCTTCTTCCTTTGTAATTTTAGGATGTTTAGTTGGATTGTCTCTATAAAAGATATACCAAACAACACTCCAAATTAACCCAATTATACCAGAAACTATAAAGCAAATTCTCCAATTATATCTTACTATTAAATAAATAATAATTGGAGCTGCAATAGCGGTTCCTATATAAGACCCTGCATCAAATAATCCAGTTGCTTTCCCTCGTTCTTTTTTAGGAAACCATTTTGATACAGAATATGCATTACTTGGAAATGTGGGGGATTCAAATCCTCCTATAAAAAAGCGAGAAGAAAATAAACTATAAAAACTAGAAGTAAATCCGCTTAAAATTGTTGCTAATGACAATAATATGGTTGAGAAGAAAAGCGAAATACGAGACCCAAATTTAAAAATCAAAATGCCACCTAAAGGCATTAATAATACATATCCGAATGAAAAAGCAGAAAGAATATAACCTTTTTCAATATCAGATAAAGAAAATTCTTTGGAGATTGCTATTATAGCATGAGATATATTTACTCTATCAAGATAGTTTATCGCAACGCCGAGAAACATCAAGATACCAATCTTCCACCTGATTGTTCTAAAAAGTTTCATACTAAAAAATCTTCCATATTTAGAATTCGATTTTCAATAATAAAATCGACAAGTTGCTCATAGCTTTCATAGACCAATCCTGTTATGCCATTCTCAATAGCGGTATTAACAGTCTTTTCTCTATCATCAATGAATAAGATATTTTGGGGATTCGTAACATTGCATTCAGATATTAAATTAATAAATGATTCTTTCGATGGCTTTATTAACTTATTCTGAAAAGAACATATCATAATATCAAAATGCTTATTTAAGCTATAGGTATCTGACATGTATTTATAACGTTCCCTATCTGTATTTGTAAAGAGACCTAATTTTATTGATTTCCTATTTTTGATTAAAAGTAATAACTCCAATATTCTGTTATCAAGTATATATGTCTTAGCCCACATTCTTTGCAAAATATCATAATCTACAGTTTTACCCTTCTCATTCTTTGATAAATCAATAACCCAATCCCAAAATTCGGTCATAGATATTTTATCAATTCTGAAAAGCTTTCCTTGCTCTGATTTCTCTGAAATTAGCTGCTTTGACTCTTCCATAGAAACGTTGAGTAATTTCGCAAAAAATGACTGATAGGGTTCGCAGTAATGATGGGCTAAAACACCACCATAATCAACGATGATAGTTGAGATATGTTGCAAATCATCCATGTGTTTTCATATAAAGACTAACTTCCACAAGCACCAAGTATGTAAATAAATAATACCACGAGTCCATAGAAAGGTAAAGTTGAAAATGATATAATTGACTTCAAAGTTGCACAAAATTGTGTGCCAAAATTAGATATTCCTTTTATAGTATATAATTCTTCAACATAAATACCAGATTCTACTTTTGTCAAAAACTCTTCTTGTTTTTTGATAAAAAGTCTTTCCAGCCCCAAATAATAACAATCTAAGAAGAAAAATAAAGATACTGGAATATAACAAATCCATATATTCTTAAACCCAGAATTTTTATCTACTATTAATACCAACATAGCCGCAATTATAGTAATAGCCCATGTTTTACAATTCGCACTATTATTTGCCATTCTACTGATTATATTCTGCATCATTGAAATATGAGCTTGAACAGCAGGACAATCTTTATTTTTCAAAGTACTCATATTTTTTACTTTTTGAAATTATTTCATATAACGTATCTAAAACATGCTTAGAATAATTAGGTGCATATTTTTTTCCACTAAATTTCCATGTAGATTCCCATTCTCGGAAAATATCCACATCGATAGATGTAAGATGTTCCGTGTTTATTATATATTCTATATCTAATCCTTTTTTTAGTTCTCCACCTTCAGAAAAAGATTCCGTCATTCTCTTTATTCGATATTCTTCTATTGGCTTTTTTCTTATCAAATTTGTTATTGCAATTTCTGAATATATCCATGGAGATTTAGTTTTTAAAATAACTTCATTTGGAGTTATCGAATTTGGAGTATTTAAAAATAATATACATTCTGCTTTGTCTATCATCATTGTTAATGCCGTAGAAAGCATCATATGAACATGACTTGTTGAATAATTTCGCTTAACATAGTCGTATGTTTCACCACTTGGGTTTAAACAATACTCATTGTCAATAATTCTCAATAAATTGTCAGAATATCCCCAAATACAAGAATCAATAAAAACGGATAACCCGAAGCGAGTATTAAGATATTCAGATAATGCTATTGCTAGATTTTCATCCTGATGTGAATGAGAAATAAATATATCTGCATTTATTTGCGGAAACCAATTATCTTGCATTCTTGAACCATCAAGACTTCCATTCTCTAGGATAAAAGAATTTAATTTATCTTCTATTTTAATCTTACTTATGTTATATCTCTCTCTACCAGACTCAATAAGCATATTATAACTATCTTTATTAAAGTCTGATGAGTTTAAAAATAATTCAAAGCCTGTATGCATTTTTATTTTTTATTGCAAAAATAATAAAATGCCCCAATTAACTTAGTATTAACAAATATAATTATTTGAATTTCAAATAAAGACATAAATTTAAGATTATAAAGCGGTTTCTTTGCTACTTTCTTTTTCAGCTTACTTCACGAAAGAAAGTAGTTTTTATTTGCACTGTGCAAATAGCAAGGTGTGTTCAAAGAAACAAGAAATGTGATTGTAATCTATTGAATAATAGATTTTTGAAGAAGAAGAGTATAACAATGGGTAACGATATAGAAACGAGCGAACTTCTTTAGTCTGCTGTGTTTTTCCATTGCTTCAAATAACTCTACCACAAAGATAAATCATTTTGTTGAAACCTTGCCAAATATATCCATCATTCTTCGTATCTTTGTAATTACAAAGCATTTAACATGGATAAATTCAATGCGAATGAAAGTGTAGATACTACGAGATTAGAAAAACTATTTCTTGAAAGTGGCACACTAAAAGTATTTAGAAAAAATGAATATATGGTTCGTCAAAACGATAAAACTAACCATATAGGCTTTGTTGCATCTGGTATATTCCGTCTTACTCGCATAGATACGAACGGTAACGAATGGATTGTTGGTTACAGTTTTGAAAATAATTTCGTATGTGATTATCCATCTTTAATTAATAGAACCGATGCAACGGTTAGCATACAGGCAACAACTGATTGCGAGGTCTATTTACTATCTCTAAGCAAACTCAACCAATTTTGGGAAACCGATATGGAAACACAGCGTTTAGGCAGGCGTATTGCCGAAACCATGTTTGCAGAGATATACCAACGCTTATTAGGGTTCTATTGCGATACTCCTGAACAACGCTATCAGACGTTAATGAAGAGATGTCCTGATTTGCAAGAACTAATAACTTTAAAGGAAATAGCACTTTTTCTCGGTGTAACTCCTGAAACTCTAAGTAGAATCCGCAAAAAACAACTGCAAAAATAGAGGTCTTGACTTTCGTCAAGGCTTTTTCGCTTTTTACTACCTAATATTGCCACCATAATGATAAACTGAATTATTATGGTAACTTACACTCACTTCGGCAAACAACCCGATGTTCTTAAACATCTTGTTCTCTGCGAGGTTCTTCAAATAGAAAAACCGCAGATATATGTAGAAACAAATTCAGCGTGTGCCATCTATACAATGACACATACTCCCGAACAAGAATATGGTATTTATCACTTCCTGAACGAAGCGAATAAAGATGCTACACTAAAAAACTCCCTTTATTATCAATTAGAGAGTGAAAGCATGGCAAATGGAAACTATTTAGGTTCTCCGGCATTAGCCATGAAAGTATTGAATAATGATGTTAAGGGGTGTCTATTCTTTGATTTAGAAAAAGAGGCACTGGAGAATATTGAATCATTTGTAAGACACCAAGCTGTTGCACCATCAATTAGAACCTTTAACTGCGATTCGATTGATGGAGTATTAAAGCTATTGCCATCATTACCCAAATCCACGTTTCTACATATAGACCCTTACGAGATAGATAAACCCAATAGCAATGCAAATACTTATCTTGATGTATTAATCAGTGCTACCAAATTGGGGATGAAGTGTTTGTTGTGGTACGGATTTATGACCATTAACGATAAACAGGCACTCAATAAATCCATGTCTGAGAAATTTAACAAGGCAGGCATTAAGGATTATACGTGTTCAGAGCTGATTATGAACGCTATAAAAAAAGATACAGTAATCTGTAATCCCGGCATATTGGGAAGCGGAATCTTAGCAACCAACTTATTCCAAAAATCCAATGCAGTGATTCAGGATTATAGTAAAAAACTGGTTGAAATCTATAAAAACGCTCAATATAAAAAATTTAATGGGAGTTTATATAATGATGCCATAAATAAAAAACAAAATATTAGAATCAAAAGACATCTTTAATTGTGTGAATCATGAAAGAATTATCCGAACAGAGATTTTTCCGGTTATTGTCGGAATACTCACAAAAAGAGTTTACCGTAAATGATTTTACGGCAGCATTACAAGAACTTGCCAATCACTTGGCAAGCATTGCTATAAATGAACAAGACTACGCTGTATTGTTACGTTATCTCTCCTTTGGACTTAACAGGCTTAAATCGCATCGAGTACAATTTGAGCAGGGGGAAAAATGCCTTGTTATTGCTTATTGATGAAGCAATAGGACTTGTAAACACAGAACTTCGTATACTCAATATGCGAATTAAATATCCGGTTCAATTCCAGAACCGAAAGAATAACTTACCATCATCCCCGCTACACCTAATAGATGAAACTTATCTTATTGAAATAATGGAGCTTGTTAGCGGACTATTCCTATCTAAGAGAGTAGTAACGCATATTGGAACAGAATCCCCCCTTACAGAAATTGGAAAAGCATTTGAATATCTCTTCAATATCAAATTGGGGGATGTTCACAAGAAGCATGAAAGCGTTATTAAGCGTAAGCCATCCAAAGTAACTGAATTTTTAGATACACTTCGTAAAGCTATTATCGAAGAAAGCAAGAAGAAAGGCTATTTGTAAATCAACAATTTAGCAACTATTTATGGGGGTGTACCAGTGGTACACCCCTAACTTTTTTACACTCATTTGCCGAACTTTGCTTCATCAATCGATTGAAAACAATAATGTTAAACTAAAAAATGAAGCAAAATGTATGTAGATAACGAAAACTTCGACAAGTGGATGGAACGGTTATCAAAGAAGCTCTCCGAAATCGGGCAAGACCTAAAATCCCTTATCAATACTGACAAGGTATTGGACGGAAAACGATAAGATACTCGACAATCAAGATTTGGCTTTCCTGCTAAAAGTATCTTTCCGAACCTTGCAACGGTATCGGGCAAGTGGCAAACTTCCTTATTTTACGATAAGCCACAAGACCTATTATCGTGCAGCCGACATCCGGACTTTTATTCAAGAAAATGCTGATTGCAAGACCTATGAACGGTTCAAAAAGGAAAATCAACTCGATAAGCAAACCGAAGCAGAACAAGGTGGGTAATGTTACCACCTGATGAAGTGTTAACAATCCCCATTTAGCAGAAACCGCCTCGCCCTGTGGCTCGGCTCGTTTCACTAAATGAAGCAAGAGGGAACTGGACAAGTCCTGTTCTTCCCTCTTGCCCTGCGGGGCAAAGCCTTCGACTTTAAGAGGTTACATTCGTAACCGTTTATAACAGTGATTATAACCTGAAAATGTATTTCGCTTATAATCAACTGAATGAATCTCATTTTCCTTATAAAAAAGTTATAATCATGGATAAGACCAGTAATATATCCACACTTACCACCATCGGGATAGACCGACAGACGGGTAAGTTGATAGATAAGCTCTGCAAACGCTATTCGCTGAAAAAAGGGGAAATAGTCAGGTTGGCATTTGTCTATATTGATAAAGCATGTATCAACCCATCGGAAGCACCGGAATCCGTAAAATCGGAACTGGCGAAAATAAACAAACGGCAGGACGATATAATCCGCTTCATTCGTCACTACGAGGAAGAACAACTAAATCCCATGATACGAACCGCTAATTCTATTGCAGTTCGGTTTGATGGTATTGGTAAGACATTGGAAACGCTTATTCTTTCCCAATTGGAATCCAGTCAGGGGAAACAAACAGCCGTATTGCAAAAAGTAAGTGAGCAGTTCGGCAAACATGCCGATGTAATCAACCAGCAGGGGAAACAACTCACCGCCCTGTATCAGATACATCAACGGGATTATAAGAAAATGTTCCAACTGATACAACTCTATTCGGAGTTATCAACTTGTGGCGTGATGGATGGTAAACGGAAAGAGAACCTAAAAGCGGAAATCGTCAATTTGATAAATACATAGAACCATGCACATAGATTTTGTACCACCATCGGGAGGAACATATAACAATGCAGGAAGTAGCCGCCAATTAGCTTCATACATGGAACATGAAGATTTGGAACGGATGGAAAAAGGTATTTATACCGATGGCTTTTTCAACTTATCGGATGATAATATTTACAAATCAAAGGTTATTAAGGATATAGATAGTAATATCGGGCAATTGTTGAAAACAGATGCTAAGTTTTTCGCTATCCATGTCAGCCCATCGGAAAGCGAGCTTCGGGCAATGGGAAACACCGAACAGGAGAAAGCCGAAGCCATGAAACGGTATGTTCGGGAAGTGTTTATTCCTGAATATGCCAAGAACTTCAACAAAGGACTATCCGAAGCGGATATAAAGTTTTACGGGAAGATACATTTTGACCGTAGCCGTTCCAATAACGAACTAAATATGCACTGCCATTTGATTGTCAGCCGTAAAGACCAATCTAACAAAAAGAAGCTATCACCGCTTACCAACCACAAAAACACCAAGAACGGAGTAATAAAAGGTGGCTTCGACCGTGTGAATCTCTTTCGACAAGCGGAACAAGGCTTTGATAAACTATTCAGTTACAACCGCCAATTATCCGAATCCTTTGAGTATTCCGACACGATGAAAAAACGGAAGCATTGACGATAAACTGAGAGTGCAGGAGCAGGAGTTGAAAGAGCCAAAACAATATTTTACTGGCGAAAATAAAAAAGAAATATTCCAATCCAGTGAAAAAGAAAACAATATTTCTTGCAACCTTGATAGCAAGGCAGATGAAAAACATTCTTACAACCAGCAAAATAACGGTAGTGGCGATTCTCTATTATCTATCTTCTCATTGGGAGATGGCAATAATAACAATGCTGCACCAGTAGAAGAATTACAGGCACAAAAACGCAAGAAGAAAAAGAAGAAAGGGATTAGACGATGACTGAATATGAAGAACTAAGAGCCGATATAGACCGCTATTTGATGGAACGTTTTAAGTATTGAAAATCGCTTGTATGGCTGACAGTGGATAATATAATAGCCACCCGAAGAAATAGCCGGGTAGATTTATATTTGCGTATTAGAAAGGTTGAAAGCCGTTTTCCACCTGATTGCCTGATTATCGCCCGATTGAGTTTTAGCAAAAAACGTATAGGGCATGGAACGCACTTTATCCGATTTCTGACAAGAATAGCCCGAAAGTACGATTTTAACCATATCGGCATTGAGTGTGCCAACATCAAAAGCAGTACTTTTGCCAAGAAATTAGGCTTTTACTGCATAGATGGTGAGAATTACGCAATAGCAGTAACCAATCTAATATCTTATTTTTCAATGAACTAATCTTCTTTCTAATCCCAATATATTAAATGAAATATGTATTTTTGCATATTCTTTTGAATTACAGACAATTGATTTTTTGATTGATTATTATTTACATTTAAAACATGGGAGAAATAGAAATACAAAAATTTGCCGCATTAAATGAAGAATTTGACACAGCAAACAAATTAGTGAGGTTAGGACTTGGAGAACTTCAAAATATTAATCTTGACAATGATTTCTATTTTCTGCCATTTCAACTTTTGTCACAAGGGTTTGAACGTTTTATGAAAGCTTATATTTGCGTTGCCTATGTGGAGAAGCATAAAACTTTACCTGATTCTTCCTACATAAAGTCATTAGGGCATGATTTAGAACGACTTTTGACTGAAATTATGTCAAATTATTATATCCATTACAAACCTATTCAGTTTGAATCTGATTGGCTGCTAATAAATGGTGATGCTAATTTGAAAGAACTTTTATTCATATTATCTGAATTTGGGAAATTTGCTCGCTATTACAATTTTGACTTCATTACTGGTAATTCAAAAATTGGTATAAACCCCAAAGAGGCTTGGCGTAAATTTGAAAATAAAATAAAGCCAGTTGATGCTCAGACTATGAAAAAACTGATGAATCAAGACGTAGACCGTGAAGTATACCAAGAAATAACAAATTATATAATAGATATTTTTGAACGATTTATAGCAAGTCTTTCAAGACAAATAATTTGGGGGACATTAGGGCAATTAGGTAAACAGTTAACAATAAGCTCGTTCTTTGATTATGGGACTTTGTATGAAAAAGATTTTGGGAAAACAGACTATAGAAAGAACACTACAAAATACAAAGAAACTCCTAAATCTATACATAAGAGAACAGTATTAGATGAATTAAACCGAAAATTCAACCCTGATTTTAAATCAAAAAAACTGAGAAAATGTGACTATAACGGAGATTGGCCTTTTTATGTTGATGAAATCATTATTGAATGTAGGCAAAAACATTGGTGTATCGTTACTATTGATGGCTATGATTATGCCCTGAATGGTGCTGCAAAAGGACGGTATAAACTTGAAAACCCACATGATGCAGGGATGGCTATACTTGGTAAAAGCATCGGAGATTTTATTTCAATGGCATTAGCATTATAATTTATATCCTTTCTTTCTCTGAACACAAAGGTATATTCCAAGAATAAAACGGCAACACCGAGCCGCAAGCGGTTTTTGTAAATTTCTTCCTTTTTCGTTCCTCAAAAGAGTAAATTTCCAAAAAGTGTTGCCTTATTTATTCTTTCCATATAGGAGATGTTTATCAGAGAAAAAAAGGAAAAAATACGTTGGTTATGATGTGTTTACTTTGCCAATACATATTTACCCTCAATCCGTTCCGCAAGGTTTGTCATATCCTCATTGATTTTGGTACGGGTTATTTCCGCATATATTTGAGTAGTGGAAATACTTCGATGTCCCAATGTTTGGCTAATCGTTTCTATCGGAACACCCATTGAAAGACAAAGGGTTGCATAGCTATGCCTTAGCTATGTGGAAAGAAAGAAGTGATATGAGTAATGGAAACGAAAAGAAAGCATAACGCAATTTGTTGGTAATTAACTATTTCTCTATATTTTTCCACATGAGGAAAAAGCAAAAAAGCGAGGCTTATTGAGAATATTCAGTTACCAAATCGTTAACAGGGCTGTTACCGGCAGGGATAAGGTAACGAAGAGCGGATCAAACAATTTAAAACAGCGATATATTACACTGATTGTCATAGTTTTGCATATCGAATAACGCTTATAAAACAGGTAAATTTGCCACTAAAAATATAAGCGTATGAAAGTAGAAAAATTCAAGGTGTTGCTCTACCTCAAAAAGAGCGGACTGGACAAATCCAGCAAAGCTCCGATAATGGGGCGCATCACCGTTAACCGGACGATGGCGCAGTTCAGCTGCAAGATCTCCATCACTCCCGAACTGTGGAATCCCCGGGAAAGCCGTCTGAACGGCAAGAGCAAGGAGGCGGTGGAAGTCAACGCGAAAATCGACAAGTTGCTGTTAGCGGTAAACTCCGCGTTCGACTCCCTTGTGGAACGAAAGACCGATTTCGATGCGACAGCAGTCAAGGAAGCCTTTCAAGGCAGCAAGGAGACGCGGATGACCTTGCTCAAACTCTTCGACAGGCATATCGGGGAAGTCAGGGCACGTGTAGATATCGATGTGTCTCACCGTACACTTCCCAATTACCTCTATACCCGCAGCCGTCTCGCTGATTTCGTCAGCAGCAGGTTCAAGGTATCCGACCTTGCTTTCTGCCAGCTCAACGAGCAGTTCATCCGAGAATTTCAGGAGTATGTGGTGATAGAGAAAGGCTTGGGTGTCCAGACGGTACGTCACTATCTGGCTATCCTGAAGAAGATTTGCCGCATAGCCTTCAAGGAGGGACATTCGGACAAATTTTATTTTGAGCACTACAAATTACCCAAGCAGAAGGAAACGCCGCCGAGAGCGTTGAGCAAAGAAGATTTCGAGAAGATACGGGATATGGGACTTACCGGATGCCGCCCGGAACACTCCATTGTCAGGGACATGTTCCTTTTCGCCTGTTATGCCGGAACCTCATATGTGGATGCTGTAGCTATCACGCCCGATAATCTCTCAAGGGACGATAACGGTGCGCTATGGCTGAAATACCGTAGGGGCAAGAACGGACAACTAAGCCGGGTGAAATTGCTGCCCGAAGCGGTAGCCCTTATCGAAAAATACCGTGACGATACACGGGGCACACTGTTTCCCGTAATCCCGTACCAAGCCCTGAAATGGTGTCTGACAAGCATCAAAATGAAAGCCGGTATCAAGGGGCGCTTGTCCTATCACATGGGACGGCACTCGTTCTCGACCCTCATGACCCTTGAAAACGGCGTACCTATCGAGACTGTCAGCAAGATGCTGGGGCACGCGGATATAAGAACCACACAAGTGTATGCCCGTGTAACCCCTAAGAAACTCTTCGAGGATATGGACAAATACATCGAAGCAACAAAAGATTTGAAACTCATTCTCTAACCCTATAAATACAATTCGATTATGCGAAGCACTTTTTCCATTCTATACTACATCAACCGTGGCAAGGTCAAAACAGACGGAACTACTTCAATACTGTGCCGTATCACCGTTGACGGCAAGAGCAGCGTATTTGCCACCGGTTATTACTGCAATCCCAAAGACTGGAACGCCAAAACAGGGGAAGTAAAGGATGCAAGGGCAAACAACCTCCTTGTCGGACTCCGTTCCAAAATTGAGGCCTCATATGACAATCTATTGAAGGACGCGGGTATGGTCACGGCGGAAATACTCAAGAACGAGATTACCCATGTAGCAACCGTTCCGGTCACATTGCTGAAAGCCGGGGAAGAGGAGCGGGAAAGACTGAGAATCCGCTCAGAAGTGATAGATTCGACCTCCTCTTACCGTCAGTCCAAATCCTCACAGGCATACCTGCACGAGTATCTGCTGTCGCTGGGTATGCGGGACATCGCCTTTGAAGATATTACCGAAGACTTCGGCTGGGGCTACAAGCTTTACCTGAAAACCAAAGGCTGCGGGAATGGGCATATCAACCACTGCCTTACATGGCTGAACCGTCTTATCTATATTGCGGTGGACAGGGAGATACTCCGTTTCAATCCGCTTGCGGATGTCCCCTACGAGAAGAAACCGGACTACAAGTTGAAACACATAAGCCGGGCGGAACTGCAACGGATCATGGAGCAGCCCATGCCGGAGAGGTTACAGGAGCTTACCCATAGGGCGTTCATCTTTTCAGCCTTCACGGGGCTGTCATATGTCGATGTAAAACGGCTTTATCCCTCGCATATCGGAACGACCGCGGACGGCAGGAGGTATATCCGTATCAACAGGAAGAAAACCGATGTGGAATCCTTTATTCCGCTGCATCCCGTAGCCGAACAGATATTGTCGCTGTATAATACCACTGATGACAGCAGGCCTATACTCCCCCTGCCCAAGCGTGACATGTTGTGGTACTGCATACACGAAATCGGGATAGTGGCAGGAGTGAAAGAGAATCTCAGCTACCACGCGAGCAGACATTCGTTCGGAACCTTGACGCTTTCGGCAGGTGTGCCGATCGAGAGCATCAGCAAGATGATGGGACACACGAACATCCGGACCACGCAGGGATATGCCAAAGTGACCGATGATAAAATCTCCGAGGATATGAATAAGCTGATGGCAAGGAGACGTGAAAACGGGGCATCTTCCAATTAGAATCCCTGTTTCGCGGTCGCTCGCTTCCTCGCCGCCCATGGAAGTTAGTACAGACTTCATTGAAAGTGAAAAAGTCGGGCGGCAGGCCGTTTCGGGCAGAATCTTCCTCCTGCGGAGCGTATTCAGCCCGAAAACCTTTTCCCTTTCACGTCTGTACAATGGACGCCGTCGGCAGCGGAAACAAGCGACCGACGGAAAAGTCGGAACAAAAAACAAAAGAGAAACAGCATACTGTCAGTAGAATACTACCGGTCCGTATGCTGTTCCGATATTCTATAGGGGGGGATATTTTTTAACAGCCTAATGAAGCGGGCAGGCGGTAAACTGCGCTCTCTCCAGAAAAATCAATCCGTTTTTTCGGCCACCTGCCAATATCCGCCTTTGTCCGGTCCGATTCGTCGGAGTACCCCGTCCGCTTTCAGCCCGGCAATCTGTTTTTCCACGGCCTTGGGGGTTATCCCTATCCGCTTGGCAAGTGCTGTTGCGCTCAGTGTGTTGTCCTGTGAAAGCAGGGCGATGATTTTCTCCCTGCTTTTTGAGTTTATACTACTTCTCTCTATTGTAAATGACATCCAAAAGTTCGTTTGCAAGTTTGATGTCTGTAACTTTTACAATACTATATTCTTCTGTTGGATAATCAAGAATATTGACGCTGACATATCAAATGGTAGATATAGTCAAGCAGCCAGATTATGACCGTATGGATAATGATTTGAAGTCTCGTCATATCAAGATAAAAGGCGAAGCTCCCAATAATATATGAATAGGCAGACATCTTTGAACTCAATAAAGATAACGATAAAATCCGCCAAGTGCGTAAATGCGTAAAGACGTAGAAATCTGCGAGGAAGCGGTACGAAAACGAACAGCTCTTACTGAACAAGTTAGAATCACATAACAGTCTGTAAAGGAGCAGTAGGACAAGGCAAAGTTTATCAAGGGCAAGACGATTCAAACGAATAAACCTAATTTAGTTTACAATAAGTATAAAAATATTATAATTTGTAAAAAATAGAAGTCACAAGATTGTATTGTTTGTTCGACAATTTCCTGTTTGATTATTTTATGGCTTTCATATTTTTGAAATAATACGCCATGTTTTTGAAATAATATTCCAAGTGTTAGCGATAATAATTGGGGAAATTACTACCTTTGCAAAATTTTAAATGGAATCATGCAACATCAAACATCCGTATCATGCAGAAAGGTGCAAATATCAATAGAATAAAAGCAGTGCTTGCGGAACAAAATAGAACCAGTAAATGGCTTGCTGGAGAATTGGGCAAAGATCAGGCCACTATATCAAAGTGGTGTACCAATACATACCAACCAAGTTTAGAAACTTTGGTAAAAGTAGCAGGGCTGCTTAATGTTGATGTAAGAGATTTGATTGTAAAAACTGAAATTAAATAAGTTCATGTATAAGATAGAATGGGATAAAGAAACAGGAGGTGTTTTGTTAAGTTCCAAAGTCTCGAAAGAGACTTTGGGCATTTCGCCTCGTCCTGTTTGGTTTGAAGAACTTGATCTACTTGGACTTGACAAATTAGGATATGTATATCCGCAGTCAGAGGCTCCACTTATGTGGGCAGTTAATAAACAATATTTCTATCGTGGCGACTTGGTGTTTCAGGCTAAAGGGGCAAATTTATATGATTCGGCTACCATAACTATTATGCCGGGATTTGAGAATCTTGAACTTATCCCGATTGATGTCAAGAAAATGATAGAGAGAAACCGCGATATTATGTTCTTGCTGGAGAGCGAAGCCATTGAATTTATACGCGAAACATTCTTCATCTATTCTACAGCTTCTAAAAAATTCAATGAGATAAAAGCCAATCAACTTGATTTTGAAGCTATCGCTGCATCTATTGAGCAAAAACAAAAGCGGAAAATGGCTATTGTCAAGGAGGAGTGCGACAGCTTCGATGTAATGCCCTTGGATATTGCAGAGCAACAAGGTAAACAACGACTACTTGCCACCAAAATTGATATTTTTTTGGCATCATTTTCAGGCGGCAAAGATTCACAAGTAGTTCTTGATCTTTGCACAAGAGCTTTACCGCCCAGCGTTTTCGAAGTGATATATAGCGATACAGGGTATGAATTGCCGTCATCGCTCGACCTTTACGAAGATGTCAAACGACACTATTCTGCGCTTTATCCTGGACTTAAATTTTCCACCGCTCGCAACCACGCTTCGGTGTTAAGCTATTGGGATAAGATTGGTACGCCGAGCGATACCCACCGTTGGTGCTGTTCAGTAATGAAAACCGCACCTCTTTACCGTTCGCTTAAAGTCCCGGGTACAAACAAGCAAGCTAAAGTTCTTACTTTTGATGGTGTAAGAGCAGAAGAATCTGCCCGTCGTGGCAATTATGAACGTATGGGTAAAGGTGTAAAACATTCAACAGTTGTAAATGCTCACCCGATATTATATTGGAATACATCGGAAATATTTTTATATTTATTCTCCTATGCTCTACCTGTTAATGATGCTTATCGTTTAGGAAAATCAAGAGTAGGGTGTATTACTTGCCCTTACTCTTCCGAATGGGATGATATGATAGTAAGCCGTTGTTATGGTGCAGAATTAGAACCTTTTATTTCAAGAATTTATGATTGGTCCAAGCAAGAGGGTGTCAAAGACTTGGAAGTATATCTAAAAGAGCGTAAGTGGAAATTTAGAGCTAGTGGTAAATTTATGAAAATTTCCACACAGGTGAATTTCAAGAACTCTCCTAATAATTTCTACGCCCAAGTAAAATCTGCAAAATTACCCATTACTGCGTGGTTGCCCGTCTTGGGTGAATTCACCCTCTTTAATATCTCTAATGAATTTCACGGAGATATAAAATATAAAAATACTGTCTATTCTTTTGAGATTAAGGGGAATGATACAGATTATACTTTTTATATTAAAGGGATTAAAGATTTATCTCTTATCTCTTTATTGAAAAGAGTTATATACAAAGCGGCATATTGTATTAATTGCGAATCATGCGAGGTTGAATGCCCAACAGGGGCGTTGTCCGTTTTTCCAAAAGTAAATATTGATTTAACGAAGTGCATCCATTGCCACAAATGTTTGAACTTTCACGACAAAGGATGTATCGTTGCTAATTCTATAAGTATGACAACAGAAACAAATATAAAAGCGAAAGCAGGAATTGATAGATACAACACCTTTGGACTCCACGAAGAATGGATGAGCGAGTTTCTATTAAATCCTACTGAGTTCTGGGACTATAATGGACTTGGACCAAAACAAGTTCCGAGTTTTAAAAACTGGCTCAAAGAAGCTGAAATAATAGACACTAAATTAAATCTCACTGAGATTGGGAAAGTTTTATCTGAAATATATGTTGATGACCCCAACTTGGTTTGGTCTGTGGTTCTTACTAATCTTGCTAAAAACTCATTCATTGTGAATTGGTTCTTAACTCATATTGTGCCCGGACAAATTTTCGATAAAAATTCTATTTCAGAAAACATTTCGGAAGAATATCCAGTTTACGGAAAGCGAACAGTTGACAATGCAGTCTCGGCGTTATTCCAATTATTTAAGTATTGTCCTACGGACTGTGCTTTTGCTATAGCTGAAGAAATTGAAGGTAAGCAATATCGACGTAAATCTTTTGAAGATTTATCCGATACCGCTTTAGCTTATTCTTTGTATCGATATGCTGAAAATGTTGGATATAAATCTTTTCGCGTTTCTGATTTAAAAGATTCAAAATCAGAACTTGGTCCATTCGTTGAATTTGGAATTTCGCTTTCTGGATTAGAGAAAATATTACGAACCCTGAACTCAGCTAACAACCGTTTACTTGTCGCAGAGTTGAATATGGGGCTTGACCATATTACCTTGCGAGAAGATGTGAATCCAATCTCTATTCTTAAAACTTTGATTTAATTATGGCTACTAAGTATTCTGATATCGTTGATTTGCGCTCGGGGCGTAGCACATATTACCTCGAAGAAGAGAAAGCTGGGGATTGGAGTGTATTCATTGTAAACGACCAATTCAATGATATACTGCGTATTGTAGTCCGCTCTGTAATGAACAATGACCTCGATGCGCATAAGTCTTTTTGGATAGAAGGAACATATGGTACGGGAAAAACTCATGCCGGAGCGGTGCTAAAGCATCTACTTTGTGACGATGTTAGTGCTATTGAAGAATGGTTGCGTGAGGAATACAAATTACCGAAATTTGAGGGCTTGTGCCAGTCTGTTTTCGATCTCCGTAAAAAGAAACGGCTGTTTCCCGTTACCTTGTATGGAGCAAGTTCAATTGCCCATCCTGATGACCTCTCCCTACAACTTCAACAAAAGATACAAGAGGCTTTAATCAAAGCCGGACTTACAGACCTTGAAGTAAAGACCGACTATGATACCTATATCAAGCACATTGATGAAAATCAGCAGTTTTGGGAAATGCTTATAGAACAATCACCAAAACTTTCAGCGGTTACTCCCAATGTGGATAAGTTGCGTAAAGAACTTTCCGACCTTGAACCAAAAACATTGCGTGTGGTGCAAGATGCTTTGCGCGATGCCGGCTTTCATATCCGTATGGAAAATGCCAATATCACACAATGGTTTTTTGAAGTTCAAGAGAAACTGAAAGAGAAAACCGAATATGACGGACTACTGATTATTTGGGACGAGTTTACGACCCTGCTCACTCTTGATATAGGTCTTAATATCTTGGTTCAGTTACAAGAACTGACTGAACGTGCTATGGCACAAGAGAATGACAGTTATTTCCTTTTCATTTCTCACCCATCGGCTCTCAACTCTCTAAAAGCGGAAGAACGTCAAAAAACTATTGGTCGCTACCACTATATGAAGTACAACATGGAACCCGTGTCGGCATATAAGATTATGTCGCGCAAGTTCCGTATGACTGGTACCAATGAAGAATATTTGTCTGTTTTCAGTCCCGTTTTAGATAAGTTTGATAATCTTATCAACCACTATACGGAAAATTTGCCTAACGCAGTGGAAACGACACGCGATATCAAGAGTTTGATGCCAGTACACCCTGCTACCGCTTTACTCGCCACATTCTATGCTCGTGAAGCGGGTTCATCTTCTCGCAGTGTATTCCAATTCTTGGGAGAGAACGAAACCGTAAGAGAGTTCTTGAACAACGAAGTCGTTTTTGCCAAACGTGATACAATTACAGCCGATTTTCTTTGGGACTATGTGATTGGTGAGTTTAACGAAAATGTGACAAAATTCGGAGCAGTTACCGAACGCTACAATACCTACTGCTCAAACATTGAGAATGAAGGTGAAGTGGCAATGAAAGTATTCAAAGGAACACTTTTGCTTAATGCACTTAATAACATTGCTAATCATAAAGAGGTAACTCCAAGCGAGGAGAATATTCTTCGTTTGTTTGAGGGTACTTCGTTTGCAGAGCAAGTTGTTGATGTCCTTACAATGTTTGATAACAAAGGCTATATTCAACGTGCACCAGGCAACGTGTTTTCTATTCAGTTCACAGCTCTTCCCACTAAAGAAATCGAAGACGCAAAAGAATCGTTGCGCAACCGTGAATTTAAATACTTATCACAAGTTCTTACTTTCAACGACTCAGCATCTAAGGAAGTCGACAAAATTCTCATTAATCTTTGTCGTCCGTATACGTTTAAATTCTATTCGTTGGATATAAATGAATATACCTTATTCAATAAGATAGAGAACGGTAGAAAAGATGCTAAAGGTTACGAACTATTCTTAGCTTTGTTGTTTGGCAAGACAACTACTGAAATTCAGACTTTGCGTGAATATGCAGAACATGCTTCTGTTGATCCACGCTTTGCCGACACTTGCTTTATCGTTTTCGATGCTCCTTTCGGAGAAAAAGAATATGAGCGTTTCATTGAATATCAGGCAAATGCTAAGTGTGCACAAAAATTCAATTTCACCGATCAATATCAGGCACACGTTAAGAATGCGGCAAGTATTCTCACCGACTATATCATTAAGAATGTGCGTCGTGAAAATTTCTATCTGTATTTGGGAGAAAGTCATAATACGTATTCGGCTTCAAAATTGACCTCTACGCTTGATCGTGTCATTGCGCCACGACTGTTTTGCAAAGGTCCAGAAGCGTTGGAGCAATGTGTGGGTAAATCTAAAACCTATTGGAAGAAAGAATCTACCAAAAAGATTGTGCAGTTAGTGTTGAGTTTTAACACGAAAACAGACATTATAAATCAGCTCAATGCTCAACAATCATTGGTAAAGATACTTCTTGAAGCAAGCGTGGACGAAAATCTTGAGTTCAAGCCGGATATTGACCAACAGCGTAATCCATTGTATCTTGTTTACAAGTTTGTAGAGGACAAGATAAAAAGAACGGATAAGCAGAATCTTTTTAATCTTGCTGAAAAGTTTGAAGAACTTTCATATCCTCCATACGGCTTGTTCCAAACGTGTTCTTGTATGGCGATGTTGGCTTTTGCCCTCCGTCCGTATATCGGCAAGATGTTTGACACTAACGGTAAGCCTCGTGAAGCACAGCATTTGGTTGAAGATGTAGTAGCCACATTTGATTGTTGGGAAAAGGGTAATAAAAACCCAAAAATTTCATTCAAATTTGAAACCAAGGAAGAAGGACAGTTATGCAAGTCGCTTATCAAATGTTTTTCTTTAGATTCATTGAATGGCTATCACGACATAAGCAGTTTGAAAGATGCTCGTTGGGCTATTTTGCATGAATACTCCGTTCTAAAGGGGTATCCTCTTTGGGCGTTGAAGTATGCCATACCAGCAACAATAAAGAATGCAGGTCTTGAAGAACCTGCTCAAAAGCTCATAGATGATGTACTTACTATTTGTTTTGAAACCACACACCGCAACCCATCTATGATGGTTGACATTGTGGAGGGTATCAAATCAATGAACTTTGAAATCAGAGCATGGTTCAAAGATAATACCTACTTCAAACAAGGCTTTGAGCAATTCCTTATGTCAGAGCCGAATGTTGCCCTTCAGTCCGAAGATTTAGATAAAGCATTTGCCTTTATCAAACAGAATATGCAGGGAGAAATTGGACTTTGGGGAGAGACTGAAGTGCTTGATCAACTTAAGAACTGGGCATTGTCACAAAAGCCAGCACCTACTCCTACACCTCCTATACAACCTATACCGGGTGGTGCAGCCCCTATTCCCCCTGTGCCACCGACAGCGCCCGCACCGGGAAGACGTGAACAGGCTAAAGATAAAGTTCAGCTTATAAACAATGTAGAAGATGCTAAAGACATACTTCTTCGGCTTATAGAACTTGATATGGAAACGATTATAGACACCATACTCGAATAATTATGTACCAAGCATTCGAGAATTTTGACTATCTTCTACAATGTGTCGAAGAGGATAAAGTTTCGACAGGGATAAACGCTGCTTCGGCAGGGCGTTTCCCCGTCAGGTTTGTCATGTTCAACAACTTCAAGGATTGCTATGATTTTGTTGACCACCTGACCGATAATGGTGTGGAACTTCAAAGCGTGGATTGTTGGTTGGATTCACAATATCCGGATTTATTGATTACATACAGCAAACTTTCTGATAAAATTTGCTCTTTCGTCCGCAGTAAGGAAGACAATGATATTGTCATTGCACCATTCTCCGAACTTGCTCGTTTTTATAACAACAATAAACCCGATATAGAATTTGATACGCTAATTTCTGACATTAAAGCGATTCAAGCATCGCATATTGCCTATAAAAATCATCAACGAGTTTACATTCCTATAGTGGGATTGGAAGCGAAGATGTCGAAGTTTTATAATGATAGTCAGATAACGGTTTGGGATTATAAAAATCCTAAACCACAGCGAAATTATCGGTTAATACTCACTAATGGTTCTACGTATGGGGTTAATGGTTTGGATAATAATTATAGCGTGGTAAGCTCCGTTTCAGAATGGCTACGCCTTTGGCGCGACCAAAAAATGAAACGGGATATCATTTGCACCTCTCGCTCCATATTTGCTTATGCAGAGTACGCACAACCCGACAATGCTTTCGATTTTGTGCCATGTAATTCAGTCTATAAGTTTCTCACCAATGGATTAGGGCTTCACCTTAGTTTTTTATCTAGCAAAGAAGCAGATAAGCATTGGTTGGAGTTAGCTAAAGAAATCAATATTGAGTCTTTTGATTTCAAGACTTTTTTCAATGCTAAATTCGACATACACGCTCTTGCTGGTTTTGAAGTTTTTGTCAAAACTTGGTTTGAAAACGAACTTCCATTTGATCGTTGGTTACTCACTTCATACTATCAGGAAAAGTTCTGTTCAAAAGGATATATTTGTGAGTCCATTAAAAATTTGAATGGATATACCAATTCTGACTTGACTCAAGCAATAGCTCTTACAATCTTCAACCTTGAAAATCCCGAAGATTATTTGTATGAGCGAAGTGCTATCCTATCTCATATATACAAAGAGAAAGTGGTACTTTCTGAAATAATTCAGCACAAACTGATTGAAAAAATCAATCAAGTTGTTGAAACTTCCGGATATAGTACAGCCTTGCAATATGTGTCACTTGTCACTAACGCAGAAAAAGCACTTTTGATTGACTGGGTTAGCCATTCCTATATTTCAAAAGAAGATATTCGAGAACTTTATCCGCAGTTGTACTACTATCTTGGCACTTCCTTTGGTATAAAAGAAGCCGAAAGCAAGTGGGTTCTCAAATACATAGATGCTTATAAAAGAGCGAAAGTCTGTAACGTGTACACAGATGAAGTGCTTAATACCATCTGTGAAAAGAATCATGACACTATTAAATTCAACTCTTGGTATCATAATTTCAGTACCACTCGAACCGTACTCAATAGTCGCAAGGATATTGATGTATTTTATTGGATAGACGGTTTGGGATTGGATTGGTTACCATTCATCCAATATGTGATAGGGCTACGCAAACACGACAATTTCTTCTTGAATGAAGTTTATGTTTCTCGTGCAGATATTCCTACCAAAACAGAGAATAACAAAAAATCATTGTTACTTCTTGCAAATGACAACTTGCCGAAAGAGGGAGATTTAGACACTATTTCTCATAAAGTTCGGCAATATCCGCAATACATCATAGATGATATGGAGAAGATTGCTGAAATTATCAACAATATTCTTGATAACAATCCTGATAAGAAAATAGCTATTGTTTCTGACCATGGCATTTCTTATCTTCCGCAACTCTGTTCCGGTCTGAATTTGCCCGGATTTGAAAGTGATCATGGTGGAAGAATTGCCTCGGTGAAGAAACCTACTATTGATAATCGCTATATTATTCTTGATGATAACACTACCGTTTGTGCATTACAGCACAATTCGTTATGTGCAAAAATTCATGACGGTTCAGGTTGCCATGGTGGATGTACTCCCGAAGAAGTACTCGTACCGATATTGATAATTTCTTCGCAACCAAACGCCACTAATTGGACTGCAAAATTGCAGGATTTTGAAGTCTCTGCTTCAAATCCCGTTCTCAATTTTGACATTCGCGGACTTTCATTTAATGACATTCCGATTGTTGAGTATAATAATGTACACTATGAATTGATTGCTCAATCAGGGAATAGTTACATTACCCCATGCCTGCCGTTGTTGCAAGATGCTAAAAATATTCGATTGATTATTGGAGATAAGTACCGCGACTTCAAACTCGAACTTAAATTAGGTTTAGAGGAAGAAGATTTGTTCTAACTGCAAAATTTTTATATTATGCGCGAAATAATATCAGAAAAGGTGCGTCAGCATTTTGCACCAATGTCTATACATAAAGACCCCAATTCAACAGATAGTTTGTTTGCGGGGCGAAATCTTCCTGCATTTGTTAAGGACTTTCTGTTAAAAAAACATCTAAGTCCAGACGGGAGCATTGATAGAGGAAAACTGACATCATTCTTGGATATAGTTATCCCCAAAAATTCAACGGATGTTAAAGATAAATTAGCACAAGGCGAAACCCTCACTTTGTTGGTTCGCTTCATTATTTATATTGACCTCGTGAAAGGTGTTCGCCGCTTTGCTATTCCTGACATGGGTATCAAACTTAACGAGGGCGTTATCCCTGAATATGTTTATAGCCAACATACAGGAACACTTGTTGACGGAGAACGTTGGGGTATCATTAAATTGGCTCTCTTGCCTGATGATGACGGCAAAAAGAACCATGTAGAAATGGTGGACTATAAGCCATTTAAGCCTTACAAGTCAGTTGACGTTAATTATTTACGTGATGCTCGTAAATCGTTTACTACCGATGAATGGATTGATTTGTTGCTATCCGCAATGGAATACGATGCAGATTCTTTTGAGAATATGCACCAAAAATTGGAATTTCTTACTCGTCTGTTCATCTTCGTTGAGCCTCGATTGAACGTAGTTGAATTAGCCCCTAAAGGAACTGGTAAAAGTTATGTTTTCGGTAACCTCTCCAAATACGGATGGCTTGTCAGTGGCGGAAAAGTTACTCGTGCAAAACTTTTCTACGACAAGCAGAAACAGCAGAATGGTATTATAAAGAACCATGACTTTACTGTTTTTGATGAAATTCAAACAATCACTTTCCAAGAGCCTTCTGAAATTCAGGCAGCGCTAAAATCATACCTTGAAAGCGGTAAGACCACCATAGACAATAATGAATTTTCGTCAGAGTGTGGCTTAATGCTGATGGGAAACATCCAACTTACTTCCGAGCGTCTGCCTCAAAGTAAGAGATATTTTGATGCATTACCTTTGTATTTCAGAGAGTCAGCTTTGCTTGACCGCTTCCATTGTTTTATTGAGGGGTGGTATTTACCGCGCATCAACAAGAGTATGATTTATAAAGGTTGGACTATCAACGTAGAATATTTCTCTGAAATATTACATTCGCTCCGTACCGAAAATTCATACGGGCTTTTGTTTGACGACCTTGTCGTATATGACAAGAAAGCAGATATGCGCGATTTCAAAGCTGTAAAGAAGATAGCCACAGCAGCTATGAAATTGTTATTTCCTCATTGGAAATCCGTTGAAGATGTTAATCTTGAAGAATTCGACCTTTACTGTTTGCAACCAGCAATAGAAAGACGCGGCATCATTAAGGAACAATGTCACTACATTGATTCAGAGTTCAAAACTTCTATGCCTAATTTTTGGATTAACAAGAGCATCATGAATAATACAGACCCGGATGGTCAGGGTATGGAAGAAAATGAGTTATTTTAAAGATTGAATTATTTTCAAGTGATTTTATAGGCATATGGAGAATTTGGATAAGCTTGTACTTGAATTATGTAAACTGCCACAAGAAACAGGTTGGGTAGAGTTTAAACATAATAATTGCGACCCCAAAATGGTTGGAGAGGACATTAGTGCCTTAGCCAATAGTGCATTATTGCGGATAGGAGTTATGCCTATATGATATGGGGTGTTGATGATAATACACACGAGATAATTGGCACGAAAGTCAGTTTTAAAAAAGAAAAGAAAGGTAATCAAGAACTTGAGAACTGGTTACGTTATCTGCTTTCCAAAAATGCCGATTTCGAAATGCACTCTGTTGATATTGATGGAAAGCATATTGAAATGCTTATTATCTCAAAAGCAGTAGGAGTTCCTGTTACTTTTGAAAAGGTAGATTATATCCGAATAGGTAGTTACACAAAGAAAATCATTGAATTTCCTGCATTACAGGCTCAATTGTGGGATAAATTGAGAAATCAGCAATTTGAAGATGCTTATGCTCTAACCGATATACAATTGCAAGATATTTCTCACTACTTAAATTGTGAGATGTATTTTGATATCCTAAATATGCCGATTCCAACAAGTCCTGATAAATATGTGCATTATTTGGTAGAAGACGGTATTATTGCCAAACTTGATAATGGTTTGTATGCCATAACAAACCTTGGGGCTATTCTCTTCGCAAAGAGACTATCTGAATTTCCACGTGTAGGACGAAAAGCAATAAGAATTGTACAATACGATGGGCTTAATAGACTTGTAATATTAAAAGAAGAAACAACGACAGAAGGGTATGCCATTAGCTTCGAGAATGCAGTAAAATATGTAAATACACTGTTGCCTTCAAAAGAAGATATTGACTCTGTTCGCAGAAAGTCAATAAGTACATTCCCTATGCCTGCTATTAGAGAGGCTATAGCCAATAGTCTTATTCATCAGGATTTTTTCATTACCGGAACAGGACCGCTTATCGAAGTATTTGAGAATCGGGTAGAGGTTACAAATTCGGGAACGCCATTAGTTGATATTATGAGAATTGTGGATAATCCACCTAAATCTAGAAACGAAAAATTAGCATCTTTAATGCGTCGGTTGAACATGTGTGAAGAATTGGGACGTGGATGGGATAGAATGGTTATTAGTTGTGAATTGCAAAAGTTGCCAGCTCCACGAATCCAAATTTATCAGGAATCTACTAAAGTTTCATTGTTTTCTCATTTGGATTTTACAAATATTCCAATGGAAGATAAAGCATGGGCAACATACCTGCATGCTTGTGTTAGATATATAGAGGGAAATGCATTGACAAATAGCTCTTTAAGGGAACGATTCGGTGTCGCGGAATCTTCATCAGGTAGTATCTCACGATTGATAAAAGACGTTTTAAATAGTAAATTAATAAAACCTGTAGATCCTAATACCGCCCCTCGTTATATGAAATACATTCCAATATGGGGTTGATTTAACTTGCTGGTAACTTGCTATATTAGTGGTATATATATTTATATTGCTGATTTGAAGTTGTTTATATATCAAATCTAACTTGCTGGTAAGTTGCTGGATGGAGTTGATGGCAATAATGTAATTACTGATTTTGATAAAAGTCAGAAAATAGAGAATCCATTATTTTCCATACCTTTATCATCTGCTAGTCATTATACTTTTATTTAAAGCAAGATAAAGAAGATAGCACGTTACAAATCCATTACCTATTCCCTTAAGATGGATTTGCAGACATTTGAAAGATAGTGGCATACATTTGAGAAAAAGAATTGTTGTTAATTCGTTTCTCTCTTTTTATGCCTTCTTTCAAACCTCCTAAGACAAAGGAGATTTGAAAGATCTTTTAGAATTAAAACAAAAAAGTTTTAGTATTGAAGGAGATTAAAAAATGATAAATAAATCGTTGTTGTTTTATACATGTTTTATTATTTATGGTTACAATATATTTGGATAAGCAAGTATTCAGTTATCTATTCAATGTAAGGGAAGAGAAATACTCCCTCTTGCGTGAAAAGATATTATCTCACAAGGATGAGTTTATTTTTCTCTATTCAAATGCTCATTTGTTTGATTTGCAAGATGATAAAACGGATATTAAATATGCGGAAATGGAATTTATGCAATCGATAGTTGGCGAAAATCGTTTAATATATGAAAGCAATAAACTGGAAGTTCTGAAGCAATCCCCACGCAAGGCTTTTGAGACTATAGGCAAAGTAGGTGATTTCTCTTGGCTTGAAAATTTTAATTTCTCACAAATAACAGAAGAACAGCGGAATGCTATCAACAATATTGTTGATATTAGCATTAAGGATTTAAAAGGAGAATTGGATTTTGATTGGCTAACAAAAAGAGTTCCGGTTTCAGCTAATGAACTCCAAATAGATCCCCCATTTTTTACATCATTAATAAAATTTGTATCCCACAATTTTTATGAGAATAAGGAGTCATACAAAATTATAAGAGACAATACTATTGCTAGATATAATCCTACATTAATTACAGCGGAAAGTGAAAATGTTTTTAACGAACAGTTAGCCTCGTCCCCATTAGGATTATCCTTTCTAGATATAATTAAAGCCACTTTAACTCAAATTGGGTTATCATCTACTGATTTTGCAACGGAATATTATATGTCCTATATGATTCTTGACCTATTGGGAATAAATAAAGAAACTCGGAAGAAGGTTAAGTTTAAAAATATGCAAGCTGATTGTTGTCATAGTTTCTTCGGCTCATACTGCGATTGTATAGTTAGTGATGACGAAGGTATGCGCCGAAAGAGCAAAACATTATACAAACTTTTCAATTTCGGTACTAAAGTATATTCAATAGATGAGTTTATAGAAAAATTTGATGAAGCAATAAATAACAATAAAAAATCTGCGCGTGAATATTTTGATGAAATCCTTTGCGATTATACTAAAAGGCAAGTAATTAGAGTCGAAACAAAACCTGGGCAATCTCTAACTTATTTGAATACTTCCAATAAGTACTTCAGATATTTCAATTGTATGATAGAAAGAAAATCAAAAGATGAAACAGTTATTATACTTCATAAGAACAATGACCTGAAGCAACCTATTCTGATGAGAGAAATAGAGATTATAGTTAATCGAATTGTTAGAGTATTTAATGGCATGGGAGCTGCTTTTGCTTTATTCGATGAAGCAGTGGAAGTTCCTCAATTAAATGCTAACAATTGGAATAGAATCCTAATGTTAAATGATGCTGATGTGTGTTTGACTAAATGAAACGTAAGGTTTTTCTTGATTCCAGCAAGGTCGGCAATCTCTTTCAAATAGGAATTAAGTTTTTGATTGCTAATTACAGGAAGGATTTTTCCATTAGGTAACTTATCCTCGTACTTATCCAAAATCATTTTGGGAATGTCCAGTAACGGTACATTTACATCTATTCCGGTCTTTACACGCTTAGTCATAATCCATAGGTTGCCGTCAAACGACTTGCGGATATGTTCTTTTCTAAGCCCTGCTACATCTATGTAAGCCAAACCAGTGAAGCAAGAAAAGAGAAATAAATCCCGAACGTGTTCCAGCCTTTCGGAAACAAGGTTGAGTTCAAGGATTTTCTTGATTTCATCTTCTGTAAGGTATCCTCTATCAACCCTTTGTAAGCGTATTTTATAGTTTGCAAAAGGGTCGCCGACAATCAACCCATTATTACGGGCAATCAAGACTATACGCTTAAAGAATTGCATAAACTTAGCAGTTGTGTTATGGTTACATCTGCCAACTGTCATAAGATAGACTTCAAAGTCATTGATAAACATATTATTTATAGACTTCAAAGCTATATCGGAAAGATTGTACTTAGCTTGGATGAAACTCGCAAGATGTTTGCGGGTTACTTCATACTTTTGGTAGGTAGATGCAGATTTAGATAGACCTATAAGCTGCTTCACATCATCATTGTGCTTCTGAAATAAATTCAGCAACGTTTCGTGGTTCTCCGTATGCCCTAAAAATTCATTCTTGATTTGTTCGGCAGTAACGTAGTTTTCACGCCGTTGTTGTTCATGGTAGATTTGGTGTAATGATGCTTTAATATCTTCCAGCAACTTATTAAGCTGTGCGCAAGATTTCCCAGTCGCTTTACCAGCTTTCACACTCCAATTATCGGGATGGATGCTTTGTTTTGTACTAAACTGGCAAATTTTTCCATCAACGGTAATTCTTGCCATAATCGTAACCTCTCCATTACGTTTTTCCGACCCTTTTTTTAGGTAGAAAAGGACTTTGAATGTACTCTTCATAATCTCACTTTTTAATGTTACAAAATTACTTTTAATGCATTAATTGTGAGATATATACAGACTATACAAATTGGGACAGCGAGAGGTCATTTTTGGACAAATCGTTACCGTTTTTTTCTAGTATGGAATCGGTAACGATTTAGGCACAGATTTGTGTCTTTTGAGGTCTTTTTGGTGTCTTTTATGCTGGAAAAAAACAAATAAAAAAACCTACAAATCATTGACTTGTAGGCTTTTGTCCAGTTACTGTCCGGCGTGGTCTGCCGGTTTCAGCGGAGAGAGGGGGATTCGAACCCCCGGTACAGTAATCCCGTACGACAGTTTAGCAAACTGTTGGTTTCAGCCACTCACCCATCTCTCCTGGTATGTGCTGAATTGCGTTCACAAAAGTAGTGCTTTCTTTGAAACTTACAAACTTTTGTAATATTTTTTTGTTTTATTTCGGTTTAGGACCGGGCTCCCGTTTCAGGCGTTCAAAAAGCTGCCGGTGGAATTTGCGTTCTGCTTCGCCGAGTTTCCATAATTTTGAAGCAGGAATCACCTGCAGCATTTTCTGATAATATTCTTTTTTGATAGCCTGCATTTTCTGATCGCAAGCCAGCATATCCATTATTGCTTGTTTATAGACTTCCTCGCTTACATTTTTCGCGTCTTTCACTTCACGGGCTTTCTTACGCATCTCCCCTTCGGTTTCTCGCATCTTCTTCCCCATTTCGTTATACAAAGGCCAGAATTTAACCGCTTCTTCCGGGGACAAATCCAATTCCTGGGTAAAAAAGGCGATCTTTTGCGATTCGAATTCCTTTCTTTTTTCTTCACTCAATTTTTCCTGAGCAAACGCCGCACCTTGCAAAAATATCAATAGAATAACCAATAACTTCTTCATATCTGTTTTAAGACTTAACTGTAAATTCGTTTTTAATAAATTCCGGCATATATCAGATCGTAACTATCGACTTCTGTCGTCAGGTATTCGATTATTTCTTCATTTGTCGGATTGAAATGGCTGTCGAATATCACCTCGTTATCGGTGGTCGCGGTCTGCTGGGTCTGTTCGATCGTTTCCCCCTCTTTCAGCAGCATTTTATTTTTATCGATGAAGTTGGGGAATATCACCTGCACCACTAAAAGAGCCAGCAAGAAAATAGCAGCCAATCCCATATACGGTTTCACGACCTGTATAAAACGGATCTTTTGCGGTTTCTTTTCCTGATTCACACGTTCGACAACGCGATCGGTCAATTTATCAAAATACCCCTCAGGTACTGTAAATGGACTCTTTTTCTTATATTTATCATCAAAATTTTCCATAGTACATCAATTTAAGGTATCTACAATTTTCAAGTTTTCCTCTATTTTTTTTACTGCATTATGATAAGTGGCTTTCAGCGTTCCTACAGCCACTTCGAGTATGTCTGCAATGTCTTCGTAAGACATATCGTCAAAATATTTCATATTAAATACCAGGCGTTGCCGCTCGGATAAGGTCAGAATCGCTTTTTGCAGTTCCAATTGAATTTTGTCTCCACTGAAATACGAATCGCTCTCCAGCGTATTTTCCAGATATTCTGTAATTTCATCCGCATTACCGAACACTTTCCGTTTTTTCTCTGTTAAAAAGTTAAGAGACTCGTTCGTAGCGATCCGATACATCCAGGTATAAAGCTTGGCTTCATAACGAAACTCCTTTAATCCCTGCCATATCTTTATAAACGTATTTTGGAGAATATCATCCGAATCTTCGTGATTCAATACAATCTTCCTCACATGCCAATACAGACGTTCCTTATACTTATCGACAAGAATCCGAAATGCTTCCTGCTCCTTACCGGGAGTATGAAACCGTACTATTATTTCTTCATCATTAGGAAATCGCATCACCTGATTATTTTATGACTCTTATGGTATAGACAAAAATATTTGTCAAAAGTTTATCAGAGGTATTGAGAAAAGTATTTCTTTCCCCGTAAATAAAAAGCAAGTATAATCGAGCATTTAAAAATACAATCATCTTTATGCTTCACCGTTACAGGTGTATAATGCTTTCTTTGTTTCCAAAACTCCCGATAAGCGGCAAATACGGATTTTGTATTATTATATTCACCTTTTATCAGAAACATCATTGCCGCAGCAAAATCCAAGCCATAACGGAAAAACATAACCCGCCTCCGGAGAGCAGGGTATAAATTCTTGTGTATCATCAAAAGGTTATTCCGGTAATTTAAAAACAGTTTTCTGGGGTGATTCATAGGCAAAGAGCCGCCCCCTAAATGATAAACAACAGACTGTGGATTTACTTTCAGCGACCAGCCGGCATTCCGGATGCGCCAACACAAGTCGATTTCTTCCATATGGGCAAAAAAAAGCTCGTCCAATCCTCCTGCGTTTCGATACACTTCCCGCCGGATACACATAGCAGCTCCGCTGCACCAGAATATTTCGGCAAGAGAGTCGTATTGTCCCCGGTCTTCCTCCGTCACATCCAATATCCGCCCCCGGCAAAAGGGGAATCCCCATTTATCGATATATCCGCCGCAAGCCCCGGCATATTCGAACTTTTCTTTCTCTTTCCAGGATTTTATTTTAGGTTGTACCGCCGCTATTTTAGGATCACCGTCCAAAATTTCCAAAAGAGGCTCTAACCATCTTTCGGTCACTTCCACGTCACTATTCAGCAAAAGGACGATCTCTTCGTCCACTTGGTCGATTGCCCGGTTATAGCCTCCTGCAAAACCATAGTTTTCCTCAAAACGGATCACCTCCACAGCGGGAAATCGTTCCGCCAGCCATTCCACGGAACCGTCGGTCGAGGCATTGTCCGCCACCACCACACGCCCGATCGCCGGATCGGTATGTTTTACCACCGAAGGTAAGAAATCCTGCATCAGTTTCTTCCCGTTCCAATTCAATATGATTACCGCAATTCTAGCCATTCCAAACGAAATTAATTTATCTTTTCCGTATCCCCGTCTCTCCGATGTTTCCATCTTTTATGAGACCACAGCCACAATTCCGGCACATCACGTATGGTCTGCTCCAGCACACGGGTATGCATCCGGGTCAGCTCACCGGGTTCCAGTTCTCCGGGCTTTCCGCATATATCCACAAAATCCACCTCATAATAGCCCCGCTTAACGCATCTCATTCGCAAAGAAATGACCGGCAAATCAAACTTCCGGGCAATCTTTTCCGTTCCGATTAAAACGGGCGTATCCTGGTTTAAAAAATTTGTCCAGAAATTCAGATTATGGACATTCGGCGTCTGATCGCCGATAAAACCGGCCAAAAACAGCCGCCCTTCTTTTTTACTCTTTATAATCTCCCGCAAAATATCGTCTTTAGGAATAACAACCGCACCGAAACGAGCCCGGATTTTCCGTAACATCCGGTCCGACACTTTATCGTGCAACGGCTTATATAAAGCGTAAAAAGCAATGCCGGGCTTCACCCACAGGCTAAACGAGGACATCCACTCCCAATTCCCATAATGCCCCAGCACTCCGATAACACTCCGGTTTTGATCGAAATATTGCTGCACCACTTCCAGGTTTTTGAAAACACAACGTCTTTTTATCTCTTTTTCAGACATATGCCACATCCGGTACATTTCCACAAATAAATCGCACATGTGCCGGTAATATTTTTTCTCGATTCGTATAATCTCTTGTCCGCTTTTTTCGGGAAACGAATTACAGAGATTTGTCCTCACCACCTTTCGTCTATATTGAACAACATAATAAAGAATGAGATATAAAATATCGGAGAATAAATACAAAACCCGTAAAGGCAGAAGAGTGAAACACCAAATAAAACCGTATAAAATATAAGATAACATTGTATGGGAGTTATTTTAGATTTCAAAGATAACCCCTTTCTATGTAAATATAAAATCCTCACCGGTAAATCGCGAATTTATTTGTCTTTCTCAGAATATTTAACTATTTTCGTCAGTCAGATGCAACACAAACGTAAACTGCAAACTTAATTATGGAGCAAGAAAACATGTTACAACCAGAAGAAGAAATCCAAGCTTCAGAAACTCCGGTAGAGCAACCTGTTTCAGAAACAGAATCCACGCCAAAGGCTGTTGTGGAAGAAAAAAGCACACCGGAAATTCCTGATATTGATTTCTCTACACTCACCACAGAAGAAATCGTTCACCAGATGCAAAAACTGGTGAGTGAATATCCTGTCAATTTAATCAAGGATGTCATCGAAAGCCTTCCTGAATTATTTGAAACCCAGTATAAGGAAGAATACGAAAAAGCCCTCGCAGCTTTCACGGCTGACGGTGATTCGCCCGAAGGATTCGAATACAAAAACGACACACGGGAACGGTTTAATAATATCTATAAGCTCTATAAGGAAAAGAAAAGTTCTGCCAGCCGGAAAACAGAGGCTGAACGCGAAGAAAACCTAAAAATCAAACTGGGTATCATCGAAGAATTGAAAGCCTTAATCCAAAAAGAAGAATCGCTGGACAAAACCTTTCAGGAATTTCGCGACCTACAGGAACGCTGGCGGAATACAGGAATGGTTCCGCAGGCAAAACTGAACGGTTTACTGGAAACTTATCATTTGCATGTCGAAAATTTCTACAATTATATCAAGATCAACAAAGAATTGCGTGACCTCGACCTAAAACGCAATCTGGACGAAAAAAACCAGCTTTGCGAGGAAGCGGAAAAACTCGTAGAAAGCAACGATATTGCAGAATCGTTCAAACATTTACAATTACTCCATGCCCGATGGAAAGAAATCGGACCTATTCCCAAAGACCAGAAAGAACCTGTTTGGGAACGTTTCAAGGCTGCAACCGGGCAAATCAACGATAAATATCACAATTTCTTCGAATCTTTAAAGAAAGAGCAGGAAGATAACCTGAAAGTCAAAGAAGAAATTTGCACCAAAGCCTCTGCCATTGCCGACGGAGAGTACAAGAGCATCTCCGAATGGAATACGGCGACCAAAAATATCATCGATCTACAGGAAGAATGGAAACATTCGGGTACGATTCCTCAAAAGGAACGTAACCGGATTTACAAGAAATTCCGGGCGGCCTGCGACTTGTTTTTCGACCGGAAACGGGAGTTTTTCAAAAAAATGCTGGAAGAACAAGAAAAAAATCTGGAATTAAAGGTGCAGCTCTGTGAAAAAGTGGAAGCGATCAAAGACAGCACCGACTGGAAGGTAACCACCGATAAAATCATTTCTTACCAAAAAGAATGGAAAAAAATCGGACCTGCTCCTAAAAAACATTCCAATAAAGTCTGGATGCGTTTCCGGGCAGCCTGTGACACCTTTTTTAATAATAAGAGTGCACATTTCAAAGACATCGATTCCGAACAAGGACAAAACCTGGAAAAGAAAAAAGCCCTAATCGAAGAAGTAAAACAGTTCACCCTGTCGGGCAGTAACGAAACGGATATTGCCAAACTGAAAGAATTTCAATCGCGCTGGGCGAAAATCGGTTTTGTTCCGATCAAAGAAAAAGATTCCGTTCAGGAAGAGTTCAGAGGTCTTATCAACGGCTGGTTCGACAAATTGAATCTGGATGAATTCGATAAGAACCTGGAAAGATACCGGGCCAAAATCAATTCCTTCGATTCCGGAGAAAACAAGGAATATAAGATCATCAACGAACGGGAAAAGTTAGTATCCAAAATCCGTCAACTGGAGACCGATGTCAATACCTGGGAAAACAACATCGGGTTTATTGCCAAGTCGAATAAATCACAGGGACTGATCCAGGAATTGACTTCTCAAATCGAGAAAACCAAACAACGGCTGGCACTTTTAAAAGAAAAGCTCAAAGCAATCGATAATATGATTTAATTCCAAACTTCCGATATAAGCCCGTAAAACCGATTGTTTTACGGGCTTGCTTTTTTTATGCTCTTTTCTTTTCCTTTCTTCACGAAAAAGGAAATACTTAAATGTCTTTTTTTTTGTGTACTCCGGTCTGATTTATTAACTTTGTGGCTTTAATAAAATTAAATAAAAACCAGATATCGTGTCCACTAAATATGTATTTGTTACCGGAGGAGTCGCATCTTCTTTAGGAAAAGGTATTATTGCTTCCTCTCTTGCCAAGCTTTTACAGGCAAGAGGATATAAAGTCGCTAACCAAAAACTCGACCCTTATATCAATATCGACCCGGGAACTCTGAATCCCTACGAACATGGAGAATGTTATGTGACTAACGACGGGGCAGAAACCGACCTCGATTTAGGCCACTACGAAAGATTCACAGGTTGCCCCACCTCTCAGGCAAACAACATTACGACAGGACGCATCTATCAAAATGTAATCAATAAAGAGCGCCGGGGCGACTATCTGGGAAAAACGGTACAAATCGTCCCCCACATCACCGATGAAATCAAACGGAACATCAAATTATTGGGAAATAAGGGGGAATACGATGTCGTTATCACAGAAATCGGAGGAACGGTCGGTGATATCGAATCATTGCCTTTTATTGAAGCGGTACGCCAGTTGCGATGGGAATTAGGGGAAAAATCGGTACTGATCCATTTGACTTTCGTCCCCTATTTATCCGCTTCCGGCGAACTAAAGACAAAGCCTACCCAGCACTCTGTAAAAGCATTGCTGGAAATCGGTGTACAACCGGATGTATTGGTACTGCGTACGGAACATGAATTGAATGCCGATCTGAGAAGAAAAGTAGCCCTGTTTTGTAACGTCAGTCCCAAAGCAGTCATCCAGTCGATCGATGTCTCTACAATCTATGAAGTGCCTATCAAAATGAAGGAAGAAAAACTGGACGAGATCGTTCTCGAACAGTTGGGCTTACCTTTAAACAGTGAACCCGATCTGGAATCCTGGAAGAAATTCCTTTATAAATTGAAAAATTACAGCCAGGAAGTGAAAATCGGCCTGGTCGGAAAATATGTAGAGCTACACGATGCCTATAAATCGATTGTAGAAGCCTTTATTCATGCCGGAGCTGTAAACGACTGTAAAGTCAATATCCAATGGATACACAGCGAAGAACTCACAGAAGAAAACGCAGAAAGCAAATTGAAAGACCTGCACGGGATTCTTGTAGCACCGGGATTCGGACATCGTGGTGTGGCGGGAAAATTAATAGCTATCCGTTATGCCCGTGAAAACAATATTCCTTTCTTCGGGATTTGTCTGGGGATGCAAATGGCTGTTATCGAATTTGCCCGGAACGTACTGAAAATGGAAGGAGCCGATTCCACCGAGATGGCGGCTAAAACCAAATATCCGGTGATCGATCTGATGGACAGCCAGCAAAACGTCACAGAAAAAGGCGGAACGATGCGTTTAGGCGCTTATAAATGTGAATTGCGCGAAAATTCCAAAGCTTTTGCCGCTTATAACCAAAAAGTCGTAGAAGAAAGACATCGTCACCGTTATGAGTTTAACGGAGCTTATAAAGAAGAATTTGAAAAAGCCGGAATGATCACTACCGGAATCAACCCTGAGACCGGATTGACGGAAATCGTTGAAATTCCTGCTCACAAATGGTTTGTCGGAGTTCAGTTCCATCCTGAATATAAGAGCACGGTCATTAATCCGCACCCGTTATTTGTTGCTTTCATCAAAGCTTGTCTTTCATAAAACAAAGAATAAACTTATAATACCATAACTCGTAATATGGACAAAAACACTATCATCGGTTTAGTTATTATTTTTCTAATTTTAATTGGATTTTCTTATTTCACACGTCCCAGCGAAGAGCAGCTAAAGGAAATTCAGCGTCAGGATTCCATTGCAAGGGTCGAGGCCCAAAGAATGCAATTAGCCGCCGAACAGGAGAGACGGGATTTTGAACTGGCACAGCAAAACGACACCGCTTCGGTGAGCCGTAAAGATTCCCTCTTTATGCAGGACAGCCTGAGAGAGCAATTAATCACACTTGAAAACGACAAGATTAAACTGCAGATCAACACCAAAGGAGGGCGTATCGTATTTGTCGATCTGAAAGAATACCGTACTCACGATTCCCTGCCTTTAGTGTTATGGAAAGGCGACGAAACCACTTTCGGCTTAAATTTCTATGCAAAGAATAAAGAAATCAACACTGAGAATGTTTTATTCGCCCCCAGTACGACAAAAACAGAACTATACGCCAAAGACAGCGAACAAGTGCTGTCGATGAAACTTTATGCCGCCCCCGGCAGTTATGTAGAGTTCCTTTATAAACTGGCTCCCGAAAGTTATATGGTCGATTTTTCCATAAACACCTATAACATGGGAAATATCATTGCTTCAAACTCTTCATTCCTGACTTTATTCTGGGGTGTGGATATGCCACAATTAGAAAAGAGCAAAGACTTTGAAAACCGCTACACGGGAGTATATTATAAATTCTATGAAGACGACGTAGAAAATATGTCCATGACTTCGGAAGAAGAAGAAACGCTACCTACGAAAGTTCAATGGATCGCTTACAAACAACAGTTCTTTTCTTCTATCCTTATCACCGAGCAACCGTTCAGCGATGTATTGCTTAAATCGAAGATCAGTACAGCTCCCGGCTATTTGAAAGATGTTTATTCAGAAATCCCGTTAGCCTATAACGGCAGATCGAACGAACAATACAATATGAAATTTTTCTTCGGCCCGAATTCTTATCCGGTGCTGAAAGAATATGGCAAAAATATCGATCTCCCCGACCTGATCAACATGGGTTGGAAATGGATTGCCTGGTTCAATAAATATTTCGTTATTCCTATCTTCAATTTTCTGGAAAACAATACCAATTTGAACTATGGTATTATTATCTTATTGCTAACCCTGATTATCAAATTGATCCTGTTCCCGCTGACTTATAAATCCTATATGTCGCAGGCCCGTATGCGGGTATTGAAACCACAGATCGATGAAATAACAAAGAAATATCCGGCAGATAAAGCCATGGAACGCCAGCAGGCAACCATGAAACTATATAAACAGGCAGGAGTAAATCCGATGGGCGGTTGTTTACCGATGTTGATACAGATGCCTATCCTGATCGCCTTGTTCTATTTCTTCCCGGGAGCCATCGAATTGCGCCAGCAGAGCTTTTTATGGGCCAATGACCTGGCTTCCTATGATTCTATTGCTACATTACCGTTCTCCATTCCGTTCTACGGTAATCATGTCAGCCTGTTCTGTTTGTTGATGACAGCGACAAACATTATTTATATGGTGATGAACAACCGCAATCAGCCTCAAAACGACCAAATGAAAGGGATGCAAACCATGATGTATATCATGCCGATTATGTTCCTGTTCATTTTCAACAGTTATTCATCCGGTTTGAGCTATTATTATTTCGTTGCAACGCTAATCACCATTCTGCAAACCTGGATCATCCGCCGTTTCGTAAACGACGAAAAATTATTGAAACAGATTGAACTGGCTAAAACAAAACCGGTCAAAAAATCCGGTTTCCAGAAACGATTGGAAGATATGCAGCGCATGCAGGCTGAAAAATTAAAAGAACAACAAAGAAAAGGCGGTAAAAGATAATTGCCGTTCCTGATATAATCCCGCAAATCAAGTCGATTTGCGGGATTTTTATATACTCATCCAACACCAATACCTCCTTACTCGTTCCAAATTCATATCAACTCTAAAAGCCGTATAAAACCATCAATAACATATCTCTCTCCAAAACACCTTTCCGGTCTTACATTTTTCTACAAGATCAAATCCGGCTTTCGAAAACCATTTAGCAAACGACAATCGCACTCTCTACTTATCTTCACGTATCCTGCTGATTATTTACTGTAATATCACCTTCTGAAAAGCGATTCCAAAGCGATCAGATAAACAAAATATCTTCTTTTTAGAATTACGTTCCTGCTCACGTTCATTTATTGACGTACATAGTCTCCCTTCTTATTCAACAAATACAAAACTTTTTAGGAACAATAAAAGGCAGGTAATTACCCGCCTTTTATTATCATTTCAAACTATCTTTTTCTGCCGTTAATCTTCCTCTATAATTACCCGGAAACCTACGTTATAAACTTTTTGCCAGGGATAAAAAGCCTTACGGGTGTAAGAAGCACTGTATTTCGGACGGTCTGTCCACGAGCCTCCACGCACCACTTTGCGGTCTGAAGTTTCCGCTTTTTTCAAGGGATAAGGCACGTAATCCGAACAAGTCCATTCAGCCACATTTCCGTGCATATCTTTCAATCCCCAGGGATTCGCCCGATACTTACCGACAAAAGCGGTCAGCATTTCACCGTCGTCCACCGAAGAAACTTTCGGCAGGTAATCCCAGTAAGGACGTAAAGAACTGTTCTTACTCATCGGTTTCGGATCAACCCCGATCACAGCCATGTCCGATAACTGAGCATCGGCCATATTTTCGAATTTACCGAAATCTTCATTTTCCTTTCCATACCAGAAAGCTTCACCGCTACCTCCCCGGCAAGCCCACTCCCATTGGGTTTCAGTGGGTAAACTCATTTTCAACCCGGTTTTCTCCCCTAATTTCTTACAGAAATCCATCGCTTCATCGCAGCTAACGCGGATCACAGGCTGCTGCGGTTTGTTGGCAGGCAATCCGGCTGTTGTATGGTCTTTCCAGAACTGGCCGATAATCCGGCTATTGTGTTCCGGGAACAGAGAACAGAACTGTTCGTTAGTCACTTCACATTCCGCCATCCAAAATCCTTTTTTCACATTGGCTTTAAATGCCGGAGCACAATCTCTTTCTGCTCCGTTATCCCCCATCACGAATTGCCCTGCCGGTACCCATACAAATTTCATACTTATTCCCGGAGCGACTTCCACCGTCTTCGGGGCTTTTTTATCGGCTTCCTGCATTTTCCGGGCAGTCTCTACATCGAACGGCCAATGAGAAGCCTTCACTTCTTTATATTTCGGAGCCGAGGTCTTAGGCATCACCGGCTCTATTTTTCCTTTACTTCCCAGATAAGCGGCATAATCGGTAATCTCTTTCCGCCAATCCACATGAATATCGTTATATTTCTGCATCAACTCCATACGGCGATCGTACTGGTCGAATTTCCCGATCTTGCTGATATTAGTGAATGCACCGTGATAGGGAGCGTTAAAGTCGATCCAGTTATACAAAGTGCGCCATTCTTTATCGGTCAGTTCCACTCCGTGATGTCCCTTAGAGAGCACCCGCACCAGTTCCGAATTAGTCGCATGATATTCATAAGGTTTCAGCACATACATCTCGGCTTCCGGCCCCTGACGGTAGATATAGGGCATAATCGCCAAATAACTTTCACTCCATTGTCTTCCGAAACGGGGATATTTCGTATTCATCCGGCCGCCTCTGAGGTCTATTTTACTATTTTCATTGTGACAAGCCACACAAGCCCGGTCTAAAATAGGCTGTATTTCGAGTTCATACGTAAAAGAACGCACTCCGCCTTCCGGTGTTTTCAACTGGTGAGGCTTGATCTGAGAAGCAATCGTTCGTTTCGGGATCGGAATTTGGTTCTGGTCTTCGTGGCAGCCTACACAGGACACGGTTTCTCCCGGCATAGGGGTAAACCAGCTACGGAACCATTGCAAGGCCCGTCCCTCTTTATCCAAAGGCTGTATAGAAATAGGCGTATTTGCAGGCACTTTGAAAATGGCCGAACCGTCTTCTTCCACAGGAACAGTACCCAGCAGGCGCTTGATGTCCCAGCCACTCTGCACACCCTGTGCATCGTGATCGGAAGGAGAGTTACGGTAAGCATATTCATAAGCGAAAACACGCAGTTCTTTTACAATTCCCTTCGGTAATCCTTTGGTTCCTTCACCTTCGTAAATATCCTGGATAAATACGGTCGCTTCTTTGTCGTTCAAATTCACACGATCCGGAATCACAGGAGGAGTTTTAACTTTTCTCACGGGCATCGGAGCATTCATTCCTTCGCCTTCGAATTCCGCAATACAAGTCAGGTTATCGAACACGTCCACCAAATAGATCCCCCACAAACTGCCCGGAGATAATTTTGCCGATACCAGATAATAATTATCGTTCAACGGGCAAGGTCTCATAAACTGCGGCCAAACCCCGTTCACCAATTCATCTTTCACTTCCGGGATAATCTTCCGGTCGCGGAAAGGCATTTCCTGCACTACGCCCTGTTCTTCCTTACGCGATTTTGCAGGATCGAAAATCATCAGACGGCCGGAACGAGCTATCCCGTGGTGACCGGAAATCACTCCCACAAAACGGGTGGTGCTACCCGGCAGAGGCTTGATGTCGAAAGTACTGTTCGGCCAGAAAGAACCGCTGCCATACAGGGCCTTATTCTCTGTCCCGTCCGGATTCATGTGCATCACGATACGCGAGAAATAGTGTGTCAGGTCGGTATATTCCCAACGGGTGTACATCACACGTCCGTTGTTCATCACCACTGGATTCCAGTTTCCGTCCTGGTCGAAAGTCAAACGCCGGAACGATCCGTTTTTCGGGTCGTAAAGAGCCAAATTACCCACAGCATCGCTACCGTTCACACAAGGCACTCCGTGGTAACCGATATTGGTGGAAGCAATGATACGGCCGTCGGGCAAATAGTTTGCATCGCAAAATTCAAGGTCGGGCTCATTTACCTTTACTTTTTGGTGGAAATTTTTTCCGTCGATTCCCACCTCATATATTTGCCAACGGTTATTTTCGTCGATAGAGGAAAACAGCAGCTTATCGCCGTCCCAGTGCATTTGCAGGTCGGCGATATTCACTTTGCGTTCCGGTTTATAGATCGTACGCTTCTGAATGTCGCCCCGGAGATTCGACAATTCCACAATTTCTGCATTGCGGTTCACCCGTCCGGCAGAATACATACTCGACCAGTTGTTGCTCGGCATACCCAAGGAAGGCGCCATCACCACTCTGGCATTTTCTCCCAACTGGAAACTGGTTACTACAATTTTATCCATATCCAGCAAAGGATTGGCCAGCAATAATTCTCTTTGTGCCGCCAGCATACGTTCGCCTTGTCCTAACACAGCCGTATCACCGAGATACAAACTTTTAGACACTACCGGATAGGCTGCCTCTATTTCTTTCAGCTTACCTTCATATTTTTCTCCCTGAAAAGCCGGATTTTTCTTCATATCGTCCAACGCCATCCGCATCGCTTTCAGGTTCACCCATTCCAGGCCGGCTGCCAGCTTCTTCGTCCGCTGTGCCAGTTGGGCCAATTGAAGCAGTCCGTAAACCTGTTCATCCACCCCTTTACTCTCCAATTCATTTATTTTTCCTGTAAAAAAAGTCTTATCAGGGAAATCCTGAATCATTGCCAGCAAGATATTCTTTTCGATCGAGGAACCGGGACTTGCCAATAACAAATCGACAGAGGTTCTCGACTGCAAAGCGAATTGCTTCACCTGTTCCTGAAATTTAGGAGCGATACGGTCTGCCAGGCTTTTACCGGCAGCATCCTGCACTCTGAATATCACGCTCGACACGGCCGTCCCTCCATCGTCGATTCCGATCTCCGCTTCAAATTTTTTATATTTTTTCCCTAAAGAATAGATCACTTCCCCGTCGGCATGCAACAACACACCGTGGTCGTACACCTTTCCTCCTACCGTGATTTTACGTCCCGAAAAATGTTTGTTCAGGATCGGGCAGCCATAAGGTGCTTTTGCATATTTCCATTTCAATTCATCCAGCCACACTTCTTTCCCGTCTGTCGTAATCAAACGGGCATTCGCCCACACGGCATGATCCCAATCGTCCCCGTCCGCTGTTCCCCAGGTTGCCAAAAGCAGATCTTCCACTCCCGTCACATCCATACTGATTAAACGGGCAGGCATTTTGTGCCGCATCACATCGCTGAATATAGGAACAGGTCCCGTCTGTTTTCCTTCGCGCAATTCCCGTTTTAGATTCACAACAGCCTCTTCCCAGGAAGCAGCCGCTTTTTTCTTAGTCCTGTATTGTGCCGATAATGGCAAAATAAACAAGATACAACAACTAATAACAATTAATTTTCGAACCATTGCCGTTTTTATTAATATATAAATGAGATAACGATATCGTTTGCGCCCGATCGAATTGAATTCTTTCCAAACTTGTGATGTACAAAGTTATGACATTTTTAATCTTTTACAAGATTTCTATAAAAAATTAACCAGCAACCGTTATCATAATAAAATCCGGGGAAAACGGTATTCCCCCGGACTTTAAGTCACTACCTGTCCGCCACAAGTCCCTTGCAAGGAAAGGCAGACCGATAATCAGGCTTACCTATCCTTCATCTTTATATAAGGAGTGGCATCCGAAACAATATTTTTGTATGCCGGGCGGATAATCCGTTTTCCGGCAAAATTCAGCTCTTCATTCCGGTGAGCTGTCCAGCCGACAATACGCGCCATCGCAAAAAGAGGTGTATAGATTTCCACAGGCAAGCCGATCATTTCATACACAAAACCGGAATAAAAATCCACATTGCTGGAAACATTTTTCCCGTTGTTTTTAACTTTAGAAAATACTTCCACCGCCCGGTTTTCCAGTAATTCCAAAAATTCATATTCTTCCGTCCTGCCTTTCTCTTTTGCCAAGTCACGCGCCATCTCTTTCAACAGCAACGCTCTGGGATCGGAAATCGTGTACACGGCATGCCCTATGCCGTAAATCAATCCCGATTTATCGTACACCTCTTTTTTCAGCATCCGGGCCAGGTATTGATCGATTTCCGTCACATCATTCCAATCGCTGATCTTTTCTTTCAGATGGTGGAACATATTTACCACCTGTATATTCGCCCCGCCGTGCAACGGGCCTTTCAGTGATCCGATACCTGCGGCGATCGACGAATAAATATCGGTCTGCGTGGAAGAAGTTACCCGCACGGTAAAAGTGGAGTTATTCCCTCCCCCGTGTTCTGCCTGTAAGATCAGCAACAAATCCAGTACTCTGGCATCCAGGTCGGTATAATCCCGTTTCAGCATATACAGGAAATTCTCCGCTATCGACAATTCCTGACGCGGATGCCGGATGTGGAGAGACAATCCCTTGTTGTGGTGCCGCAATACATTGTAAGCATAAGCTATGATAGTGGGGAAGCGGGAGATCAGCTCCACCGATTGCCTCATCAGGTTCTCACGCGAAAGATCGTCTGGATTTTCGTCGAAATTGTACATTTCCAGCACACTACGCGCCAATATATTCATAATGTTATTCCCTCTCAACTGCAAAATACTCATGGTGGTTTCGTGCGTCAGAGGCATATTTTCATACAACAATTCTTTAAAGTTCGCCAGCTCTTCCTTATCGGGTAAATCCCCGGACAATAACAGGTAAGCGATCTCTTCGAAACCACACCGCTTTTCTTCCTGTACCCCATGTACCAAATCTTCCACATCATATCCCCGGTAAAACAATTTTCCCGGAATAGGCATCAATTTATTGTCCGGCGTACGTTCATACCCCACCACATTCCCGATCCGGGTCAGGCCCACCAGCACTCCCGATCCGTCTTCGTTGCGTAAACCGCGCTTTACCCCGAATTGTTTGAATAATTTATCATCGATTTTAGCCGATTGCTTGATCGTATCCGCCAGTTTATAAACAAGATATTCCTTTTTCATGTGTTCAAATTTATTTAAGTTGTGTTAGTGTGTCGTTCGCCTTTCGTCAGGCTTTCATTATTTTACCGGTCAATTCATCCCGGAATTCTGTGGTAGTGAGCGATTTTCCTCCAGGCATAAAACGCGCCAGGTCTATCGTAGCTTTACCTTCCTCAAAACAATTTTCCATAGCAGTAGTTATCAGTTTCGCCGCCTCGTTCCAACCGAGGTATTCCAGCATCATGCCGGCAGACAACAGCAAGGAAGAAGGATTTGCCTTATTTTCCCCGGCAATGTCGGGAGCGGTTCCGTGAGTAGCCTCAAAAATAGCATGCCCCGTACGATAATTGATATTGGCTCCGGGAGCGATGCCTATTCCTCCCACCATAGCAGCCAACTGATCGGAAATGTAATCCCCGTTCAGGTTCAGGGTGGCGATCACCGAATAAGCTTCCGGCTTTAACAAGGTATTTTGCAGAAAAGCATCCGCTATCACATCGTTCACCACCAAACGCCCCTCCTGCCGTGCCAGCCTCAAAGCCTCGTCCGCAACAGCTTTTCCTTTTTCTTTCGCCAGTTCGTTATATTGCATCATCGTGAAAACCCGGCTGCCGAATTCCCGTTCAGCCAAAGCATATCCCCACAATTTAAAGCCCCCTTCGGTAAATTTCATAATATTGCCTTTATGCACCAGGGTCAGGGTGGGTAATCCGTTTTCCAGCGCATATTCGATAGCCGAACGCACTAAGCGTTCCGTTCCCTCCACAGAAACCGGCTTCACTCCGAAAGAAGAAGTCTCCGGGAAACGGATTTTCCGAACGTTCATTTCGTCTTGCAGGAAACGAAGGAATTTTTCAGCCTCCGGTGTCCCATATTTCCATTCTATTCCGGCGTAAATATCTTCGGTATTCTCCCTGAAAACCACCATATTCACTTTTTGCGGTTCTTTCACCGGAGATTCCACCCCCTTGAACCAACGCACCGGACGCTGGCAAACATACAAATCCAATGTCTGCCTCAACGCCACGTTCAACGAACGTATTCCCCCGCCGACAGGCGTAGTCAACGGCCCTTTGATGCCGATCAGGTATTCCCTGAAAGTTTCCAGCGTCGCTTCCGGCAGCCATTCGCCACTGATATTAAACGAACGTTCTCCGGCCATCACTTCTTTCCATTCGATAGAATATTTTCCGGCATAAGCTTTTTCCACCGCAACATTCACCACCGCCTGGCAGACCGGGGTGATTTCAGCCCCTACCCCGTCTCCTGTGATATAAGGTATGGTCACACAGGCAGGAACGATCAATTTTCCATTCTTTATATCTAATTTACTCATGACTTTTCACTTTATTCGCATTGTAATTCAGGGCAGAACCGGCACGAAACCATTCGATCTGCACCTTATTGTAAGTATGCACGGCTTCTATCTGCTCCGTCGTTCCGTCTTTATGGGTAATCACCACGGTCAAAGGACATCCCGGAGCAAACGTTCCTAACCCTTTTACACTCAAACGATCGTCCTCCAGAATCCGGTCATAATCGGCGGGGCGGGCAAAAGTCAATGCCAGCATTCCTTGTTTTTTCAAATTCGTTTCATGAATACGGGCAAAAGATTTTACTAAAACCACTCTCACATTTAAAAAACGGGGTTCCATAGCAGCGTGTTCCCGCGACGATCCTTCCCCGTAATTCTCTTCCGCGACGATCACCGAAGCTATCCCTTTGGATTTATAATCTTTAGCCACCCCGGACACCGTCCCATACGAACCGTCGAGCCGGTTCTTCACAGAATTGGCCTTACCGTTAAAAGCATTCACCGCCCCCATTAGCAAATTGTCCGAAATATTCTCCAAATGTCCCCGGAAACGAAGCCATGTGCCGGCCATAGAAATATGGTCGGTCGTACATTTTCCGGCGGCCTTGATCAGCAAAGGCATGTTTTCCAAATCTTTGCCGTCCCAGGGTTGAAAGGGCTCCAGCCTCTGTAACCGCCCGGAATCGGGAGCAATCCTCACTTCCGTTTCTTTTCCCCGGGGCGGAATATATCCCTTATCCTCTACCGCAAATCCCCTGGGAGGTAAGGTGTTTCCCTGGGGCTCCTCCAACTTCACCCACTCTCCCGCTTCATTCTGTAATTTATCGGTCAGGGGATTGAAACACAAATCCCCGGCGATGGTCAATGCCATCGTCAGTTCGGGGGATGCTACAAAAGCATGGGTATTCGGATTACCGTCCGCCCGGCGGGCGAAATTCCGGTTGAAAGAAGTGACAATCGAATTTCTACGCTGGTCGTCATCTATTTCCCGTTTCCATTGCCCGATACAGGGACCGCAGGCATTCGTCATAATAGTACCTCCGATTTCCTCGAACAAGCAGATCAATCCGTCCCGGTCGGCCGTATATCTGATTTGTTCCGATCCCGGATTCACAATCAAAGGAGCAGCCACTTTCAATTTTTTATCTATTGCCTGCCGCGCCAACGAAGCCGCCCGGTCTAAATCCTGATAGGAAGAATTGGTACACGAACCGATCAGCCCGGCCTCCATTTTCCGGGGATAACCGCTCGCTTTTACCTTTTCGGCAAACTCGGAAATAGGCGTGGCCGCATCCGGAGTGAAAGGCCCGTTTATATAGGGTTCCAATTCCGATAAATCGATCGCGATCACCCGGTCGTAATAGACCTCTGCCCCGGAATCCGCTTTTAAACAATCGGCTATCCGGGCGGCGTTCTGTGCAACGGCTTCACGTCCTGTCGCCGTCAGATAACGTTCCATCTCCCCGTCGTAAGGAAAAATAGAGGTGGTCGCTCCCACTTCCGCCCCCATATTGCAGATGGTGGCTTTCCCCGTAGCCGACAAAGTAGCCGCACCTTCGCCAAAATATTCTATAACGGCATTCGTTCCCCCTTTCACGGTCAGGAGGCCGGCCAATTTTAAGATCACGTCTTTAGGAGCCGCCCAGCCGGACAATCTCCCGGACAATTTTACTCCGATGATTTTAGGCATTTTCAATTCCCATTCCATTCCCGTCATCACATCCACAGCATCGGCTCCTCCCACACCTATGGCAATCATTCCCAGCCCTCCGGCGTTCGGAGTGTGCGAGTCGGTCCCCACCATCATCCCTCCGGGGAAAGCATAATTTTCCAGCACGACCTGATGAATGATTCCGGCGCCCGGCTTCCAAAAGCCGATCCCGAATTTATCGGAGACACTTTGCAGGAAATCGTACACTTCCCGATTCGTAACACAGGCTTTATTTAAATCTTCCGTAGCCCCTTTCCACGCCTGGATCAAATGGTCGCAATGCACGGTAGCAGGCACAGCCGACTGCTTACGTCCGGAATTCATAAATTGTAATAAAGCCATTTGTGCGGTTGCATCCTGCATAGCAACCCGGTCGGGGCGGAAATCGGCATATTCCGTTCCCCGGACATAATCCCGCATTTTTCGTTCGTCAAACAAGTGAGCAAACAAAATTTTTTCTGTCAAGGTCAGTGGTCTTCTCAATACAGTTCTCGCTTTTTCCACCTTTTCGGGCAGCGTTTTGTAAAACGACATGACCAAATCCAAGTTTCCTTCCATTTGTATAGTTTTATTGAGTGTATTTAGTGTCGGTTTTTCTTTTCAATTCCCTTGTTTTACCCCCTCGAAAAAACACCTCTGGCGGCAAGTTATAAATTTTATTCTCTATTTTCCCATAGCTAAAAGCCTCGACAGATGCTTCCTACAAATGCAAAGGATTGCGATGTGTGGTTAGTTACATTTTTCTTTCATTTTGTTGTGAATTTAACAAAATATAGATATGTTATACAGCATATTTTTATATTTCACTAAAAAAGGGGGCAGGAAAAACTCCATACCCCCATCGGCGTCGAATTTCACTCTATCCACCTTCAACAATCATCCGAAATCCAACATTATATTTTTTTGCCGGAAACAGTGCACTTTTCCTCACTTCATCCGGGCCTGCATAGAAAAAAGCAATCAGCATACGATGTATAACCCTGTTTTCATGATTCCCGAATCAGGAGTTATAGCTTATCGATTGTTTTATCCGGTATCTTTTATCCGCGCTATTTCTGCCGCAAGCGGGCTTTCAGCTGGGCTTCGTAAAGCGAAGCAGGCTGAAGTCCGGGACGGTTCAAACCTTCGATATACCCCGCCGGATGCTTAAACGGATGCTTTCCATAAGCCGTGGCTGCAATACCTCCGATAGAATAATTCTGCCCGGTGGGCGGCTGCTGTACACAAAACTGCCCCTTCGGAGTGACGTCACAATTCCACAACACCCCGTGTGCCATAGCCCAGCCGTGCCCGGTGCCGTAATCTCCCCGGTTATACAAGGCTACAATCAGGGGGCGGATAGGATTCACCTCTTTCAGGTTATCGAAAAGCACCCCCGTCGTCCAGCGGCGGTGTCCTTCATTTACCGTCTTAGTCGCTTCCGAAACACAATGCAGGAACACGCAGCCCGAAGCGGTTGAGTTACCGTTCGAGATGTAGTTATGACGTCCGTCTTTAGCATAGCACCCTTCAAACAGCACCAATTGGGAACGTTCGAAAATGTTGAAATTATAATAGCGTCCCCCGGTAACGATTCCCACCGGATCGAGTGCAGAGCAATCCTTTATCGTGGAACGGGTACAGAGATGCGTCATGATTCCCGACAGGATAAACCCCTTGGTCGTCACCCGGAGTGCCCAGCAATCCTCCGCCCCGTAAAAACGGATGCAATTCGAAGCATGGTTTTCATCCTGTCCCCCCTTACTGCTGATCTCCACGCACAAATCTTCTACCCCGCAATTCCGGCAAAGGGCAGAGGCATCAAAACCGTAAATAGACGATTGAGCCAAAGAACGATCGAGCGTATAAAAAACAGGAGCGTCCACCGTAATTTTATTGCCCGAAACTGCGGTGATATAACGCTGATATTCGATAGGCTGCTCGCCGGGCGTCCAACCTGCATCTTTTCCCGTATCTCCGTAACGAATCGCCTCCAGCCATTTTTCCGTGCAGGGATGATAGATCACGATAGCGTCTCCTTTCTTGAAGCGGGAAGCCTCTTTCACTTCAAAAGCCGTTGCCCCGACCGGGACTATTTTCGAAGTGATATCGTAATTTTCCGTGTTTTTTTGGCTTCTCCAACTGTTCAAACGGCTATTTCCCACCACGACGATATCTCTTTGGTGAGGCCGGTCGCCTATTCCCCGGATGATCGTAGCCTCTGCTCCTTCCCCTTTTAAAACGATTCCGTCGGCATTCACAAATAAAGTCCCCGCCACCGGATAAACCCCGGCTTTCAGAAGCAGCGCTCCCCGGATTCCATCGGCATCCGGGCTCAAGGCCGCCACCTCATCGATAGCTTGTTGTATGTGAGAAGTATTATCTCCGTCCACAGGGGATATCTCTTTCACCACTTTCACGACAGGAAGCGCCACCCCGCCACCCCGATAGCCGGCATGGGAAAAATCGGGAAGCACAAATCCGTCTTTATCTTTCGCATACACCAATTTCCCGCTCTTTTTCACTTTTACCAAAGCAGACTGCCAGCTCTGTGCCTCTGCCGGAAACAACGGCAGCAGGCAACTGCAACAAATCAGTACGAACCATTTTTTCATCATGATAACGATTTTAATTTACAATCTATAAAAAGGGTTTCGAAGCGGTAAATTACGGATCGTTTCCTCATGCTCCGGAAAATGTCCGAGCCGCAGCCAAAGTTCCAGACACCCGTAATCACCCCGATACCATGCACGGAGCACCCCCAAAAGGCCGGGCAACCGGTCATTACACTCAATACATCACGTCCGGTTTCCATTTTCAGCCCGCCTTATCGGCAACATAGGGACGTAAAAAATCCACCGCTTTATTTATATTTCTACAACAGAACTTTTCACCGGCCGGACACATGAATAAATTTCGTTTTCAAACGATCGGACTTGACACTAACCACACTTTCCCCTCCATTCGGATTCACCAAAATAAAAGCCCGTCCGTTACAAGCCTGCACTTTAGCAGAGCCACCCATCGTCCCCTGATTACGCAACAGAGAGCCGTCCCCGGCAATCTCAAAGCGGATAAAATTACGGGCATCCAAACAACGTATTCCCTTGGCGTCGGTCAGTTGTACTTCCACCCGGATCTGTCCGTTCCCGCAATCCACCGTTTTCAATTCTATGTTTTCAGGCTTTCCCCATTTCTCAATCTGATATTCCCAATTCAGGCTATCCGTTACACTGATCTTCTTACCGTCCATTTTAGCGGTTCCCACCACACGAATCTCATTCACTCCTTCATTCAATGCACAATTCCAGCGCAATCCCGCTCCCGGAAAATCCTGACTGTTACGCACCTTCACACCCTGACTTTTCCCGTTCACGAACAATTCGGCCTGCTGGCAGTTGGAATAAACCAATATTTCTTTCTTCTCTCCTTTTTCTCCCCAACGTACCGGCCAGGTATGCCCGTAAATATGAATCATCGGGCGAGCCGTCCAATAAGACTGAAACACATAATAGCTCTCTTTTTTCGTCAGGTCGCGCTGCACCACACCTTTCTGATTGACATAAGGCACGGGGTTTTCAGGGCGTACCGGAGTGGAAAAATCTTTAAAAGGCCAATAAGCCGCCCCTGTCAATCGGGGCATATTCTCCTGTTCCTTTAAATGCCAATCGATCAGGCGGACAATGTAGCTTTCCGACCATTGCCCGTCGGTCTGCCCGTTCCTGACTTTCGCTTCATTCAGGTTTTCCAAATGCCGTCCGGCATGGCTATCGCCTCCCCATTCCACATGCAGAAAATGCTTCACTCCTTTCATCTCTTTTTCCGACATGCTCTTATAATCGGCATATTTTCCCCTGTACCAGCCTGCCCAGATAGAAGGCGAATACACATCGACGATGTCTTTACAAAAATCACAACGGCGGATTGCCGTCATCCGCCCTGCATCCATACGATGGGATATATCGTTTAGTTCCGACATAAACGCCCTGATCTCAGATTGCCTGAATTCCGGAAAATCGTTAGGCCAGTCGTTCTCATTTCCCAACCCCCAAATAATTACGCTCGGATGGTTCCGGTGCTGGGTGATCATATTCCGCAACATCCGCCGGGCTTGTTCCCGGTAATTTTCACCGCCTACGCCTCCCCGGCACCAGGGAATTTCTTCCCATACCAATATTCCCAGGCGGTCACACGCTTCCAAAACAATGGACGATTGCTGATAATGTCCCAAACGGATAAAATTCACTCCCATTTCTTTCATCATCTCCATTTCGGCCACAATCTGCTCTTCGGTCATAGCCGCACCCACTCCGGCATGGTCTTCATGGCGGTGGGTTCCCCTGAGCAATAAGCGCCGGCCATTCAGCATAAACTGCCCGTAGTCGATAAATTCAAAATGCCGGAAACCGAATTTTTCGACCGATTTTGCCTGCTGTCCGTTAGCCTTCACGGTCAGTTCACAGGTATAAAGCGCGGGACGGTCGGTATCCCACAGCACCGGAGATTTTATATCGGCCGACAACAGCACGTTTTCCCCTAAAGGTAATACTTGTTTTTCCTCCCGGATGATCACTTTCCCCTGAGGGTCTTTCACTAAAATTTCAACGACGGCCTCCCTGATATCCGCCGGATTATAAAACCCGGTTTTTATCTCCAAATGCCCTTTCTTCAAATTTTTATCCAATACCGGACGGATCTCTATTTCTTTCAGGGACACTTCCGGCAAATACACCAAATTCACATAGCGGTACAACCCTCCGTATAAATTAAAATCGGACAGGTCGGAAGGGATCATCTCCACATCGCGCGAATTATCGCAACGGACGGATACAGGCACTTTGCCTTTAAAACGCGCAGCAGCCTTGCTATTCAAAAATTCGTTTACTGCATCGGTAATATCCACGCTCCACTCGTCATATCCACCCACATGGCTTTCCACTTTGGTGGTGTACACATATACATCGGTTTTCTGCCCGGCCCCTTCAAACTCCAGCATAATCCGCCCGCCGGGATAAGGATTCTGCAACTGCAAACGGGTACGATACCAGCCCGGCCCCTGGTAATAATTTACATCGGGATCGACTCCGTCTTCCGCATTAAAGCAATGCGGTAAAGTGACTTTACTCCACAAGGGAACCGACTCCGACCCTCCTCCGGGACGCACAGCCTCCCAGATTCCCCCCAGATCACTCCTCAAAAATTCCCAATTTTCCGTCAGCCGTGTTTTTTCCGTCACCGGAATTTGCGCCCAAGCACTTCCTCCCCAAAAACACACCAACCCTAAAAATGCTATCAATTTTCTCATATACTTTTTATTTACAAACTTTCATTCCACGCCCTTAAAACGTTTGCACCATTCTATAAAAAATATCTCCACTATCCTGCATCTCTTTTTATCCGAAGGTAAGGCAGGAATACACGATGTCCGTGTACTCCTTCTTCCCACCTTATTTATCATATCCCGCTCTCCCCTCAGTTCTTAACTTCCCCTGCATTTTCCAAAGCCCTTTTCCTCAGCAAAGCTTCCAGAAAATAATAATCGGCATACGCCAACGGCACATCCACTTCCGAATTATGCGGCTTCGACCCTGTGCTATGCAGCAACAGGAACCCCTTGTCTTTTCCGATCTCTGCCCGGTAATTCAGGGTTAAATTTTCCATCATTTTATCGGCAAGGGCTTTGTATTTCGAACGGTTGGCAGGGTCCAGCGTACACAATTCATATAAAGCAGAAGCCGTAACCGTAGCGGCCGACACATCGCGCGGCTCGTCCGGAATGCCGGGAGCATTAAAATCCCAATACGGAATCAGGTCTTGCGGCAAATTCGGATGATGAAAAATGAAATCGGCAATATGCCGGGCCTGATTCAGGAAAACCGTATCCCCGGTTTCGCGGAAACACATGGCATAACCGTACAGTCCCCAGGCCTGACCTCTCGACCAGGCAGAAGAATGGGCATACCCCTGATGAGTATGGCGATCCAAGACTTCGCCCGTCAAAGTGTCGTAATTCACCACATGGTAAGAACTGTAATCCTCGCGGAAATGATTTTTCATAGTGGTAAGGGCATGGCTTACGGCAATGTTATAGAACAGGGAATCCCCGCTTTCCCGGAAAGCCCAGAACAATAATTCCAAATTCATCATATTATCGATAATCACCGGATAAGCCCATTTATCCCGGCTATGATCCCAGGAGCGTAAACAGCCCGTCTTTTCCCGGAAACGGGTGGCGAGCGTACGGGCAGAAGTCATCAAAACCTCCCTGTACTCTTCGTTCGGAGCTATACGTAAACCGTTTCCATAGCTGCAATACATCTTAAAGCCCATATCGTGCGTTCTGCCGTTATTTTTCTGGCCTTCCAGCACCTCGGTATATTCTTTGGCTTTCTGCTTCCAAAACTCGTCTCCGGTATATTCATACATATACCACAACTCGCCGGGGAAAAAACCGCTCGTCCAGTCACCGGGAGCCACCAGCTTTAAATTACCTTTTGGATCAAGAGTCCGGGGATTATACATTTTTCCTTCCACTTTTTCCCGCACAGCTTCCGTTTCCTGCAAAGCATATCTCAACTGTGAATCTGCAAAAGTGAAATTACTTTCCACCAGATTTTGCTTTTTCTGGCATCCGTTCGTAAGAACGGTAAACAAAAAGAGAATAAGAAATAATTTTAAATTCATATTGGATTTTTTTGTAGATTACTTTCCAAAAGTACCTATAAAAACGTCCTATATTTAAAAATTATACCAAAAAAAATCAACTTTATAGCAAAAACAGGGAAATTTAGTGATTTTTACTGCATTTCTGCTTTTTTCCTGTTCCGAACATACTCTTTGAAAGAGTAAATCCGGAAAGAATCCATCGCCCGGGGCGAGTGTTCTATATACGACAAAAATAAAAACGACATATAAAAAAGAGAGCTGAAAAACAATCGATTATTTTTCAGCTCTCTACTATTGTTATTGAAATTCAGTATTAATCTTCTATAATCACACGGAATCCAACATTATAAACTTTTTGCCAGGGATAGAAAGCCTTGCGGGTATATGAGGTACAATATTTAGGACGATCGGTCCAGGAACCTCCGCGCACCACTTTCTTATCGCTGCTGCCTTCTTTCTTCAACGGATAAGAAACGTAATCCGAACAAGTCCATTCTGCCACATTACCGTGCATGTCTTTCAAGCCCCAGGGATTACCTTCGTATTTACCGACAAAAGCAGTCAGCATTTCACCGTCGTCCACAGAAGAAACTTTAGGAATATAATCCCAGTATTTACGCAAGGGATTATTCTTGCTCATCGGTTTCGGATCTACCCCCTGTACGGCCATATCCGACAATTGGGCATCGGCCATGTTCTCATATTTACTGAAATCCGTATTCGACGTACCGTACCAAAAAGCTTCGTCGCTACCGCCGCGGCAAGCCCATTCCCATTGTGTTTCAGTAGGCAGGCTCATTTTCAGTCCGGCTTTCTGACCCAATTTATCACAGTAAGCGGCGGCTTCGTCGCAGCTTACCCGGATCACAGGCTGCTGAGGTTTGTTAGCAGGCAAACCGGCTGTCGTATGGTCTTTCCAGAACTGACCGATGATACGGCTGTTGTGTTCAGGGAAAAGAGCACAGAATTGCTCGTTGGTTACTTCGGTTTCACTCATCCAGAATCCTTTTTTCACATTGGCTTTAAATGCCGGGGCACAATCCTGTTCTGAACGGTTCGAGCCCATAACGAACTCTCCCGCAGGAATCCAGACAAATTTCATCTTCACGCCGGGAGCGACTTCCACCTCTTTAGCAGGCTTATTGTCGGCAGCCTGACGCGCTTTGGCTTCCGATGCGCTGAAAGGCCAATGTTTCGCTTTCACCTCTTTATAGCGCACTTCTTTCTGAGGTGCGGGCATTTCGGGTTTGATCTCGCCTTTTCCTTTCAGGTATTCGGCATAATCGGCGATCTCTTTCCGCCAATCCACATGGATACCATTGTATTTCTGCATCAACTCCATACGGCGCTGGTACTGATCGCGTCCGGCCAAGGTGCGGAGATTATCGAAACTTCCGTTATAAGGCGCATTAAAATCGATCCAGTTATACAGGGAACGCCATTCCTTATCGGTGAGTTCCACTCCATGATGCCCTTTGGTAAGCATCCGCACCAATTCCGAATTGGTCGCATGATATTCATAAGGTTTCAGCACATACATCTCGGCTTCCGGCCCCTGACGGTAGATATAGGGCATAATCGCCAAATAACTTTCACTCCATTGTCTTCCGAAACGGGGATATTTCGTATTCATCCGGCCGCCTCTGAGGTCTATTTTACTATTTTCATTGTGACAAGCCACACAAGCCCGGTCTAAAATAGGCTGTATTTCGAGTTCATACGTAAAAGAACGCACTCCGCCTTCCGGTGTTTTCAACTGGTGAGGCTTGATCTGAGAAGCAATCGTTCGTTTCGGGATCGGAATTTGGTTCTGGTCTTCGTGGCAGCCTACACAGGACACGGTTTCTCCCGGCATAGGGGTAAACCAGCTACGGAACCATTGCAAGGCCCGTCCCTCTTTATCCAAAGGCTGTATAGAAATAGGCGTATTTGCAGGCACTTTGAAAATGGCCGAACCGTCTTCTTCCACAGGAACAGTACCCAGCAGGCGCTTGATGTCCCAGCCACTCTGCACACCCTGTGCATCGTGATCGGAAGGAGAGTTACGGTAAGCATATTCATAAGCGAAAACACGCAGTTCTTTTACAATTCCCTTCGGTAATCCTTTGGTTCCTTCACCTTCGTAAATATCCTGGATAAATACGGTCGCTTCTTTGTCGTTCAAATTCACACGATCCGGAATCACAGGAGGAGTTTTAACTTTTCTCACGGGCATCGGAGCATTCATTCCTTCGCCTTCGAATTCCGCAATACAAGTCAGGTTATCGAACACGTCCACCAAATAGATCCCCCACAAACTGCCCGGAGATAATTTTGCCGATACCAGATAATAATTATCGTTCAACGGGCAAGGTCTCATAAACTGCGGCCAAACCCCGTTCACCAATTCATCTTTCACTTCCGGGATAATCTTCCGGTCGCGGAAAGGCATTTCCTGCACTACGCCCTGTTCTTCCTTACGCGATTTTGCAGGATCGAAAATCATCAGACGGCCGGAACGAGCTATCCCGTGGTGACCGGAAATCACTCCCACAAAACGGGTGGTGCTACCCGGCAGAGGCTTGATGTCGAAAGTACTGTTCGGCCAGAAAGAACCGCTGCCATACAGGGCCTTATTCTCTGTCCCGTCCGGATTCATGTGCATCACGATACGCGAGAAATAGTGTGTCAGGTCGGTATATTCCCAACGGGTGTACATCACACGTCCGTTGTTCATCACCACTGGATTCCAGTTTCCGTCCTGGTCGAAAGTCAAACGCCGGAACGATCCGTTTTTCGGGTCGTAAAGAGCCAAATTACCCACAGCATCGCTACCGTTCACACAAGGCACTCCGTGGTAACCGATATTGGTGGAAGCAATGATACGGCCGTCGGGCAGATAGTTTGCATCGCAAAATTCAAGATCGGGTTCGTCCACCTTCACTTTCTGATGGAAATTTTTTCCGTCGATTCCCACTTCATACACTTGCCAGTGGTTATTTTCATCGATAGAGGAAAACAACAGCTTATCGCCGTCCCAGTGCATTTGCAGGTCGGCGATATTCACCTTGCGTTCCGGTTTATAGATCGTACGTTTTTGAATGTCGCCCCGGAGATTCGACAACTCCATGATTTCAGCATCATGTCCCAAACGTGAAGCGGAATACATGCTCGACCAGTTATTGGGCGGTGTACCTAACGATCCGGCCATAGCGCTACGGGCACGGTTTCCTAAGTTAAAATGGGTAACTACGATCTTATCCATATCCAGCAAAGGATTGGCCATTAAAATCTCGCGTTTCAGATCGAGCAGATGCTGTGCATCGGCTAAAGCGGCATCTTCGCCTGTGTATAAAGCTTTTTCGGCTCCGGCAAGACCTTCCGACAATTCCTTGTATTTAGCTTCGTATTTTGCAGCGTCGAATCCCTGCATCTTCTTCATATCGTCCAGCGCCATCCGCATCGCTTTCAGGTTCACCCATTCCAACTGCTGCTGTAAATCGATCGTACGAGTTACTTTATCCAACAAATCCATATAAGCCAATGCCTGTGCTGCCGGAGCTTTCTTATCGATAGCCGCAATCTGTGCCCTGAAATAACTCTGGTCTTTCAAAGCTCTCATTTTCGACTCCACTGCGGCTTTTTCCAGAGAAGCGTCCTGGGTGGTAATCCAAAGTTCGGCCGGAACGTTCAAGGTCGATTCGATGCGGGCAACCTCTGCCGGATAAGTCTTTTTCAACTGGTTCACGATCGGATGTCCCGCCACATTCTGCACGCGGAACACGACACTTGCCATCGTACTGGCTCCATCGTCCACACCCACTTCGGCTTCAAAGGTTTTGTATTTTTTCCCTAAGTCGAAAATCATCTCGCCATTGGCATGAAGCATCACCCCGTGTTCGTATGCCTGTCCACCGATCGAAATGGTACGTCCTCCCATATTTTTATCCTTAGCCGGAGCTTTATAGGGAGAATACATATACACCGGTTTCAGGTCGGACAACCATACGGTTTTACCGTCGGTCGTCGTCAGTCTGGCATTTGCCCAGGCTGCGTGGTCGAAACGGTTTCCATCCGCTGTACCCCAGGTGTAAAGAGCTAATTCATTCCACCCTGTCACATCTACCGAAATTTTTTGCGCGGGGGTTTTCAATTTCATAACACCTGAAACAACAGGCATTTTTTTTGTTGCCAATCGATTGCACGCATCGGTCTTGGCTTTCGTCACAGCCGTTTCCCAAGAGGAAGCAGCCTTCGTTTTCGCCTTCGACTGGGCAGAAACACCCAGCACCAGAAAAAACAAGATACTAAAAATTACAGATCTACATACCATAAGTAAAATTGTCAGCGTAAAAGAAATTTGCCTTGCACCGGGATTCGTCAGTTTTTCCCTCTTCACCCGGCACAAGTCAAAAACATATCTTTTTATTTATTTTTCAATTCATTGAACAGTTTAAATGCCTGTTCCGGCGTTTCATTCTCGTGAACAACGGCGCGCACGGCCTGTATCATAGCAACCGGATCTTCCGATTGAAATACGTTGCGTCCCATATCCACTCCGCATGCTCCTTCGTTAATTGCTTTATAGCATAATTCCAAAGCAGCTTTTTCTTCCAACTTCTTCCCTCCGGCAATTACGATGGGCACAGGACAAGCGTTAACCACTTTTTCAAATCCTTCGCAATAATAAGTTTTCACGAAAGTCGCGCCATTCTCTGCACAAATACGGGAAGCGGTAGAGAAATAACGGGCATCGCGCACCATATCTTTACCCACTGCGGTTACACCCAAAGTAGGGATTCCGTACTTATAACCGTAATCTGCGGTACGTACCAGATTCTCGATGGTTTTTGCCTCATAAGTACCACCGATAGAAACCATGACGGCCAAAGCCGAAGCATTGATACGGATTGCATCGTCGATACCGATAATACATTCGTCGTTCAACTCGGTTAAAACGGTAGTTCCTGCCGAATAACGAAGACAAACGGCTTTATTGCTCGTAGGAGGTACCACGGAACGCAATGAGCCTCTGGTACACATAATCGAATCGGCATACTCGATCAGAGGCACGATATTCAAATCCAGGCGTTCCAGTCCGGAAGTCGGCCCCATAATATAACCGTGGTCGAAAGCCAGCATCACTGTCCGCCCTGATTTTACATTGAAAATACGCGACATGCGGTCTTTAATACCCCAATCGCAATGATCCAGCCCTTTTAAGAAAAAGCTCTCGTGCTTTACCGGAATCCCGATTCCGTAATCTTTATCTTTGTTCTCTAATATCCCGTCTAAATCTGCCATAATAAATTATAATTAAAAGTTCTAAGGTTAAAATGATCGAATCTTAATGAATCCCTTCCGCGAACGACTGGAACAGGCAAGCCCAGGAAGTAGCGCCTGCATCGGCAAACCCGATGGAACGTTCCCCTAAATTCCGGGCACGCCCGAAATTAGCCTTCATATTTACGGTTGCTTCCGCCCCTTTCAAAGCAGCTTCCGCCCCGGCTTTCAACAAGGTTTTCACATCGTCCGACTCACAAGCTTCGATCGCTTCCACCGCCGGGACCAATGCGTCCATCATCGTTTTATCTCCGGGTTTTGCTTTGGTTTGTTCCTGCACACCCGTCAAGCCTCCGCGAAACATCACTTTCAATTGGGCTGCATTCACCTCATTCGTCACTTGCAAAGGTTCCAGCGCTTCCCCCATTCCCATAAACAAAGCTCCTAACAGGGTGCTGGTAGAGCCACTGGTTTTCATCATAACGCCCATTCCCATATCGTTCAGCATAGCGGGAAATTCCGTCCCCTCCTGTGCATCGGCGGCAATAATGGAAAGAGCGGTCACAACGGCCGTACCGTGGTCGCCGTCTCCGGCGATCGCATCCAGTTTTGAAAACTCCTCTTCTCTCGCTTTAATATTAGCCAGAGCCAGATTCATCATTGCCTTAAAATTCTCTATCGTTAAATTCATTGTCGTTATTGTCTAAAAAGCCGGAATAAACAGGACAAAGTGCCCGAAGCATCTTCCGTACTTTGTCCTGCGTTTCCTCTTATTTTTATAAGTATTTTTGAATAGGCGGCCAACTCTCCGGATTATTTTTGAACGGTCGTCCAATACGGAGCGTTAGCCATATGATTTTTCAGGTAATCGATATGGTCGTCATCCATTCTTCCCAAAATCATCTGGAATCCGGATTGTTCCTGAACGGTCAGCATTTCGCCGATACGCCCGTCCACCACTTTCACGCCCGCAGCTTCCAGCACCTGGTATGCCCGGCGGAAAACAATGTTCATTTCCATGTGAGTGGTAGCGCCGACACCGTTGATATACAGCAACACCTTATCGCCGGCCTTAGCCTGCAATTTACGCATCAGCAAGCCCACCATTTTTTCAGCCGTATCGTCGGCAGAAATCAAAGCTTCCTGGCCGCCACCGCCTTCACCGTGCTGTCCCATTCCGATCTCCATAATGCCTTCCGGCAGATCGGTGATCGTTGCATCGTTCTGCGGATGCGTACATTTATTCATAGCTACGGCCAGGGTTGCGATTCCTTTATTGAAACGTTCTCCCAGCTCATACAACTCATCGAGGCTCTTACCTTCTTCCGAAGCAGCTCCAACCACCTTGTACAAAGGAATACAGCCGGCCAATCCGCGGCGATCGTCGTCGGCAGCATCCAGGCCTGCACTGATATCGTCGTGAGTTTCCAGCATTTTCACTTTGATCCCGGCTTTAGCAGCCAGCTTACAAGCCATATTGGCACTCATCAGGTCACCCGAATGGTTCAGCACCACCAACAAAATCCCGGCATCCCTTTTGAACATCTGTAAAGCCTGGAACACGCGCTGTGCACCCGGAGCGGCAAAAATATCGCCGACTACGGAACAATCGAGCATCCCTTCCCCCACATAGCCGCTCAGGGCAGGCTCGTGTCCCGATCCGCCCATTGTCACGATAGCCACTTTATCCTCACTTTTCGGATGGGTACGCACCACGATATTTTCTGCGCCCAGTTTTACCCGGTCCTGGTATGCCATCACATAACCTTCCAACAATTCTTTGGTTATATCCTCGGTTTTATTGATAAATTTCTTCATAATCTTCTGTTTTTTAAACCGTCTTATTTTTTATAACACATCAACTCCACCGGAATACCTTCCTCTTCAATAAAAGCAATGAATTTATCACCGCAATCCATAGGCTCTACGATCACCTTAGCATCCTTCAATTCCTCCTCCATATCGGGGATCTCATAAGCTATATGGGCTACTTTCTGAAGCAATTCCGGCATCCACGTATCCGGTTCGAAACGCAGAAACTCAATCCGGTTCTTGCTCTGGGTAAAATCGGTCAGCCATACTTTCAGGCCTTCCGCATAGGTTTCGCCCGGTTGGGGCACCGTAGTCGGGATTCCAAAATGATTTACTTTTCTCATAGCTTCAAGGATTTATGATATGATTTATTTTTGGCTCAACACGTCGGTAAACTGCACTTTCGGATTGGTGAAACGCAACCCGTTCCCATCGTGATAGTTTGCAAATTCAAATACACAAGCTCCATTTTCCCCGGCCATCATAAAGTGAGGCTCGCCCACTCCGTTCAATGGCAGGATTTCTCCCGGATTCTGTTTCACCCAATGTTTGGCTGTGATATAACCATCTTGGCATTTAGGCAAAGCCGGAGCATTCGGAGTTTCTTCTCCGGTAGAGAAATTATAGATATATCCTTTGTTCACCATCCACGATTCGTGTTTTGCCGGTTTATCGGTAGCCACATGGCGGTGTTCGGTAATCATCTGTCCCGGCAGCAAGTAAATTTCGTGAGCGAAATAACCGTGCTCGGCATCGTTCACCCAGAAAAATCCGGCCATACCCACATTTTCAAAATCGCCCAGTTCGAAATCGGTAATCCAAAGATTGTCACGCATGTGCTTAGATAATTTAATTCCGTAGTGAGCCAGCATTTCCTCGTAAGCTTTCAGGGCTACATCTGCCTGCAATTTTCCGTCTTTATAAAAATCTTTATTCGTGTACTTCTTTACGTAAGGTGCGTTCTGTGCTTCCATAGTATTTTCTGTTTTAGTTTGGTTTTCTGCTTTTTGGTTGTTTTTAGGCGCGCAAGCTACCACAGCCACACCCAAACATCCCAAAGCAATAACTTTTAAAAATCTTTTTTTCATAATCTTATTTATTTAAAAATCAATATTCTATCATTCTTTCACGGCAAACGAAGCGATTCCCTCGATCTCGATCAGCAGCTCATCGCGGCAAACATCCGCCAGCAAATAAGAAATAGGCACTTTAGTAAATAAATGTTCCATATACACTTTCACAGCCGTTACATCTTCCGGATTTTTCAGATACACCCGGAGCATTTCCAACTGGCAGGGTCCGTCGGGCTGCACGCCCACTTTATTCAGATTCTCTCCGGAGATCAGGTAATTTATATTTTCCATAGTAGTGCCTGTCTGTACCAATATTCCTACATCCGTCAAACTTTGCTCTCCACGGATAGCCGCCGTACCCGAAATATAAACAATGCCCCTCTCTGCTCCCACAATCGCTTTCGCCCTTTCGAATTTAGGGGTTGTTTTTTCTTTAAAAACCTGATCTTCCGTTCCTAAAAGCACTTCCTGAGAATAAGCATGCGCCGCCACCTGCAAAGCGTTATCCAAAGGCACGCATCTGAAATGCGGCAATTTCGGAATAATGGCATTTACATCTACCAGCACTCCTCCCAGTTGCGTACCGATTCCGGTAGCCGCCGGATAGCCCTCAGGCCAGTCTGTACGGGCATAAAAATGACTGCGTGAATCGTTAAAATCCTGATAATGCTGGTGATCCCCGTTGAATGCCGTGATCCGCTCGATATAATTCCATTGGCGGACGATCGAATGGATATTGCAATTCTCTTTTTCGAGCAATTCTCCCAGATCGGCGAACACTTCGTCCGACTGCTGCAAAATACCGGAATTCAGGTCTTTCCCCTGCAAACTCCCGATAACCAGTTCCCGGTGCTCGTCGTCCTCGATTCTCAGATAATGAATCCCCTTGTAATCGCAATATTCGATCTTTCCCTCGAAATCGGCTCCCACCCGGTACACTTCCAGCACCAATTCCCCCACCAGCGGACGTTGCGCCACATAGCTCACTGCCGGACAGGCATCTACAAATTTTTCCTTTACCTTTTCCCGGATCATGGCCAAACGGGTTGCATACTCCTGGTTATTCCGCGGCTTTCCAAAAAAGATCAGGCGGGTCACTATATCGTTTTCACTGCATTCGTTCAGCAATTCATCCACCAGGCAGCCGAATTCTTTATTCTCTGCCGTAAAAATATCGTATGATGTCCTATAAAATACCATTACAAAGAATTTACATATTCAACCAATGCTTCCAGATCCGTTTTCGACAGTTTCTTATTTATTCCGTGTTTATGCACTTTAAACACGTCCTCCATAGTAGCTGCACGCCCATCGAAAAGATAAGGAGCCGTACGCCATACTTCCCGTAAGGTAGGTGTATCCCAGCCGTTTTCAAATTCTATGTCATCACCGATACGGTGCATTTTCAAATCCGTGTAATAAGGGCCGGAATGACATTCGTCACATTTAAGCTTTTCAAATACTTTTCTTCCCAGTTTCGCCTTTTCAGACAGTTCTCCGTTCACCAGGAAGGGACTCGGCACAGGCCGTAAAGATTTCAGGTACTCGTCCACACATAGAGCGTCTTCCTCTGAAATCTCATAGAATTGAATATGATAGAACCCTTTTCTCACAGCCGTTTCGGCATCCGCACGAATACCGGAAATCATACAAGGGGCCGTTACATGCGAAAACAACATACTCTTACAATTCTTGGAATTTCCCACGCCATCGTTCATCAAATCCCAGTTCATACCGTCGGTACGGCCGTCTCCCGGATGGCAGCCATTGCAGGATTGCCAGTTTTGAAAACAATAATGCGCATCATTGAACATTCGTTCACCTTTTTGCTGGGGAGTTTCCACCCGTCCCGGATTCAGATCGATATCCGTAAGCGTATGGGTCGAAAGATCGTAAATATTCAAATCGTCGGAAAAATAAGCAGGTATATAGGCTTTATGATTATGCACGATAAAATTGCGGGGACCGTTGCCTTTTAAAGCGATCCGCTCGCGAACTCCATACAGGAAACGCAAATCGTAATTTAAATTTTTCTTATCGGGATAAGCTTCGAATTTCTTGATAAATTCAGGATAATCGATCACACTGATTTCGTGCACGCCCGAATGGGAGATCACCATTTTATCACCGTCACAGACAATGCCCCAGATTCCGGCAGCTCCCCGTTCCGGCTCGTCCACCAGCACCGAGCCTAAAAATTCTTCTTTGGCAACATCCACGACACTCACGGCGCTGGTATTCATCCACCCTTGCTGCAACTGAGAAGTGGGCACGGTGAAACGTCCCAGGTTATGGGAAACAAACACATACTTCCCGTCGGGCGACAGGCAAAGCCCGCGTAATGCATTACTTCCGTTCTCCAGCCGGATATCGGTGCGTTTCGAGAAAGAAGGCACATCGATCACCGACAGGCATGCAGCTACGGTATCGAGGTCGGCACGCTGTGCAGGTAAGAAATTGGTTACGAACAATGTTTTCCCGTCCTGGCTGAATACGGCTTTTTTCGGCTCGCGCAACACGCTCACATTCCGTTCCAGCGTCCCGGATTGAAGATTGATCTCACTCACCGTTCCGGCAAACTGATTGCAGACATACAATTTAGAAGCATCGCTATTTAATACGGGCCCCATTGCACCGGAAGCCGCCGGAATCGTTTTCACAATGCCGTCGGCAGATAAAAATGAGACTGA
>UQTM01000012.1 GCA_900544025.1 uncultured Odoribacter sp.
TATTTGGTATATTTTTTTATTTCAGGCTTTTACATTATATAATTTCTTTTCTTCCCTGCATGTTAAAAGTGGTTATCCTTTTATTAAATTTTTAATCTAATCATTAACATTTTTCCACCCCTTCCTTGTTGCTTTTTTCTACTTAAAAAAACGTTCGTTTTTTTTAATTGTAATTGACTTATTCCCAGTATATGATAAGTCATTTTGTTTTCGATTTCATTGCTTTGGATCAGGTGCCCAAAGAGAGTTAAAAATATGATTTAGAGACTTAATAACTAAGTATATATAAATAAGAACCACAACATGAAAATCGTACTTCTAATTTTATTTGTGAACTTATTGTTCTTATCGTCGTGTAGTGACGACTGGAACAATCGTATCCCAGAAACCTCGAGTTTGCAGAAAGGTTTTACCAATGAAATTCTGCAAAAACGGGGAAATTTTACCGTTTTTCTGGATGCCATGGAGAAAGCAGGATATGGGGATTTGATCCACGGGAAAGGGTTGTCCACTATTTTTGCTCCTACCGATAACGTTTTCAAGCGTTATCTGAAAAAACATGGTTATGAGAGTATCGATGATATGGACCCGGAGGTGCTGCGCATACTGATCGGGTATCATATTATTAAATATTCTTATAGTATGACTGAGTTTTTGAATTTTCAGCCTACTCAGAACAGCGACCATGTATTACCCGGGGTGTGCTACAAACACCGTACTCAGGTTAGAGATGCCATTTCTACCCGTTTTGACCCGGTTTCCGGCAGAACGTTGAAGATCTTCAACCGTGAAAAGTATCTTCCGGTATTCAATTCCAACATGTTTGTTTCGTTGGGCATCAAAGACCAGGAGAGCGAGTATAAGTATTTCTATCCCCGTAGTAACTGGTATGGGGATGTAGATCGGATCTATCCTGCCAATGCCGGCGTTTCCGAAGCCGCTATCCCGACGGATAACGGTTATTTGTATATCATAGACCAGGTTATCGAGCCTTTGCGCACGATCCATCAGGTGATGGAAGATCCCACTCTCGACTATTCGCTGATGTGTGAATTATACGATCGTTTCCCTAATTACAAATACGATGCGGATCTTTCCTCTAAGTATGCGGAAGCGGGAGACTCTCTGTTTATTTTTTATCACATGAATACGCCGAATTTTGCTTTATTGGATATCGCCAATGAGTGGACGAGCGACCGTGAGGACTGGAAACTGCTGGGGCGTGACGCTTGTAACGGTTTTGTGCCGAACAACAAGGCTATGGAGGACTTTTTCAAGGAGTATTGGCAAGATCCTTCTTTAAGCCAGAAATACGAAAGCTACGAAACGATCGACCGATTGGCTTTGTTTTACCTGATCAATAATCATTTTATCCGTTCGCAAGGTCCCACTTTCCCGCAACACGTTCGTGAAGGATTGATGAATTCCTGGGGATATCCTTACAATTTCGATGTAGATGTGGATGTGAAGCATCGTGAAGTGTGCGGAAACGGAATAATGTACGGTATCCAGAAAGTGGAAGTGCCTGCTATTTTCGAAACGGCTACCCGTCCTGCTTTTCAAAGTCCTAAATACAGGCTGTTTTCCTACATGTTGATGAAAGCGGGAATGTTGTCGCTGATTGCCAATAAGGAGAGGAAAGTTACCTTATTCCTGCCGTCCGATGCTGCACTTGCCGCTTCGGGCTATGCCCTGTCGGAAGATCCTTCCGGGAATTTAAGTAATTACCAGATTTTAAAGGATGGGAAGAAAATTTCGGTGAAAGATATGGAGACCATTATCCGTTATCACCTCATCTCGGAAGTCGTTCCGTTGGAAGCGATTACGGAGGACGATCAAAACTGGTATGAAACCGACCGGGAATCTTCGTTCCTGCGTTTGGGGCAAAACCGTATCGTCCTTGAAAACGATAAGGCGGTACAGTTGGGTATAGACGAATTTAATACCGACGGAAAGTGGGGAACCTGGCGGGCTTATGAGGTGAAAAAATTATTTGAAACCGCCATTTTAAATATCACCGAGGAAATGGAACCGCTCGGAGGCGGACAGCATCCGGAATGGAAACCGTGGATTTTGAATTGGAAAAACAACATCGTAAAGAAAACGGAATATTGGCCGAACGACAAAGATAATTTAACTCCGTTTGCCAGTTCCCGCGGGATTCTTTTCTGTACACACGATGATTGGGCGAAACCGGGACAAAACGGAGTGCCTAAAGTGAAGAGCTCTTCCGATAAAACCCAAAATAAAGAGCTTACCGCCTGGTTCGGTAAACACATGATCGCCCGGAAAGATAATAAGACCTTAAATATTCTTGATTTCATCAGAGGAACGGTTGAAAATACGGAATTCCAGACTGTGACAGAAGACTTCTCGATCAAGATTCTGAAATGCGAGCCGATAGAAGATAAGGATTTCGGTCCGTTTAAGCTGACGATTCAGTTACCGGAATCGGAGAACAACCGGGTTGTAAACGCTTACGGGCCGCAGTTTGCCAGAGAGTGTTTGTTCTATATCCTGGAAACGGTGGACGACTGTTTTGTCGCAGAGAAAGACGACGAGGAAAATTAAGTAAAATAAATAATGATGAATATGAATCTGATGAAACATATTGTGTTAATCATAGGGCTTACCCTGGCCGCTCTGTCCGTGCAGGCACAAAGTAACATCGTGAGGGGTACGGTCCGAGATGCAAAAGAAACACTGATCGGTGTAAATGTTGTAGTCATGAACAAGGATAACCGTGTATATACGGGTATCAGTACCGATATGAACGGTGGCTACATGTTAAAGATTCCGGCAGACTTAAAAGATAATCTTTACATCACTTTTTCGTTTATCGGCTATAAGACGAAAAAGGTAGAATATAAGGGGCAAAAGGTGATAGACGTCACCCTGGAAGCCGATGCACAGCTGATCGACGAAGTCGTGGTGACAGGAACGGCATCCCGTAACTCGATGGGGGTTTCCTATAAAAACCTTACGGCATCCGTTCAGCGTATGGAAATGAAAGATGTGGAAGAATTACCCGTAACCTCATTGGGCGAAGCATTGCAGGGGAAAATGGCGAACGTGGATATCGTATCTTCTTCCGGCGCTCCGGGTAGCGGTATGTCGATCCGTATTCGCGGTATCAGTTCTTTGTCCACCTCTTCCGAGCCTTTGATCGTATTGGACGGTATTCCTTACGAAACGGAAATCAGTTCCGATTTCGACTTCGCTACGGCGAATGAAGAGGATTTAAGCGGTTTGGTGAATCTTTCCCCGACCGATATTGCGATGATCGAGGTATTGAAGGATGCGGCAGCCACTGCCGTGTGGGGATCGAAAGGGGCGAACGGTGTACTGTTGATCACGACCCGTCAGGGTACGGTAGGTAAAATGACCGTGACCGTCAATCAGAAAATCAATGTCAATTTCGAGCCGAAGGCTATCAAGCAACTGAACGGGAACCAGTATATTTCTTTGATGCATGACGAATTGTGGAATAACGGTCTGGAGACGTCATTGTCGTTCGGTATTGCTTCGGATTTGACGAATCCGCAAATCAATTTCGATCCCAATTATCAGTATTGGAGGGAATTTAACCAGAATACCGACTGGCTTTCGGAAATTACCCGGAATACGGTGGTGAGCGAAACCAATGTATCGATGTCCGGTGGCGGCGACCGGGCGACTTACCGTTTTTCTGCCGGATACCTGACCGAGTTGGGAACTACGATCGGTACAGGATTTAAGCGATTGAATGCGCGTTTGAATCTGAATTATAAATTCTCTAATAAATTCCGGATCACCACGGGTATGGCCTTTTCGCAGGGGAATAGGGATAATAACTATTCCAATCCCAGGGATGTCGCCATGAATAAGATGCCGAATCAAAGCCCGTATGTGATGGAGCTCGACGGCGTAACGCGTACGAATGTGTATTTCACCCCTTACGAAACCTTGCAGGGGAAATACAGCAGCACTTACAATCCGGTGGCTATGGCACGCGAATCCGTGAACAACACCCTGTCGAGAGACATTAACCTGAATATGGATTTATTGTATGATATTATTCCTCAATTGCGTTATACCGGGACTTTAGGATTCAATATCAGTACTTCTACCGGAAACCGGTTTTTACCGCAATCGGTGACCGGAGTCCGGAAGACAGACGAGAATTACAACCGTTCCGAAACGTCCGCTTACGACGGGACTTCGTTGTATATTAAAAATCAGCTGACCTATATCAAAACCTTTAAGTCGGTACATACGATTACGGCTACTGCCTTATTGGACATTAACGCCCGCAACTCCGCCAGCCGCGCGACAAGCGTTTCGGGAGGCGGTAGCCCTGAAATATCGGCTCCTACGGCCGGAGGAATTATCCGGGGTTTCAGTTCGTCCTCTTCCCGTACCAGGGATTTCGGTGTGGTGGGCAATCTGCACTATTCTTACGATAACCGGTATATGGCGGCTGTGTCTTACCGCTATGGAGCTAATTCTACGATGAATAAAGAGAACCGTTGGGCGGGGTTTCCCAGTGTGTCGCTGGCGTGGCGTTTAGAGAACGAACGATTCATGGAGCCGACGGCTCATTGGTTGTATGGCTGTAAATTGCGTGCCAGCTGGGGATTGAACGGTAGAGCTCCCGGAGGTAATTTCCCGTCGGCAGGCCGTTTCTCTACGGAAGCTAATTACGGCAGTGAAGGATCGGTGGGGCCGAGCACCATGCAATTAACCAACCTGAAATGGGAAATGGTGCGGAAAACCAATGTCGGTATCGACCTGTCGTTTTTCAATGAATTGGTGTATATCAATTTCGACTGGTATAAGAACCTGACGACCGATTTGTTGCAGCGTAACGTGAAAGTTCCGGGACATACCGGATTCGGCAGTATCTCTTATTTCAATTCCGGAAAGATGAGTAACGAAGGCTGGGAATTTATCGGAGGTTTGAACGATGTGTTGCCCTCGAAGGATTTTTCCCTGACATTCAATTTCAATATTTCTTCGAATAAAAACGTGCTGGTGGAGCTGCCGGATAACGTAAATTATATGCAGTATAAAGATAAGGCGACCAATGGAGAATATGCACAGAGTGTAGAGGAAGGCCATCCGTTGGGATCGTTCTACGGCTTTAGATCGTTAGGCGTTTACAAGGATAAAAACTCGGTATATGCCCGGGATGTGAACGGTAATATCCAGAACGACATAGCCGGGAATCCGGTACACATGCGCCACGAGGAAAGAGAAGTGTCGCCCGGAGACGCTATTTATCAGGATGTGAATAATGACGGTGTGATCAATAAATACGACATCGTTTATATCGGCAACAGCATGCCGAAATTCACCGGAGGTTTCGGTATTAATTTCGGTTACAAGGGATTGCGTTTAACCACCTTTTTCCACATGCGTCTGAAATACGATATCATCAACCGGGCGAGGATGTATTCCGAGAGTATGTATAACTACAACAATCAGAGTGTGTCTGTACTGAACCGCTGGAGATACGAGGGCGACGAAACCAATATTCCGAAAGCTCTTTCCGGCAGGGGATATAACTGGCTGGGGTCCGATCGGTTTGTGGAGGACGGTAGTTTCTTCCGTCTGAAGCAATTGACTCTTTCTTATAATTTACCGAAGCAATGGCTGGCCAAATCCGGTATTTCCAAATTAAGCGTATTTGCTACCGGGCAGGATTTATTTACCTGGACCAAGTATTCGGGACAAGATCCCGAGGTGAACATCAACGGCGGTCTCGATGCGAACGGTACTTTCCAGTTGATGGGGGTAGATGATGCAAGAACACCGCGTGCACGAAAGATTTCGCTGGGATTGACATTGGAATTTTAAAAAGGATATGAATATGAGATATACCGTAATTATAATATTGGTCGCGCTTTTAAGTGGAAGTTGCGACAATTGGCTGAACCTGGAGCCGGAAAACGAAAGGTTGAGCATGGACTACTGGACAAAGAAAGAGGATGTTCACAATACGATCATGTCTGCTTATGTCCGTTTGCGCGATTGCCAGACGAAGATGTTACAATGGGGAGAATTGAGGGCGGATGTGTTAGAGATCAAAAACTCAAACAGTACGGAGGAAATAGAAAAAATCAATAAGCAAAATATTACGTCTGAAAATTCCGTTGTAGAATGGACGCAGTTTTATAAGGTGATCAATTCCGCCAATGCCGTGATTAAGTACGCTCCGGTGGTATTGACCAGAGACCCTTTGTTTACGGAAGAAGAGATGGACCAATACATTGCAGAGGCGAAAGTGATCCGTAGCCTGGCTTATTTTTATTTAGTCAAATCTTTCCGGGAAGTGCCTTTGATCACAGAGCCTTACCTGACCGATGCCCAGGATATTTTACAGCCGAAGGTTGCAGAAGGAGTCATCCTCGATCGTTTGATCCTCGACCTGAAGTGGTCGTTGAAGCGGGTTCCTGTGACCTATGCTTCGACAGGATCGTCTTTGGCCTGGGAAAACAAGGGGAGAATGACCCGTTGGGCCGCCCAAACCCTTTTAGCCGATATTTATTTGTGGAGTGAGAAATACAGGGAATGCGCGGATGCCTGCCAGTTGATTATCGACAGTAAACGCTATCGTTTGGTGGGTAACGAACAGGAGGAAGAAGACGAGGACGAAACGACCGAGCAGGAAAGTTGGTTTTCTATTTTCTATCCGGGATTGAGTGAAGAATCGATTTTCGAAATTTATTACGACCATGCCAACAATCAGCGCAATAGCTTGTTCGGCTGGTTTCAGAAAGACGGTACTTACCTGCTGCCTCAGCGTATTATCGATGAATTTGAGTACGATAACGCCATAACGGATCTACGGGCGCAGAACAAAACTTATTATAAACAGGATTCCTGGTTGGGCGTGTGGAAGTATGTAGGGGCTTCGACGGACGGAACCACGAAGCGAAGTGGAGACAAACAATCGCCGAACTGGATTGTTTACCGGTATCCCGAAGTGCTGTTGATGCAGGCCGAGGCTTATGCCATGCTGGACGGGGGTACGGTAGAAAGCAATAAAGTTGCGGCAGTGAGAGCATTGAATGTGGTGAAGACCAGAGCCGGAGTACCTGCCATAGATGTGGACGTCGCTGCACAGATGTCGGAAGCGTCGCTGATGGATGAAATATTGAAGGAACGGAAGAAGGAATTTGTCGGAGAAGGGAAGCGTTGGTTCGATTTGGTACGCTTTGCCAAAAAAGACGGTTTTTCCAAATATAAAAAATCGGTGATCGATATTTTGCTGGAAAATGTGCCGATGAACGAAAGAACCATTTACGAAACCAAGTTATCGAACGAATGGAGTTTCTATTTCCCGATACACAAGGATGAGATAGACATCAGCAAGGGAGTGTTGAAACAAAATCCTGTTTACCAATAAAATAGATCTACGATGAAAAGAGTTATATTAATGATATTTTCCCTTTGTCTTACGGTTTCTGCCTGTAAGGACGAGGATATGAACAAAAGTTTTATGCCTTTCGACGATCTTTCCGCTTTGATGTATTTCCAGCAAAGCGAAGAATATTCGGACTGGTATAAAATGATGGAAATTTCAGGGTTGGCAGGTGCCTATAATTTCAGTACGACACCGTTTACTTTTTTTACTGTGAAGAATAGTGTGCTTGCCGCATACCTGAAAGAAAAATACGGTTACGACCGGGTGGACCAACTGACACAGGCACAGGCTGCCGAGTTGGTGAAATACCATACCGTTCCGAACAAGGCTTATGAATTTACGGCATTTCGCGACGGTAAACTGGCCGATTCCACTTCTTCGGGCGATTATCTGTCTTGCCTGTTCGTTTCAGGAGACGATGGGGGAATTTTTATAAACCGGGTTTGCCGGATCATCAAGTGGGATATCGAATTGGTGAATGGAATGGTTCACGAACTGGACAATGTGATCGATCCGGTGATGTACACGCATTACGATTTTCTGGCGCAGGATTCCCGTTATTCTATTCTGAAAGCAGCGATAGACATTACCGGAACAGATAGCCTTTTCACCCAATTGAATGTGAAAGATTTGCCTTTGAAATGCCGCCGCACCATGTTCGTCACTCCCGACAGCGTTTTCGAGCGGGAAGGAATCCATAACCTGGAAGACCTGATTCAGGAAATATCTCCGAACGATGCAAACTACACGAACGAGGGCAACCCTCTGAATATGTATGTACGTTATCGTTTGATCGACGGGGATTATACGACGAAAGAACTGGGTGAGATGATGGAATATAAGGTGGTGACCGGAATCAGTAGCACCCGTTTGCCGATGGTGGATAAGGACGGGGAAGGTTTTACGCTGCCGACTTTGGCTACGAACAAGCTGATCCAGATACAGAATAAATCCCTGAAATACGTTTTCAACAAGGAGATGGAATTTATCGGGGAACGGCAGAATTTGCAGGTTCGAAATGGTTTTGTGCACGAGGTGAACGGTATTATGAAAATCTTCGAACCTAAAAATGTCCTGACTATTTTCGAGCCTACCGAATTGATTAATTTTCAGATTATCAAGGAATACCGGAATCAGGAGATTCAGAGTACGACGATCTCGATGGAAGCTAAAGATTTTAAACCCAACCTTACCTGGAAATCTACTCCGGCGAGTAAGTTGGGGGCGGTAGGGTATATTGCTTTCCCGAAGGGTTCCTATAACCTGATTACCGGCCAGTTTCTGTACGCCGATTGTTTATATGCAGACCTCGGCCCGGTAGGTGAAGTAACGGTGGTTACCCGCCCGATTCCGGCAGGAACTTATAATATACGGTTTATTTTCATGCGGACGAAACGTGTAGGAGGAATTTTCCAGCCGTTCCTCGACGGAGAGAAGAACGGAGCGCCTGAATTGTCTGCTTATGATGCCGAATGGGATAGCTGGCCTTATCCGATGGACGATCAGGTGTGGGAGAAAGTGACTTTTGATGAAACGATGCCTCATACCATCACCTTGAAAGTGACAAAGCCCGGAGAATTACGTTGGGATTTGGTGAGATTTGAACCTGTAAAATAATTTGTTATGATGTTGAAGAAGATAAATATAATTGTTGTGTTGTCTCTGATCCTGGCTTCTTGTGCCAATGAATGGGATAAGCATTATGAAGACCCGCAGGGAGAGATGAAAACTTCCGACAAAGGGGTTTGGGAATATCTACAAGGTGTGCCGGAATACTCTGAGTTTGTTCAGTTGGTGAAATCGACACAGGCGGACACCTTTTTTCTGAAACCGCAGAATTTTACGATCTGGGTTCCTTCCAACGGAGAAATGGGCGATCTGACGGCCTTGTCCGATTCGATGAAGACGATAGCGGTCGCCAATCATATCACCAAAGTGAATTATTCCGTCGCCGGGTTTAAAGACGGGCTTTCTTTGCAGGCCTATTCGGGCAAAAGGTTGCGTTTGCATGAAGACCTTGCTGCAAAAGGGAGCTTTACGATCGACGACAGTAAGGTGCTCGAAACGGTGATGACCTGTAAAGACGGGGTGATCCACCATATCGACAAATGGCTCGACCTGAAACCGACTATTTTCGATTATCTGGAAAGTTCGCAATATACTTTGCTGCGTGAGATCGTCGCTTCATATACCGATACCGTGTTCGATAAAGAACATAGCGTGGAGACGGGAACCGACTTCGAAGGGAATACCACTTACGATTCTGTTTTTTATTACCGGTATAAAGTGTTGTCGTACGGGGCTATCGATAAGGATAACGGATATTACACCGTATTCCTGACGCCGAACGGTGAACTGGAGCATGAAATGTCGGCTTATTACGATAATATCCGGGCTGTGACCGGGTTCGAGCCGGAGGAAAAAGATTCTGTAAACCTGCGGGAATGGATCATGTATTCTTTTATCCATAACGATTTGATCGATGATTATGAAAAAGAGGATAAATTATATTCCACCAAAGGGGTGCTTTGGCGGACATCTTATCAGAAAATAATACCTTCTTCCAAACTCGAATTCAGCAACGGCTATGTTTATGAGGTGGCCGACCTGTTTATTCCGAACCGTTTCATCCAAAGGGAGCTGGCCAATGCGATCGCTCCTACTTACGAGGTGAAGCCCGAATCGGTGGAAATGTCTGTTTCGGGCGAAGTAGGGCAAGAGGATATCACCGGTAGCATGTCTCTGGTGAAAGCTTCCGGATCTACTGCCCGCTATCTGCTCTCGACCATACAGCTGAAATCCGGCCCGGTGGAAGAGGTTCCCGATTACGACTATTCGCTCACCTGGCAAACTGCCCGTGTCGATACCAGCGGCCAGTATGTTCCGGCAGCTATGACTCCGGGAGAATATAAGGTGGAATTTACATTTGTGAAAACCAAAGAAGCGAACCAGGATTTTGCCGTGTATGTCAACGATATCTATTTGAACAAAGTGGATATGTCTGCCATTACGGAGTTGGATAAATTGCAAACCGTACAGTTGGGAAGGGTGGAAATCCCTCAAAGTGCAGGAGTGAAACCATTGAAGATCACGATGAAAAATCTTGGAAAGAGCTGGAAGAAAGCGCTCGCACCTTTCCAGATATCTTTTAAACCTACGGTTAATAACTATTAAGAAGCCTGATTATGAAGATAAGAATTTATTTATTGATACTGTTGCTGCTTGCCGGGAATGTGGTTTTCGGGCAGGCACAAAAGGAACTGATCGAAATTCGCGGACAAGTGTTCAGTTCTGTGGATAAAAGTCCGGTTGAAGGGGCTTCTGTACTTGCCGTAAGCGCAACCAAAACCGCTGTCACAGACGAGAAGGGTAATTTTGTGTTGCAGGTTGCAAAGGTTCCTGAGTTTATTACCGTGAATTCGACCGATTATCTGGCGCAGGAATTTCAATTGTATAGCAGGCAGGAGGTGAAAATATACCTGCTTCCTTTGAAGTCCAGGGGATATTCCAATACGATGGTCTTACCTTTTCAGGTGAAGAAAACCATAGATAAAACCGGAAATTCCACAACGATATATACAAGGGATATGGATCGCGGGCGTAAGCTGGCGGACGAAATGCTGGTGGGAAATGTCGCCGGAGTGCGTGCTTTACAGAAAAGCGGTATGCCGGGCGAAGGCTATTTCCTTGCTTTGCGTGGAACCCGTTCTTTGGTCGGTGACAATATGTCGTTGATTGTGATCGACGGGATGCCTATCCTGCCCGACCTGACTTTGTCGTCTGCTTTCACCGGGTATTCCAAAAACATTTTGCGGAATGTCAGTTTGAAGGAGATCGATAACATCTCCGTGACGAAGGGATATGATGCCGCTCCTTTCGGGGCTGTGTCTTCTAACGGAGTGATTATGATCAATACCGACCGGGCGATCGATATGGAAACCAAAGTCGAATTCGAAACGGTGAACGGTGTGGGGTTGCGTCCACGCAAATTACCGCTTTTGGACGCCGCCGATTTTAAAAATTATTTATACCGTATCGGGCAAACGGAATTTAATTCCGACGAACTGTATAACCGTTTCTCTTTCTTGCGTGAAGATCCCCGTTACGGTGAAGGCTATTATGCTTATCAGCACAATACCGACTGGCAGGATGAAATATTTTCTCCGGCTTTTTCTACGGAAAATATCCTGAAAGTAAAAGGAGGCGATGCTGTGGCGAAATATTCTTTGCTGGCGGGATATATGCAGGAAAACGGGATCGAGGACAATTCTAAGATGTCGCGTTATTATGCCCGTTTCAACGGTGATATGAAAATGAGCAGAAAGTTGTCGATGTTTACGAATGTGGGATTCAGCTATTATAACAACAATATCCATGAGCAGGGAATGGTTCCGGAGATCAACCCGATTTTAGCGGCAATCCGCAAACCGTCCATCCTCGGGCCTTACCGGGTGAATAAATACAACCAGCAATTGAGCGTATGGGACCCTGTTCGGCAGTTCGGTGTGAGCAATCCGGCGGTGATCGTGAACGAGGTGGAAGGGAATAACGTGCTATATAACACGATGGTGAATTTAGGATTGAGCTTTGATTTCACTCCTGAATTGCAGTTACGGGGATTGTTCGGGATCAATTACGATTACAACCGGGAAAAAATGTTTATTCCCGGAGTTTCTACCGACGCTTTGATTCCGCTGGAAGGTGGAAGGGCGCGGAATATGATCCGGAACGGCGCAGGTAAATCGATGAGTTATTACGGAAATGTGACTTTATCTTATCAGCATGGTTTTCAGAAAGGCCATTATCTGAGTGCTATGGCCGGAGTGCAGATGCTGTTCCGCGATCGCCTGTATGAGTATGCCAAGGGAATCAATACAGCCACGGATTACGACCGTAATTTATCGAGTGTGAAGGATGCTTTCGGTAAGTATCTCGACGGTTATGACGATAAATGGAAATGGTTTAACATTTTTGCGAATGTCGAATATAACTACAAAAAACAACTTTACGCCGGAGTGTCCCTTTCCGCCGATGCCGCTTCGGTTACCGGAGAGCGTTCGGATGTATTCAACCTGTATCCGGCTGCCAATATTGCCTGGAAGTTGAATAACTCTTCTTTCCTGAGGGAATCGGATTTCGTGAACGATCTGACGATACGGGCGGAATATTCTATGAAGGGTAATTCTATGCTGCCTGCCATGATTTCAAAATATCACTATGTGGCGATGGATTATAAGGAGATGGGCGGTATTGTGAGAGGGAATATCCCGAACGATAAACTGAAACCGGAATTAGTGGTTTCCACCAATGTCGGAGTGGATTTCAGAACTTTAGGCAATAAATTGAATCTGTCTCTCGACCTGTATAATAACGAAACCCGTGATATGCTGGTTCAGGAAGACCTGGGATCGTCATACGGCAGTAAATTCCGGTATATCAATGCCGGGAAGATGGAAACCAAAGGGATAGAGGTGGGTATCAATGCCACGGTTATCCGTACGGGAGGTTTTGAATGGAACCTGGGAGCTACGATAGCTCACGAGAAAGCAGAGATCAAAGACCTGGGCGGACGGGATGCGATCGTCACTACTTTGTCGGACGGGGCACAGATCATCACCCGGGTAGGAGAATCGCCTTATGCTTTCTATGGATTGAAGACCAACGGAGTGTATGCCACTTCCGCCGAGGCTTCCGCCGACAATCTGGTCGATTTCCGGGGGGAAAATTTCCGGGCAGGAGATTTGAGATATGTGAATGCCGATGCTTCCGACCGGGTGATCGACAGTAAAGATAAAATGATCATCGGTGATCCTACCCCGGATTTTTACGGAGGGATTTTTACTTCTTTCCGGTATAAAAATTATACTCTGAGCGCACAGTTCACCTATTCTTACGGAAACGATGTTTACAATGCCGTTCGGCGGGTGGGCGAAAGTATGGTCGATTTTGCAGGACAGACCCGTGCCGTAAAAAATAGCTGGAATTACGAAGGGCATCAAACCACCGTACCTAAGGCGGAATATGGCGATCCGATGAACAACAGCCAGTTCTCTTCTCGCTGGATCGAAGACGGCTCGTACCTGAAATTAAAGAATCTGACCTTTAACTACGAGTATCCTTCCAAACTTTGGATATTCCGTAGTTTCCAGGCTTATGTTTCTGCTGAAAACGTGTTTACCCTGACTAAATATTTGGGTTACGATCCTGAATTTTCTTATTCCTACGACCACGGTATGCTGGGAGTAGATTATGGAAAAGTGCCTGGAGCCCGCACTTTCAGACTGGGTATCAGGTTGGGTATCTAATTGATTAATTATGGAAAAGATGAACAGAATGAAATTATATATCAGGCAAATAGCAGGGCTTTTCCTGGCTTTAACGGTAATGTCTTGCGAAAAAATGCTGGATGTGGATTCGACCACGTCGATTAAAGCGGAAGATCACTATTCTTCTACGGGCGAAGTATATGGCGCTTTTATCGGATTGGCGGCGGTATTTTCGAATGTAGCGGAACAAACGGTGGTATTGTCGGAGCTGAAAGGCGATCTTTTAGTGCCTACGGAGAATGCACCGGAGGACTTTTGGAATATTTACCGGTATAAAGCGGATAACAATACGGCTTATACCAGTTCGAAACCTTATTATGACATTGTAATCAATTGCAACGATTTTCTGCGTAGAATCGTGAAATACAACCGGGATGTTCCGGGGGATATTTCTGAAAATGTTTATAAAGGTATGGTTGCTGAAGCAATTAAATATAAGGTGTGGAGCCTTTTCACGATCGCACAGTTTTGGGGAGAAGCCGATGTTTATAACTCTAATCTTGAAGATAATGAGGGGGATGTGGCCGTGACGATGAAACTGGACGAGCTACCGGGTTATCTGCTGGCTTATCTGGATGGAGGAGAGGACGGGATCAATGCTACCTGGCCGCTGGATTGGAAATTGGTGCTGGATAATCCCGATATCGATTGGGAGGGATGCCGGCTTGAATACAAGGTGCTGAAAGGCGAATTGAATTTGTGGGCGGGCAATTATCAGGAAGCCGTCGATAATTTCATGGATATTATCCGGGTGGATAAGGACACCCGCCACGATTTGACCGATTTCTGGGGCGGATATTGGGTGGATATTTTTGTGAAAGATCCGGTGAATCTGAAAAAAGAGGTGATTACGGTCGCTCCTTTTAATGTGAACTACGGACAGGTGCACAAACTGCGTTCTTATTTTTCGAATGTTTCGCCGAATGTTTACTATATGGCGCCGACCGAGAAAGCGATGAAAATGTTCGAAAACCAAACCATGAACAATTATTCGCAGGGAGATGTCCGGGGATTGGGAGCTTCTTATGCTAAAGAAAACGGGAAATATGTCGTGAAGAAATATCATTTGAATAAGGATAAGGATGAATATTCCAGCGATGCGGCCATTCATGTTTACAGGGCTGCTCAAATCCATTTGAATGTGGCAGAAGCCTATTGCTTTATGGGAAAATTCGAGGAGGCTCTGACTTTTTTGGATAAAGGTTTGAAAAATTATTGGACGGGTAACCGTTTCAAGCCTCCTTTTCAGAATGTGAACTCGGAATTAAAGGATTGTAACGGAGTGCGGGGACGGGTGAACCTTTTGCCCCTGGAAAGCGAAGAGGTCTTTGAAGGATGTGTGAACAGCCGGGATTCCGTGCGCACGTTGTGTACTTATATTTCCGACGAGGTCGGGCTCGAACTCGCTTACGAAGGCAAACGCTGGCAAACGCTGATCCGGATGGCGAAACATTTGCAGGAACCTTCTTTCCTTTCCCGACAAGTCTCTGAAAAATTCCCGGAAGGAGAAAGGGATAGCTATAAAACTTTCCTGGATAACGAAGCGAACTGGTTTATTCAGGACACGAAAGATAAGGTCTTAAAATAAGTTGCTCACATTTAAAATCATATTCAGATGAAAAGAATAACATATAATTTATTTTTCCTGTTGGTTACGCTGGCGGCGCTGTTCTCCGGTTGTAGCAGGGATGGAGTCGATCAGGATTTTTCGGTGAAGACCGGATTCCGGCCGATAGCGGATCTGGAAGGGCAGGCAGGATACGGGGCGGCAGAATTCGAGTGGCGGTTGCCCGATAGCACGTCGTCGCTGTTTTGCATCGAAGTGGTTTATCAGACAGGCGATAACGAACCCTCCCGGCAGGTGATCTCCCGTTATAAGGACGGGGTGACGATTCCGGGGCTCGAGGCGGCGAATTATACATTTACGTTTACTTCAATCGGTGAAGATGGAGAAAAACAGGTAGAAGCTCCGATCAGTCTGGATATTATAGACTGGCGGAAAGAACCGCCCGCTCAAGTGACTTTAACCCGGCAGATGGTGGCTGAAAATTCGCTGATGTTGAACTGGACGAATCCCGGACACCGCACTTTCGATGCTGTGACCTTTGAAATCTACAAAGGGGACGAGTTGATCCAGAGTCATAAGATTCCGGCGGCAGAACAACCCGAATATATCTTTTCCGGATTGGAATTTCTGGTGGATAATTATAGTTTGAAGTATTATTCTGTCAGTCCCGTGGGTGTGTGTTCCGATACGGTGACCTGGAATTTTGTAACCGGGGACGTTCCTCCTGCCGTGCCGGAAGTCCGGGTAGATGTATCCGAATTCGATGCGGCTCATTGTGCCGATGTGGTTTGGGATAAAACGGCGGATATGGATACCGTATTGATCCGGTTCACCGATATGAACGGTGAAGCACGCGAATGCCGTTTCGATGCAAACCGTTGGGGATATTTATCGTTGCTTCCGGGAGGAACGGTGGAACTGGAAATTCAGGTGAAAGGAACGAACGGAACCTGGTCGTTCCCGAAAAAGCAAAAGATAAAAACCCGTTTGACGGAAGAAACTTATTTACCCAAAATCCCGAACGGCCCGCAAAGCAATATGTCGAAATTGTCGGAAGCGATGTATCAGACATTGGGCCGGGGTACGGCAGCCGAATTTAAGCAAAATAATAATTGGCTGGAAGAATATTCGTTCAAAGAAATGGCGGAATTGGTCGATTTTGCCTGTATCTGGGAAATCTACCATGTAGATGAAATACACTTGTTCGTAAATCTCGAAGTGCTGAAGATACAGAGTTATGGAAGCCTTACGATGGCGAACTGCCCGTCTGTCGAAGAATTCAGGACATTGATCGACCGTTTGCCTAAAATTAAGGAGTTGCAAGTGGTGGGAGGTTACCCGATTTATAAGAAACTGGAGACCGAATTTGCCAATCACCCGAAAATTAAATTCAAAAAGATTTAAGGACAGGATTGTATAACAAGCTAAAACATTCGATTTATGAATAAGATATTGATATTATTATTGGCGGTTTGCTGTTTCTTTTCCTGTAAGGACGAGACGACAGAAAACGATATTTTTATACCGATACTCGAATTATCACAAGACACGTTATTGCTCGATTCGGCAATGACCAGCACCAAGATCACGGTGACGACCAACGGCGATTATTGGGAAGTGGAAGTTCCGGAGGGGATCGATTGGGTGGAATATTCCACCAATAATGTGCCGGGCGCGACTTATCTGGTATTGAAAGTGGCTCAAAACAAAGGAGCCGTGGAACGGACGGCAGAAATAAAAGTGCTGGGGCAGGACATAGAGAAGGTCGTTTGGGTGAAACAGATGGGCTCCGACCCTGTGATTATCACTTCGGCCGAGAATTTCACGATCAAGGACGATACCACGACACTGAAATTGTATGTACGCTCCAATCTTACCTTCGAGGTGCAGATCCCCGATACCACGGCCTGGATTCATAATCTGGGAAGAGATACGGAGGATTCGACGCTTTATACCTTCGGGATAAATCCGAACGGCTACGACGACCGGAACGGCTTTATCATTTTGCAGGGTTTAAGCCACAACCTAAGCAAGATGATCCCGGTAAGCCAGTCGGGCAGAAAAGAGTATAAGCCGGGAAATTCTGCGGCTGTGGAGGGTTTGGTGAAACTCACCGTGACGAAGGCTTCGGATTATTGCGTGACGACTCCGTCGGGCTGCCATCAGGATGCGACTGTGGATGCCGCGAAAACCATAGACGGCGACCTGAACACGATGTACCATTCGACCTGGGCGCACACGAAGGATGAAGATTATCCGGTGACTTTGGAATATGAGTTCGATGAATCGTCGAAATACCTCGATTACATTATTTGTACTCCGCGCGATGGAAACGGTGCGTTTAAAACGGGGGAAGTGTGGTATAAGACCAGCGATTATTCCAAATATACGAAATTGTGCGATTTCGATGAAGAAGGCAAAGGGAAACCGTTTACGATTAAATTTCCGGAAGGTATCGAAAATCCCCGGGGTGTAAAATTTGTATTGGGACCGGGAAAAAACGGAAATGTGGCTTGCCGTGAAATGGAGTTTTATTATGTGGGGCGTTTGGATACTTCGCTGGATGCTATTTTCACCGATCATTCCTATTCTGAGCTTAAACCGGGAGTGACTTACGAGCAGATTGCCGCCATTGAAAACAAGTTTTATGCGAACATTGCCAAATACCTGTATCATCATGAATATCCGATGTTCCGGATTTTGGAATGCGAACCTTATCAAGAACCTCAGACCATTCAGAAGGACTATAAGATCAATCCGTATAGCGAGCTGGATAATGCTACGGGCATTTACGTGAAAAGCGGGGAAGAGCTTTTGGTATTCATGGGGCCGGCGAACGGGGAAGAGGTCGGTTTGAGCGTAGTGGATTTCAATAAAGGATACAGCAAATCCGATTATTCTTTGGTCGAAGGGGTAAACCGTATCGAGATGACCGGAGAAGGATTGGTGTATATCATGTATAACACGAATAATTATAAAACAGCGGCTCCGGTGAGAGTGCATATCGCTTCCGGCGGTACATTCAACGGCTATTTCGATGTGAATAAGCACACCGATGCCGATTGGGATAAGATTTTGCAGGGTACGGTGACGAACCATTTGGATGTATTGGGACACCGGATGCATCTGGTTTTCCCGGTAGAGGCGTTTCGGGCTTATGTGTCCAGCCCGACGGCTTTAATGGGGACATGGGACGAGATTGTGACTTTGGAGCATCGGCTGATGGGATTGGAAAGATATAACAAGCCGATCAAGAATCGTTTACTGGGGCATGTGATCTATCAGAAAAACGAGCCGGACGCTTACATGTATGCCACGTCTTACCGAACGGCCTATATCGAATATACGATGTCGAAAATCTGTGATGTGAAACAGTTGCGGGCGGTGAATCAAAATGCGAGTGGCGACGATGTGATCTGGGGACCGGCGCACGAGATCGGGCATGTACATCAAACCCGTCCGGGATTGAAGTGGATCGGGACGACCGAAGTGACCAACAATATCCATTCCCTGTGCGTGCAGACCACCTGGGGGTCGCGTTCCCGTTTAGACCGGGGAGGATATTATCAAAAAGCCTTCAATGATATTGTTGTCGGCGGGATTCCTCACGGGGCGGAAACGGATCCGTTCTGTAAATCCGTTCCTTTCTGGCAAATGTATTTGTATTCCAAGAAAGTCTCCGATAATCCGTATTTGTATGAAGATTTGCATGAACAGATACGCAATGAAGTGGATCCTACGGAAAACAAAAACGGAACCTGCCAGTTGAATTTTGTGGAGAGATGCTGCGATATTATGCAGTTGGATTTCACGGATTATTTCAAAGCATGGGGATTATTGAAGGAAGTGAATCTGGAGATCGACGATTATGCCAAAGAAATGCTGACCTGTACCGCGGAACAGGTGGCTGCCGTAGAAGCCCGGATTAAGGCGAAAGGCTACGCGAAAGCTCCTGCGGGATTGGTCTATATCACCGACGGGACGACGGATGTGTTTAAGAATCGGTTGGCGATCGTGCCGGGAAGCAGTTCGATGTCCGGGAATAAGGTGACTTTGACGGATTGGAAAAATGTGGTGGCTTATGAGGTTTATTCCGGCGGTGAATTGAAAATGGCCGTTCCTGCCGTTGCTCCTGCCGTATCGGCTTCGACTGTATTCACCGTCAATGCTTCGATTTCCGGCGCGGAAGTGAAAGCCGTGAGCTGGGATGGTCAGAGAGTAGAGGTTACATTCTAAAGAATAAAAACGGAAAGATATGAAAATAAACAAGTTACTATTATTGATGTCGGCTTGCCTGGGAGGTGCGTTTTATGCTTGTGAAGATTCTTCGGTGAAAGATGATTTTAATTATCAGGATACCGTGGAGTTTGAAAGAGAGAAAATGGTGTTTCAGGAAAATGCCGATACCGTGCAGATCCCGGTGATCATTTCCGGGTTTGCTAAAAACGATGTGGAAATCACCGTGGAAGTCCGGAGGAAAGAAGAATTGACGGCAAGAGAGGATACGAATTTTATTTTACTGGAAAAGACGGTATATATTCCGAAGGATGGGAGCGCAACCAGTATTCCGATGAAAATCATCGACGATCATGTTGTGAATCCGGACCGTTCTTTCGACTTGGTGATTAAATCTGTTGTCGGGGCCGAAAAAGCAAGGATTTCGCAGGTTTGCCGCGTGGTGATCGCAAACGAAGATTTCTGGCCGCTGGTAACCATGGGTAAAACGAACTACCAGACAACGGAGCATGACGACCAATTGGTTATTCCATTGACGGCGGCGGGCATTTTCTATCAGCCTACGCAAGTGGCGGTGCAGGTAAATTCGGGCACGGCGGTAGAAGGCACGAATTTTACGATCGACCGGAAAAATTTCACTTTCGACAATGAGCATACAGCCGACAGTATCGTGGTGAAGCTGGCTCCGCTGGAATTGCAGGAGGATTGCTCTTTTGAACTGAATCTGGAGATAACGGACGGTTTACCCGGTAAGGTGAAGACCAGTAAAGTGGTAATTAAAGATGTAAGAAAATTTGTCGGTTTCCCGTCGGAGAAAATCAAGATACTTAAAAATGAGAAAGACGCTCAGGTTCCGGTGGTGATCGGCGGGGTGCGTTCTCCGCGCGACCTGGTGGCGAAGATCAGCGTTAAATCGTCGGGTAGCCTGGTGGAGGGATCGGATTTCACCTTGAGCGACAATGTGCTTACCACCAAAGGGGATACGGTTTTATTCACAACTGTTCATTTCACGACAGACGGGGATTTAAGCGGCGACCTGATCGAATTGCAAGTGGAGGAAGTGACCGGAGGCGATATAGACGAGACGATTCCGGCGGCGACATTGGGCGTTGTGGAAGGAGTGGAATTTAACAGAAGCAACTGGGAAATATTGAGTTTCACTTCGGAGGAACCGAGTGCAGAAGGCAGTAGTAATGGTAAGGCGATCCATTTGATCGACGGAAGTTCCCGGGACGACCGGGGATTGGGCACTTTCTGGCACAGCCGTTGGGGGAGTGAGCCCTATGGTGTGCTTCCTTACGAGTTTGTGATCGATATGCACGAGCAAGTGAAGGTAGGAACCGTCAGGCTTTACCGCCGTCAGCCTTCTAATAGCGCTGTTAAGCTGGCTACTATCGAAATCAGTGATGATAATGTGAATTGGAGTCCTATGTATGATATGGATTTTACGACGACCGATCCGGATAATAGTAAAATCCTGGATTTACCGACTGTACGTACAGCCCGCTATATACGCTTAGGCATTCCTAACCGGGGGGGAAATGGTAACACGGCGAGTCTTGCCGAACTGATGTTATTCGGATTGCCTCTGGAACCCAAATAATGGTTTAGTATTCAAAATTTAAGGTGCGTATGTAGCGAAGGGTGGCTTTTAGGGCCACCCTTCTTTTTTAGTTAAAATAGAGAAAGAAGAGTAAAAATAATCTTGCAGAGTGTTTTTAATTATATAGATTTGCCTATGCGATTGCTTTGAATGTGAATGATAATCATCGGTTTGCTGTTATTTTTATTAATATGTTCATTAAATTTTTCTTTTTTTTACTATTATTTGCTCCTGTTTTATTATGGGGGCAGGAGCGGTTCTATTTTTCCAGGCTCGATGTAAAAGAAGGTCTTTCAAATAGTTCTATTACTTCTATTTTTCAAGATAACGACGGTTATTTGTGGTTCGGCACTTCGAACGGCTTGAATAAATTCGACGGTTACCGTTTTAAAATTTACCAAAAAGACGGAGTGGAAGGGAATAGTTTATCCGATAATGAAGTAAACGATATCGACCAGGATTCGAGCGGGCATCTTTGGATATTGACCCCGTCGGGGATAGATTGTATCGATCATGAAACCGACGATATCAGGCATTATCGGAATGGGAAGAGGCATTTCAGGCATATGATATGCCATAGGGGAAATATTTTGGCATTTACCGATACGGCTGTGTATGGTTATGACCGTTTGAAGGATACTTTTAACCGGATAGAAATGCCTTTTTCGATCCGGTCTTCGATTTCTGCCGTGACGAAGGATGCCGGAGAAAAGCTTTATTTGGGAACTTCCGGCGACGGTGTTTGGATCTGCGATTCCGGTCTTCGGTTTTTCCGGCATATTCCGGCCGGGCAATCGGCGGGGAACATTACCCGGGATGTCGTTCGCAACCTTTTGATCGATGCCGATGAAAACCTGTGGATTACCCTGGATAAAACCGGGATCGAACGCTATCATTTACCGACCGGGACTGTGACGCGTCCCGTTACCACGAACTATAATGCCATAGGGCATCATATCCGTGTGGCGATCGATTGGGACGATCGCTACCTGTTGCTGGGAACATTTAACGGATTGGCCTTATTGGATAAGCATACGCTTGCCATTGTGCCTGTTCCTTCCAATCTGGGGGAAAAAGGCGGGCTTAGCCACTATTCTGTGTATCATCTTTTTAAAGACAGACAGCAAACGCTTTGGGTGGGGACTTATTCCGGAGGGATCAATTACCACAACCGTTACAATAACCGTTTCGAATGGATCACGGCTAAACAATTTTCAGGGGTGTTTCGGAAAGGTGGGGAAGACCGGAACGGGAAACTATGGTTTGCCACCGAGGGGGGCGGATTATTGTATTACGATCCCCAAACGGGAGAACAGAAAAACTATTTGCTGAGATCCGGTAATTCGGTCTATTATAATAATTTGATTAAAACGCTGCTCATTTCGGGAGATTCTATTTTTTGTACGACTTTCGGCGGCCGGGTTTATTCTTTTTCTCCGCGTACGGAAAAGTTCCGTTTGTTGTACGATTTTAAATACAATGATATTTATTCCCTTTATCAGGATTCGAAAGGCCGGCTTTGGATTCCCACGAATACGAAATCGGGTTTGGTCGTTGCCGACGGGAGCTCGGTAACCGGGTATTTTAAGATCGACGGGCAGCAACGGAAATTCATGTCTGCTTCGGTTGTTCAGGAATTATCGGAAAACCGTTTTCTGATAGGTACCTGGAACAACGGTTTTTATCTTTATTCCCCCGCCGAGGAAAAAGCAGTGCATTTTGCCAACCGGGAATTGGGTGTTCCATTACATGAAAAAATTTATGTGTCCGCCTTTTATGTCGATTCCGGAAAAGATATCTGGGTTTCGACCAACGGACACGGATTGTGGCGGTTCGATGCCGGATTGAATTTAAAAAAGCATTATACCGCCGAAGATGGAATGACGGACAGGCAGGTGTATTACACCACTCAGGATAAGCAGGGGTATTATTGGGTGATGACCTGCCACGAGCTGTATCATTTGGATAAGGAGGGAGAAGTGATAGGCCGTTTTAATGCCCGGAATGGGATAGAATTGCAGGAGTTCAGTATTTTTTCCGGCCTGACCACCGGGAACGGGAAACTATACCTTTCGGGGATGAACGGTTTTCAATGTATCGATCCGTTGGAATTAAGGCATAACACGGAGAAACCTCCTGTCTTGCTAACGTCTTTGTATATCAATAATCGGGAAATCACCCCGCAGACGGCTCATTCCCCGCTCACGAAAAAATTGCAGCAAACCCGGAAACTGGTGTTGAATTACAATCAAACCAATATCAGTATCGGATATACGGCATTGAATTATATTTATCCCGAACAGAATCAATATGCTTATAAACTGGAGGGGGCGGACACGGAATGGAATTATGTGAAAAACCGCCGGGAGGCATTTTATAGCAATCTGCCGCCGGGTTCTTACCGTTTTAAGGTGGTCGCTTCGAATAACGACGGGGTATGGAACGACGAAGGTACCAGCCTGCAAATCGTGGTGCTGCCTCCCTATTGGCTACGTTGGTGGGCTTATCTGGCCTATGCCCTGATCGTCGGGTTTATTTTATGGAAATACACCGCCTGGATACATAAAAAGAGAGAACTTGAAACCCGTTTGCGTATCAGGCAGATGGAACAGGAAAAACAGGAGGAACTGAATCAGGAGCGTAACCGGTTTTTTACCCATGTAACTCATGAGCTTAGAACTCCCCTGACCTTGATATTGAATCCTGCCGAGGAACTGGCCGAGGAACAGATCATGGTGCCGGAAATGAAAAAATCGGTAAACCTGATTTTGCAGAATGCCCGCCGTTTGCTGTCGTTGGTGAATAACCTGATGGATATACAAAAACGCCGTACCGGGAAAAAAGAGTTGCAACTTTCCAGTTTCGACTTTAAAGAATTTTTACAGGAGATATACTATAATTTCCAGACTACCGCCCAGAGTCGTAATTTTTCTTTCCGTTTGGATTTTCCTTATTCGTCTTTGTTGGTGACTTATGACCGGGAAGAGTTGGAAAAAGTGTTTTTCAATTTGCTTTCCAATGCTTTTAAATTCACTCCTGCCGGAGGGGAAATCGTGATCGGAGGGAAAGTTATTTCACCGGACGACCGTCCCGGTCTGCCGGAGCGGGTTGTTCCGGATTTTTCGGAAGCAGAACAGTGGTTGTATGTGATAGTCAGAGATTCGGGGATCGGGATCCGGGAGGCCGACCGGGAAAAATTATTCGAGCCTTTCGGACATTCGTCCGACGACCTTTACCAAAAAACGACAGGAAGCGGTATCGGGTTGAACTTGTCGCGCATGATTATAGAGCAGCACCGGGGTAAAATATATGCCAGTCCTTTAGAGCCGGGTACGGAAATCGGTGTGTTGTTGCCTTTGTGTTATCAGCCTGAAATCTATCCGGAAATGAGTGCGGTGATCGGGAAGGATATGGAAGAAGATTCGAAAGAAGATGGCATATCCCCCGATACGACGATTCTGCTGGTGGAGGATAATCTGGAGATATTGGATTATTTGCGTAGGAAGTTGCAGGTTACTTACCGGGTGGTTACGGCTGTCAATGGGCAGGAAGCTTTTGAAGCGGCAGAGAAATATATGCCCGATATGGTCATCAGCGATGTGATGATGCCTGTGATGAGTGGGGTGGAATTGTGTATGAAAATAAAAAACACCATTAGCCTGAGCCATATCCCCGTAATCCTGCTGACGGCTAAATCGCTGGCTATGCACGTAGAGGAGGGTTTCGACGCCGGAGCGGACGATTATATCGTAAAACCGTTCAGTTTGTCGCTGCTCCGGGTGCGTATCCGGAATTTATTGGCGGGAAGGCAACGGATGCAGGCCGTTTATTATAAACGTTTTTCTTTGGAAAACATCGGGATTAAAGTGGAGTCTATCGACGATATGTTTATGAATAAATATATGGAAGTAGTGCGGAAACACATAGCCGAACCCGATTTCGGTATAGATGAAATTTGCCGGGAAATCGGACTGAGCCGTGCTAATTTCTATCGGAAGGTAAAAGCGATAACGAATCTCACACCGGTGGAGATGATCCGGAATATCCGGCTGGAAACCGCGGCGCGCTTGTTAAAAGAAAGCAGTCTGTCGATTTCGGAAATTGCTTTTAAGGTAGGCTTCAACAATCATTCTTATTTTACCAGTTGTTTTAAAACTCTTTACGGTATTTCGCCTACGGAATATCAGGAGAGAGGAAAGGAATAGATATAAAAAAATCTCCCTTTGGCGATTGTGTCAAAGGGAGATTTTTAGGATTATTCTTTTCCGCTCACACTAAATTCCGCCCAGCACGGATTACCTCCGCTGGTTTTGGGATTCAGCACTTCGCACTTCACATAGCGTGCCCGGAGCCATTCTTCCTCTTCCGCTAATTCGAAGTTTTGCAGCCTGTCGCCGTTGGTTTCCAGATTGGCTTCCAACAAGAGTTGCCAGCCCGCGAAATTAGGATCGAATTGGCCGGAACCGTCAACCGGAGCCTGAGTCGATATATATACTTTTAATGTGCCGGGGCGTGTGTTTGCCGATCCGGTTCCATCACGTTGGGCAAAGGAGACTCCTCCGAGATTGTATTCTTTTTGCATATCGAATACCACGTAACCCGGCCATGATTTTCCATTGTCGGCAGATGTTGCGAATTTGGTTTTCAAATCGTCGTCCAATAGAAGCTGAGGTCCGTAACTGCTTGCACTTCCATATTGTTTTGGGAAAAAGCCCAGAATCGTCCAGTCTGCCCGGCTGATCGGTTTCGGACCGCAGTCGTATTCGGGATTCGGGAATTGTGTAGGATCGGGTTCGTGATAAATATCTACGATAGAAGGATCGGTTACTGGCCCGTAGTCGAACGATTTCCAGAATTCACCTTTGTCGAGCCCCCGTTCCGTAGTTTCCCATGCCGGGAATTTACCTAAATAACACCGGGCTTCTTTGGATATTTTGAATCCCCAGTCATCGAAGAACGGCAATAGGTTTGCATTGGCGTATTCACATACTCTCCGGGCGAAGAAATCGCGTTTTTCCTGGTCGCTGCTTGTGGATTCTGTGCTGGTGCGGTTTTGTATCCCGAGGTATTTATAAACGCCCCAATCCAGCCCGTACGCCAGTTGGACGAAAGGAACGAGTAATTGGCCTACGGTGAGGTCTGTGGTGTTGTCTTTCGTGTCGTTCGGAGTGTTCAGCACATAGTTTTCCACTGTCGCTTTAAATTCGTCCAGACGGGAACCGGTTGCCCAATAACCGCAAAACCGGCAATACCAGCTAAAAATATTCAGGTTACAGGTCACTTCTCCCAATCCATTCCATTTCCATTTCGGATTTTGGAAATTATGCCCGATTTCATGCCATAATCCCCACATATTTCCAGCTTCCAGCTCTTCCGGTTGTACCCACCTTTGATCCGAGTTCCAGCCTGCCACGAACGGATAGCCCGAGTGGGCGGCTCCCCCGCATTGCTGGATGTCGAGGCACACTCTCCAAGGGGTCAGGATAGCCCGCATATTATCGGGGGCATTGGGGTCCTGGCTGAATCCGAATACTTCGTCGTAGCTATAATAAATGAATTTATCGTAGAATTCCACTAATCGTTGCGGGTCGTTTACCGTTTTCAGCATTTCCAGCGGGAACGTGCAGATAAATCTTTCTCCTCTGAGTTCTCCCCAGGGCACGGAAGTTTGAGCAAGCATGTTTTTCCATTCCTGTGCGTTACCGCCTTTTATAAAATCCGGCGATTTGACACAGCCCTTAAAACCAAAAGTATGTTCGCCTTCGACCTGCTGAGGGAAAATCAGATATACCTGTCCGCCGAAGTAGCTCGATATTTTATTTTCGCCTGCTTCCAGCTTGCCTTTGACGTATATTTTGTAGTATCTTTTCTGGTTTTCTACAGCATCGCCTCCCACACAGGGGTGATCGAGGTCGCAAGGCCAGACTCCGATACGGTATTCCACACCGGTTAATCCGGCGGGAACATTTACTGTGATCACTTCCGCTGCCGGAGCATACAATCCCGTGCTAAAGAAAGGCGTAGGATTCGAACTGTTCGGCGAAGGTTTTTTATAATAGGGTTTCAATGTAATCGTCGTATCCTGGATTCTTCTTTCCTGTTTCGATATTTCTCCAGGGAATACAGCTACCCATTCCCGGTGGGGATTGGCGATAGTTTCTACCCATTCGGGTAAAGTTTCTTCGGGTTCTACCGGTTTTTCGATAACCTGAAGCGGGTTTTCATCTGCTATTTTTCCTTCTTCGCAGGATTGTCCGGCAACGATCAGTAAAAGCAGCGTGGCGATTAAATTTATTTTTTTCATACTCCGTTGTTTAATTGTTTATGATAAATTACGGATTCCATTTTTTCAGTTTTTAAGCGGGTCGTAAGGGATAAACCAATTTTCTTTCGATTCCAGAAATTCGGTGTATTTTTCCCTTTCGTTTACCGGGAATTTCTCTTTTATCAGTCCGGTTACGAAATCGCTGCCCCAATATCTTCCCATCCGGATCAACGCTCCCCAGCGTTTACCTTCGAAAGCGAGTTCCAGCGTGTATTCGTTTAAGATCAGGCTGTCGATCTGCTGCCTTTTGATCAGCATTTGTTGCTCTTCGGGCAGGCTGGAAACCAATTGTTCTGTCCCGTCCAGCTTTACTTTTTCAGGCAATACGTGCCGTTTCAGATTTACTCGTCCCCGTACGCCTGCATTTTCCACCAGCAAGGGACTGTATAACGGCGAGTTGAACGGGCGTTTCAGGAAACCGCCGGGGGTGACGTATTGTATAACCCCGTCGTTCAGAAATGCCATGGCTTCTTCCTGTAAGTCGCAATGATTCAATGCTTCGGCTATCATGAGGTGGATTTCTGCCGCCCTGTAAATCGGAATATAATGATCCCGTTCGTGGGGTGCTTTTCCCCGGTGATATTTAATAACTACCGTATCGCCGTTTTCTACTCCGATATTGATTTGTTTTCTCGTCTTGTCACCCGTTCCTTCTGCAGCGTCGATTTTCCATTCCTGTATATCGAATAATTCATTCAGGCGGGATGCAGGTTTCAGGTAATAGACATTCGGGCTGATATTCGAGAAATAATATTGCAGCTTGTTTTGTTGCTGTTTAATAGCATCGAAAGGTACTACCGTAACCAATTCCTGTAAATTGGAAGCAATGGAATTGGTGAAAATGTCCGAATAGTTGCCGCTTTTTTTCACAATAAAATCTCCGTTCCCGTTTTTAATCACATTCTGCAGGAATTCGAAAGCGGTGTAATAATCGCCTTTCCATAGATATAATTCTCCTAACAGGGCATTCGGATTCACCCCGAAACGAATCCATTCGTCTCCCTGAATGTTGGTAATATCCCTCCATACTAAACTTTTCTTTCCGTCGATCCCGTTGAAACCGTTTTCCATGGAATAGATCACCTGATCGATCAGATCGTTGAAAGCCAGCATTTGTCCTCTGCCGAGGTCAGTGTAATCGGAAAGGGAATAATCGTGATAAAGTGCTTTCCCGTAGAGCTTGCCGAGAGTGAGATAACTCCACGCCCGGTAGCGGATTGCTTCCGAAATCATTCCTTCGAGCACATTTACCGGGATTGCTCCCGGATTTTCTTTTTCATATTGCAGAGCGTGGCGGATAAAATCGTTGCAGTTGATAATTAACTTGTAATAGGGATCGGGAGCTACCGATTTATTGCCGTTTCCTGCCTGAAACCGGAATATATCCCAAAGCTCGACCGGGGCGTTGGAAGTGGGGGTGGTTAATCCACCCATTAATTCCGACAGAACGATGTAGTGTTCCGCGGCTTCCTGAAAACGTACTGCATTCCCGATAAAAGAACTGTAAACTTCGTAATATTCGTGATAGTTCTGGTCTTCTTTCAGGATGTTGTTGGGCTCCACGTCGAAAAAATTCTGACATGCCGTACAACTCAGGAGGCCGGATAAACAAAGGATTGAAACTATATTTCTCATAATCATTGTAGTTATTGGTTAGAAATTCAGTTTTACACCGAGGCGTACACTGCTTGCCGTTGGAATTTTTCCCTGGTCGATTCCTTGTAATTGTGAAGAATACGACCATGAAAATTCAGGATCTAACCCCAGGTATTTGGTGAAAGTCAAAAGATTGTCGCCGCTCAGGTAGATTTGCAGCTGCCGGATAAAACTCAATTCCCTGGGGAATGTGTAACTTAATGTCACGTTTTTCAATTTCAGGTATGAACCATCCTCGATCCAGCGGGAAGAGAAGCGGTTGTTCCCTGCCGGATCGCCGTAATTAGCACGCGGCATATCGGTGATCTGCCCGTAGTTGTTCCATCTCCGGGCGGCTGTTTCGGTTTGGTTGATAAAACCATCGAGAGATTCGAGGTTCCGTCTTGTTACATTGTAAATTTCGTTACCGTAACTGTAAGAGAACAACGCTGAAAGCTCTAATCCCCGGTAACGGAATCCTGTATAAAATCCTCCGAAGAAATCGGGAGTGGCCGATCCCAAAATCGTGCGGTCTGCATCGTCGATCACGTGGTCGCCGTTCCGGTCGGCAAAATGGATATCACCTGCCTGAAAGCTATTTCCATTGTAAGAAACAAGCCCGGCTGCGTCGGCATCTTCCTGCGTGGAAAACACTTCGCCTGCTTCGAATCCGTAGAAAGCGAAAGGCGATTCACCCACCTGTGTGATTAATTGGCTGCCGTCCGAGAAGTCGGTAATCATACTTTTTTCTCCGCCCAGGCTGCTGACTTTGGTTTTATAATGGGTGATGTTTCCTCCGGCATACCATTGAAATTGTCCGCGTTGCAATAGATTGAGGTGTAGCGAAGCTTCCACCGCATCGGTTTTCAATTTTCCGGCATTGGTAAACATACGTCCGTAACCGTAAGCAGAAGGCATTTCTTTGCCGAGCAACATATCGCGGGTATTCTCCCGGTAGTAGTTCAGGCTAAGCGCAAGCCTCCGTCCCAGCAGGGAAAAGTCGATTCCGGCATTATAGCTTTCCACTTTTTCGGGTTTCAGCCGGCTGTTGGGGATATTTTCTTTCACCATACCCACTATATCGTGAAAAGGCTGATTTACGTAATAGTTCTGCGAATATACCGAAGAGTAACGGCTGTTGCCCAGAACGGCCCATGCGCCTCTTACCAGAAATTCGTCTATCCCGTTCACATCTTGCAGGAACACCGTATTTTTCAGGTTTATTCCCAGATTTACACCGGGCAGCCATTGCAGGCGTACGGCGTTTTTCCCGGTGGACGAAGCTGCGTCGGCAGCCAGGGTGGCCGATAAGTAGAATAGGTGGTTATAGTTATAATACAACCGGGCATACGCGTTCATCCAATTCCAAATGTCTTCGTACCCGTCGATTTTCTTACCGTAGTCCGATTCCGAGCGGTCTAAGGTTTTGTAAAAATCGGAGGTCGTATTGACGACTTCGGCGTGGTCGTATTCGCGGCGGGAAGTGATTAGCTGGTAACCCAGGCTCGCTGTCACGTTGTGTCTTTCCTTGAATGTATGTTTATAGCTTCCTTGTGCTTTGGCATAGATATTATACCCCAGCCCGACGCCTCCTCTCACGGTGTTATGAGCGTACCCATCCATAAGCGGTGCGATGGAAGGCTGGCTTTTACCGGGAACAAACAGGTTTTCTGAATTATAGTTATAGTATATACCCAGCATGGCATCGAAATTGAATTTGGTGTTCGGCTGATAGTTCAGGGCGATGTTTCCCAAAATATCGTAAGTTTTCATCGTCGCTTCCACCTGTTCTACCACCGCTCTCGGGTTACTGATACCGAACTGGCGGACGGTATCGAAACGGGATACCCGGTTTCCATACATATCCTTTTCCCAAACACCCAAAACCGGAGCTTTATACAAAGCTGCGAGTAAAGGATTGGTTTGGGGGATCATTCCCTGTTCCTGCAAATGGCTCTGCACATAGCTGAATCCGAAAGAAGCGGACATCTTTACTTTGGCCGATACGTTCAGGTCGGCGTTCAGGCGGGTATAGTATTTGGATAAGTCGGTGTTTTTCACCACTCCGTTATTGCGTAAATATCCGGCGGTGAGATTATATTTGGCGATCTCGTCCCCTCCCTTTACTTTCAAGATGTTTTCCGTGGAAAAAGCGCATTGGTTATAGATTTCGTCCTGCCAATCGGTGTTGTTTCCATAGATGTGCCGATAATAGTGCTGATAATCGTAATCGTCTTTTAGAAAAGGAAATAAAGCTACTAACTCATTGGTGTTTGCCACTTTGGTTTCCCCTACATCTACCAGATAGCTTTTGAATCCGTCGGCATCCAGCATCGGGTAACGTTTATTCATCCAGGTCAGTCCGTTGATTGTTTGGAATTCGACTTTGGTTTCCATATCGCTGGCCTTATCGGTTTCGATGAGAAGTACCCCGTTCGAGCCCATAGAGCCGTACATGGCTGCATCCGCTCCCTGCACGAATGTGAAGCTACGGACATCTTTTAGAGATACAGGCATCAGGATATTTTTGGAATACCCGGAAATCACCGGGGATTCTTCCATATCCGGCAACAGGGGAAGCCCATCGACCACGATCAGCGGGGCATTATTGGCTGAGAGGCTCCGGATACCCCGTAAATTCAGGTAAGCACCTTCGCCGGGCATACCGCTTTTTTCGAGGGCCTGTACACCGGGAATCGTTCCATAGAGGGTTTCGTCGAGAAACGGTTTGGCATTGTTCAGGTCTTTCAATCCCCGTGAAAAAGGATTACCTGTGCGGTCGTAATGGTTTACCTGTCCTAAAGGCAACGTGTGTTCCGGGTGGAAAGCCGGCGTATTCACGTCGAGCAGATAAACTTCTAACTGTTCCCGTCCGTTCACCGGAACTTCTTTCGACAAATAAAGATAGCTTTCGAAAAGCAGGGTGGTGTGCTTTTTATTTACCTGTATGATAAATTCACCTTTTTGATCGGTGACGACGGATTTTTTAGCATCCGCCGACCATACCCTGGCCGATTCGATCGGGGTTTTGTCAGTGGCGCGCATGACTTTACCTTTGATCTCTGTCCATTCCTGAGCCCAGGAAACAGAGGCCATTAATAGCAAACAAAGTGTTAAATATATGATTTTCATAGTCTTGTGTGTTTATTAATACATCTCATCCCGGTTGGCAACCAGCTTGATACCCCGGATGTTAATATTTTTATAGCTTCCTGAGGCCCAGATGAGGAAATTAAACCGTAGGTCCTTTGTAGGTTTGGTGAGCTTAATCGTCCCCACGATACCTTGATAGTAGCTGCTTGCAACGTCTGTCTTGGAAAAAGTGGATTGCGAAACCTGTTCCTGTAAAGTTTGGCTATACCGTCCGTCCGGTTGAAGCAGGGTACCTTCTACGGCATCTGAAATCACAGAAATCGTGATCGGTACGGCTGAATAAGAACGGAGCCACACATATACATCGTAAGTTCCCGGATATAATAACGTGGGGATCACTTTGTTTTTCATATCCTTTTCCAAAATGGTAAATTCTGCATATACGGTGTCTGTTTCCGTATTACGTGAAGAATGTGCCCGCCACCAGGTGTTCGAAACGTCTTGTGCATAGGGGTTTTTGTTGAGCTGTGCATCTACGTAGATGATTTCGGACGAAGTGGTGGTATAACCTTTTCCCCCGTATGCGAAATAGGTTTCCCGTTCCGTAGCCGTAGCCCGTTGCCAAAGGTCGGGAATGATGTATTCCACGTCTTTTAGCAAAGAAGATTTGGGGAAGACGAATTTCGTAACCGGATAGATCAGCCCGTTGCTGACGGGAATCACTTCTGCCCGGTTCACTTCCTGGATGTCTGTACGCCAATGTTTGTTGTAGATAGAATAAATACTTTTATCTTTGTCGTAAACCGAAAGTTCACCCGAATAAATCAAAGCTTTCAACCACCAATCGTTCATTTCCTCTTTCAATTCTGTTGAAAGGGTATCCGCCAGCAAATAATTTTTCATTTCTTCGAAAGCCTCCAGTATGACCTGGTTGTCCGGTAACATAATCGTACTTTTGGTTTCTTCATCGCGTATGCTTCCGATGAAATTGTTGTGGATGACAAAAACAGAATCGTAAATAGTGTTTCCGGTGGGATCTACTCCTATCGGGAAACTGCGTTCGATGTCGAATATCGTGTCGTTGCGTGCCAGCAAGGAGTCGCGTAACATGGAATAGCTATCCGGCAGGGACTCGATATATTCGTATAGGTTTTTCCGGGGAATGATCAGGCCGGCTATTTCGTGAATCACGCCATTGCTGCAAACTTGATTGGTCGAAACGATATCTATTCCGTCCAGCATAAATCCGTCCGTATCGATACCCATAAAAAGATTTTTCCCTGCTAAGGTCTGAATCTTTTTCCCGTTTTCAAATTTGGGGTAATAAATAGGCATGTAGTTCAGCATATTCAAGGCGATCTGCTTTTTTTCCTTGTCGCTCCATTGGCCGAGTTCTTCCGGCGTGGGCATGTTCTTGTTATCCACAGCCCATACCGTAAGGATTTGATTGGCATTCAGCGTGTCCAGCACTCCCGTTTCTTTTAGGAAATCGGTAAATGCTGAATATCTTTCCTCAAGGGAAAGGAAAACCCCGAGCTTTTCGGGAGAGCCTTCCTCCGTCCCTTCCTGCTGGCCTTTATAGTGTCCGTCCCAATCATCCTGGCAGGAAATTAGGGCGGTTACCAGCATAATAATCAATACTAATATCTTATTTTTCATAGTCGTTTACTTTATCGGTTCAAACATTATAAAATCCAATTCGATGATTCCGGATTTTACCGAAGCCAGCCGGACCACATGTTTCTTGGTTTCACGGAATTCGAAATCTCCCAATTCATGTGTTTTGTTGCTGTATCCGCCTTCTGCTACCAGAGGCGATCCGGCTTTTTCCCCGTCGAAGAACACTTGGTAAGTTCCTCTGGTCGGACCGATCGGGGTACGTATTTTCAGTTTGTATTTTCCTTTGATGATTACCGGGGTGTTTATTTCGATCCAGCCGATATTACCCGTGTTTACCGCCAACTGATCGGCATAGAGGAAATTGGCTTCCGAACCGCTGGGGAATCCGCTTCCCACATTCCAGGTGCCGTACCACACTTTGTAGGTCACGTAGGCGGCTCCTTGCGGCACAGATTCCCAACGCATATAATCCTTGAAAATTTCAGGGTCTAACACCGTCGAAAAGTTTCCTGATACCGTGGTGCGGTAGTTGCTTACGGAAGCAAAAGGAGGAACGTGTTCGTAGTCGGTGAATTCGAAAACAAACGTGATGGGAGCGGGCTCGAAAGGCATCATCAGATTGTTTATCTCATGTACCACTCCGTTCCGTAACAGGTAATTCATGCGTGACAGGTCTAACACCGTCCCTCCGCCGTTTTCCCTGTTGATAATCAGTTGACCGCTGATATCTTCGATCAGGGCTGTTTGCCGGTCACCGATAGGATATAGAATTTTTTCCTTTTTCCCGTTCGGCATATTGGTCGTTTCATAATTGGCGAGGTCGTTGAACGAGTATAGCGCATTCAATATGTGGTAACCGACAAATTGATTCAATGGATTGGATACGTCGGTATAGTCTGTGGTATTGCAATTCAGTAAATTTTTCAGCCCGTCGATGTCTTCAACGCCGTATGCATTGAAAACACTGTCGTTCACCACGAATAGCGTGCTGTATTCCCTTCCGCTATTTCCCTGTTGCCGTATTCGGTCTAATTTCTGATCGTAACCGGTGAGGCTTACGGCTTCTTTGAAAATGGAGTACCGTTGTTCTTGCTGTAATTTACCCCAAACCGTTTCCATAACAGGTTCCAGTACCTCGCTTATCACCTGTACGTGCCCATTTGTGCAGGCAATGTCCTGCTGTACGATTTTGGCGACACCATTTACCCAGATCGTAGATCCTCCGGAATATTCGGTAATCAAATAGTCACCCGATTCCGTGGTGTCGCGCAATTTTCCGTTCGGGAAATTGCGGGTAAGATAATCTCGTGTGGAAATGATATGATATTTCACAAGATAGGTTGCAACGTCTGTGGGAATATCGTTCACCGAAGCATAACCGTTTTTATCCATATAACGGCGGAAAGCCTCCTGTTTCGGGACAAAGCAGGTGAATGTGCCGTCGAGATTCAAAGCATTGAATAAATCCAGTCTTTTCAGTAAGTCGCACCATTCCCGGTAAGTTCCTTCCGAATCCAGGTAGTTTGCTATCGGATTTCCTTCCATGACGGTGAAATTCGATCCTTTATCCGGGTCTTCGCAATTTGCGAATAGCAGGAGCAGGGCAAACCATATAATTATATTCTTTTTCATAATCTCTTGATTGAATGTTTATTAATCTAATCCGTTGTAATAAGGGTTTTGCACCAAAACGCCTCCGCTGTTGTCTATCTCGTCTTGGAGGATAGGCAGGAAATAGCTGTTTTCATCTTCGAGTTTCGCTTCGTAAATAAGCCGGTCTTGAGCCGATAGCCCGTTGAGCAGGATATTGACGAGGTAACTGCGTTTTTCGTAATGGTTGCGTTTAGCCGTCCTTAATATGTCGAACCAGCGTTTCCCTTCACCCATAAATTCAATTTGCCGTTCGTTCAGCACGATTTGCAAGCATTCGTCCGAAGTGGTGGGAGCGTCGATGTCTTTTTTGATCTCGGCCCTGCGTCGAAGCGTGTTTACCAGTTCTATCGCATCGTCGAACATTTGCTGGTTACCGTTTGCCGAGAGCACCAATGCTTCTGCCTTCATCAGGAGAATATCGGGCAGGCGGTAGAAAATCCAGTTGGCGTCCCTTTCGTCCGATCCTCTGGTGCCGCTGGTCAGGATGGCCCGTTCCGTGCCTGCATATTTCCAAAGGTTGCCGCCCTTGTAACTGCCGCCTTCTCCCCGGATATCGTCTTCGTCTATCAAATCCAATGTGCTGGCGGAAATGGTATATTTGGGTTTATCACCGTAAAACCAGGTAAAAAGGTCGTTCTTGTCGGAAGCTATCGTAGATTGGTCGTAATTAAGTTCGAAGATGCTTTCCTTTGAGTTGCCGGGGTAGTAAAGCTCGAACCAATTTTTGGCGGGGAGTAGCTCTAATTGTCCGGAATTCAGGACTTCATCGCAAGCCGAGATACATTTTCCGTATTGTTCGTCCCATAAATAAATATCCGCTAAAAGAGCATATACAGCCCACCGGGTAGCCCTGCCTTTGTTTTCTTCCGGCACTTCATAACCGGGGCGGGCTTGTGAGATGATACCGTTGAGGTCGGCGATGATCCGGTCGAGGATTTCCCGTTCCGTGCTCTTCGCCACGGCATAAGGCGCGCTGTCGTCCACATAGGGTTCTAATACCAAAGGTACTTCATGGAACGTTTTCACCAGCCAGAAATAGCAGAGCGAACGTTGAAAAATGGCCTCGGCGATATAAGAATTCATTACTTCGGTGAGGAAAGTTTCATCGTGTGTCTGCACCGTAGGCGCATATTTGATAACGGCATTGGCAGAGCCGATCACCCGGTAAATATTATACCAGTTCGATACGGAATTGCTGGTCAGCATTTTTAGTTCGACAACATCCTGTTCGGCTGCCGTACTACCCACGTATTGCAGGCCGTCGCCCCTCAATTCTCCCCATTGTACGAATTTTTCAAGGCAGCTTTTCATCCGGATATATCCTGAAGTGACCACTGCTTCGACGTCTTCTTTCGTTTTCCAGTACATGTCTGTTGTCTGTTGGTTTTCCGGCAACAGATCGAGCCAGGAGTTGCAGCCTGTCAGGAAGAAAAGAAAACATCCCAAAAGGCAGGCGGTTGAAATTTTATAGCTCATTTTTAACATATCCGTTGTTTTTAAAGTTCTATACTTAAGCCTAAGGCTACCCGGATCGGGCGGGGGGTATTCGAGTTGTCTTTAGCAATTTGATACAAAGCTCCGTTGCTTAGTCCGACTTCCGGGTCCTGTCCCTTGTATTTTGTCCAGGTGCATAAGTCGTAAGCAGTTACATAAACATTGCATTTCTCGAATCCGATCTTTTTTATCATCCTCTTCGGAAAATCGTATGAAACGGTTAATTGCTTGAAGCGCAGGAAAGTGGCATCGTCCACAAACCGGTCGGAACCCAGATAGTTATATCCTCTTTGATACAGGGCCCTGGGGATATCGGTCTGGTCGCCTTCGCGCCTCCAGCGGTTCAGCACCACCGTGCTCTGATTGTTTTTGCCGCGCATGTTTTCTGTGTCGATACGCATTTGGTTGATAACACTCTGTCCGAGGCGTGCCTGAAAGAAAGTACGAATCCGCAAGCCTTTGTAACCTGCATTGATTCCGAATCCTGCCGTTATCGTAGGCATCGAGTTGCCGAGATAAGTGATGTCGTACCGATTGATTACTCCGTCATTGTTCAGGTCGGCATAGTGAGCGTCACCGGGCATTACCCGTACGTTATTAATTGTGGTATATACTTGCTCTCCCTTGAGGTTATTGATCTTGTTTCCGGCAGCATCGCGGGCGATGGTTTCGTCCACATTCTGATAAACGCCCAGATATTTGTAACCGTAAAATGCTCCGATAGGCTGTCCTTCGATTACCCTTTGGGCATATTTACCGTTATCCAGTGAATAGTCTTCGTATTTCTTATTTTTCGGAAGACGTAATATTTCATTGCGGTTTCGGGAAATATTTCCGTTGAAAGACAGGCTGAAATCACTGTTTTTCAGTACGTCTCTTACCGTAAAATAGAATTCCCAGCCATGATTTCTGATTTTACCGTCGTTATAATAACTCACTTGTTTAAACCCGGTAGATCCCGGCAGGCTTACGTTTGTTTGAAGCATGTCGTCGGTTACCTTGTTATAGACATTGAAATTCAAGTCGATCAGCCGGAAAAACGAAAGATCTATACCGTAGTTGGTTTGGCGGACGATTTCCCATTTCAGGTTGTTTAATTGGATGGTGGACGGCCCTACACCGGAATGTCCCATATAAGTACCTTCCGGCGAGAGCGTGCCGACGTAAGGGAAACTACCGCCGGGAGCGTTTCCGCTTTCTCCCCAGCTCGCTTTTACCACCATTTCGTCGATCCATTCAACATCCCGGAGGAACCGTTCGTTTGAAAACCTCCATTGTCCCGACACATTAAAGAATCCTCCGAAGCGGCGGTCTTTTCCCATACGGGAATTACCTTCCAGATTATAACCGAGGGTAGCCATATAACGATCGTCGTAATTGTAGTGTGCATTTAGTGCCAGACGGACGGTACGCCCGTTAGAAGAGCCGGAGCTTGTCTTTTTGATTTTGCCTCCTGCCGAGGGGTCGGCAATGTTAGCAGAACCGGAACCGCTGACTTCTGTGGCATACGACGTTTTGCTGGCATCGCTGATCTGTCCCATTGTGGATAGCAGCATCTTGTGAAGCCCGAAGTTTTTCGTATAAGTCAAACGACCGATCAAGTTGATATTGAAATTCTCCGAATAACTTTCCGTTCCCAGGTTATAGTCGCTGTGGGCTTGATTGACTCCTGTGGCTGATTGCGGTAAGAATTTATTGTTTTTGGTGGTTTTGATGTCCGCAGCCATATTGGCCATAAATTTCAAACCTGATAAAATGTCGTAGTTCAGGTCGAATTTTGCCCGGATATCCCGGTTTAGGGTATTGTTGAAAGAATCGTCGATCATAGCCAGCGGATTATATCTCCCGTCTCCCCACATTCCCTGCCAGGGTGTGTAACCGTCGGCGGATACCGGAACGAAATACCGATCGGTGAGTTCTCCGTTAGCGTTGAAAGCCCAGGGACTCATGTTCGGCATCTTGATGCGGGCTTCCGACCGTACATTGGAGTAATTGTCTTTTTTCGTGCCTTGCGAGAAAGCGAATTGGGCACCAACCCGCAGTTTGGTGGAAAACCGGTAGTCCACGTTGAGACGTGCCGTCAGACGTTTCAAACCCGTTCCTTTGGAAGTTCCGCCTTCGTCCAGGTAAGTGGCAGAAAACCGGTATGTAGCGCGGTCGCCACCACCATACATCGAAAAGGCGGTTTCGGAAGTCAGGGCTGTTTTAGTCACGAGATCCACCCAATCGGTATTTTGCCTGTATTCGTTGAAATATTGGAAAGAAGGGTCGAAATTGAGTTCCGGATGGCTGGAAAGCTCATTGTAGGCACTGTTTGTGAATCCGCCGTCTACCATGCGGTTCCATAACTCGTCCTGCATCAGGGTTACGTATTGCTGGCCGTTCAGCATTTCGATCTGTTTCGCTTCTTTCTTAAAATCTATTTTTTGTGAGAGTGAAAAACGGGTTTTTGTTTTTGTACCTTTTTTCGTGGTGATGACCAAAACTCCGTTTGCCCCCTGCGAGCCCCACATGGCCGTAGCCGCTGCATCTTTCAATACTTCGATACTTGCGATGTCGGAAGGAGAGATGCTGAGCAGGGAACCGTAATCTTCCTCGTTGGCTGTGGCGAAGTCGAAATCGTCCTGAAAATTGGTTTCAAAGGGAATCCCGTCGATCACCACCAGCGGTTCGGATGAAGCATTGAGCGAACTTGTTCCACGGATACGGATGTTCATTCTGGAACCGGGGTCCCCGGACGAAGCGATAATGTCCACGTTCGCCAAGCGTCCCTGTAAGGCATCTTCTATCGAAGTCGCCTGTATTTCTTCCATTTCTTTCATATCGATCCGCTGGTTCGATACTCCCATATCCTTGACAGGCAGACCGGCGTCGTTGGTGTATACCGCCTGGCCGATTACATTCACCGTTTCAAGGGTTTGAACATCTTCCGTTAAAGTGATGTTGATTACTTTTTGGTTTTTATAAACCACTTCCTGAGGTTTGTATCCGATGAACGAGAATACAATTTTCAGTTCTCCCTTTCCCTGATTAATGGAAGGGATGGTGAGGTAGTATTCCCCGTTCTCATTGGTTGCCGTTCCGGTCAAAGCTCTTTCGTTATTGCCCATTACGTAAATCGTTACACCCGGTAACGCTCCGTTATTATCCTTTACGATACCCGTCACCGTAGATTGGGCAAATACATTGATCCCGGAAAATAGGAGTAATATCCATACGAGCAGTTGTATTTTATGACTCTTTCTCATGATTTTTTGATTGAATTAATTATTCCGGCTGTATAATATCTTCTATCTGGTAGATAATTCCATCCCGGGCGAAAACAGGGAACTCGTCTTGTAAAGTGTGAGTAACCTGTGAGCCGATGTTATTTTCAATTCTGAGCCGGAAAATTTCCGGGTCTTCACTATCCTCTATTTTCAGCTTTTTATAAACGGCCTGTTCTTCATCCGAGAGCGAAGGATCGATCGTCAGCGTACTAAAATTTCCATATCGGTATTGATTTTCAATACCGGGATAGATATAGGAGAGAATCGAATTGTAGTTTAGCGATACGATGTAGTATTTCAGCCATTCGGCTAATTCTTCCGGTTTTTGAGGAATCTGGGCAGCCGCTTTTTGAATGGCTTCGTTGGTCGGAACAAACAACATGAATTTAGTCTGGTCGAACAGGGTGATCTCTCCGTTCTTGTCGATCAGTCCGGCTTTTTCTATCAGGGAATAAAACTCCCTGTATTCGTCGTATTGCAGGAGCGTGTTGAGGGAAAGTCCTCCCTCTGCCGGAACTTTCGTCAGAATGCCCTGGGTGTTATAAGTGATCCCGTTTGTTTGCGGGTTTATGGGGTTCAGCGCTTTCACCTGGAAAGGATTGGTGTTTTTTTCTTCTCCGAAAACTCCTTCGTTCCATACTTTTAAATAACCTCCTCCACGGGTTTCATAAATCGCCTTTTTCTCAAAGTCTTTTATTTCCTGAGCGACGATGTGCATATCCATGACACTCATCATCTCCTGGGTACTGATGTTTTTTCCGTTCATTTGAATGGTCGCCTCTTTAAATGCTCCGGAAGCATCCACTTTGTAAAAATATCCCCATTCGTTGAATACGGCATCCGGAACGGCAAACAAGGTAAATTTGTTCGTCAGTCCTTCGGCATCGACTAATTGCATCATTTCTCCGGTTTTATAAAGCATGTGGGTAAATATCTTATAGTCGGGCGAACTGAGCACATCCCCGGTTACGGAACGGTAAACGATAGGAACGATCGCTTCTTTCAGTCCATAGAACGGGCCATTCGAACACATTTCGCGGTATTCCGGGTTTTCAACATCGAAATCGTAAATCAGACCGAAGTCCGAATTAATTTTGCGTTTGGTGATTTCTTCGGGAAGAACGATATCCCGGGTTTGAGGAGCATGTTCGGACAGCAGGTAATAGAGGGGCAGGTAAGGCACATCGTCATAGCTGCTGTAACCGGGCAGGTAAGTTTTCAGGAAATGTTCCATCGCCTGGTTGTTCGGGGCATAAATGTTGTATGCAAATTTAGACTGTGAGGCGATGCTCACCGCCTGTCCCGAAGCGAGGTCGAGCAGAGAACCTGTTTCTTCGCTATAAATGCTGGGCAGGGGTTTATGAAAATACAGGTATAAGCTGTCGCCTGCTTCTGCATAAGACGAACTGAGAGACGAATTGTAGGAGAAACTTCCGAATTTATCGTATAATCCGGCAAAAACCGAATAATCGTCCCGCTGGTGCAGCACGTCGTAAACCGTTCTTAGAGGTTCGATCACCTCATCGATCAGAAAAATATAGCCGTTATCGGTAGGAATGTCGTAAGTTGTCACGCCTGCATTGGCTACATGGATGGTTTGATTGTCACCGTACCATCGGCTGTTCGGGAAAAAGTATTTGTAATTGTATTCGCCGTTGATCTCTTTGCCCTGAAAAAGAAGAGAAGAGAATACCGGCAGGTGTTTTTCTTTGCGATAAACTTTGTATTTCTTTCCGTTTTTATCGGTCAGCGTCTCGACATTTTCTTTGGCATAGGTCATGTGTTTATAATAAATGCCTTCATCCGTTTCGGAGTTTTGGATGCCGTTGGGGCGGAAATCCAGCAACAGGCTTTTATTGTATGAATATTTCAGTAAATGGTAACTGATGAGAATATTCAGCGAATCGGCGGGGATAGAGGCGATGCTTTCATACCCGTGCTTTTTCAGATACTTGCCGAATGCTTCGTCATCGGGGGCGAAAACGGTACATAAGCCATGCCCGTCCAGCATTTCTTTGTAACCGCTCCGCTCGACCCCTTCCAGAAACAGGGAGTATTGTCCCCTTTGCTCCAATACATGATAAGCGCTTCCCTGGAGAAAATCGGGGCGCTCGTAGAATTTATCCATTTCTTTATTACAAGCTGTAAAAAAGAGAAAGGATGAAATCAATGTTAGAATGATCGGTTTCCTTTTTTTCATAAACGTTGTTATTTAGTTGGCTTTTTCATTACGTTTTATAGACCTTATTTCACATATATTTTAAGTCAAACGATTGCACTGTGTTTCTCACTTTTAAATTTGCAGTTTTGAGTATAAATGACAAGATTAATTTTATTCCTTTTTGAAGTCCGTTTACAAAATTTGTGTTTTGGATGATTAAATATAGAGAGTCTGTTTCGATCGGTCTTTCAATTTTATCTCATATACTTCAATTATTGTATCATACAACTGGGGGGAGGAGGACAGAACGATTTTTTGCTTTTGTAAGCATCAGATTGTCAGCAATGTATTTTCTGTTTGACGGTAGGCGGTAAAGGTGGTAGCAGCTTAGCGAAAATGATTAAAAAGACGATATTTATACTGGTATTTTGTAAAAAATTCTATATAAAGCGGTTGTAGGACGACCGGTTCAGACCCTGTAAACCGTCCAGCCGGACGGTTTGTAAATGTCGTTGTGTGACAGTAGATAAGAAAATAGGGATAAAAAGACATCTGAAATATAACATTTCAGATGTCTTTTTATCCTCCTGAATTTATAATAGGATTAATAATTTTCCTCTTCTTCGTTTCTTTGCTGTAAGCAATAGCGTAAACCTGTCGGAATGAGTTTGTAAAGAGAATTGAATGTAAGTATATAATAAAATAACAGGTTATATTCCATTGGGAATATAACCTATTATAGTCAGAATAAACCGTTATGGTTAAATGTATCTTTCCCGGTTTTGCGTCTTGTAAAGGCCTATCAGGAGAAATATGGTCGAGCAGATCAATACCACCAAACGATTGTCGAACAGTGTGCCGTAAAATATTTCCGGATTCTTATCCAGAGGAATATCGAACGGGTTCATGAAAACATTCCATTTACTGACGCCTAACGCCTGATTCATAATGAAAAGGATAAGCCCGACGATGATGATAACTACGGCGGTTCCGTTCCCGTTCCGGATCATGGTGCTGAGCATAAAGCAAAGCATTCCGATGAAAAAGGCCGGGACCATACATTGCAATGAGAGTTTTACCGGAGGCACTTCCACCACCAGCCAGTTCGTGACGGCTGCCAGCAAAAGAGTCAGAATAAAACAGATAACATACGCGATCAGTAAACGGAATAGCCATATTTTATAGCGGTAATTGGGTATTCCGAAAATGATCTCGATGATTTTCGCGTCCTGATCGTTTTGAATGCCGAAACAGGTGGGATAGAAAACCAGTAGCATACAGGGAACGAGCAGCATATTGTATCCCGATGCCGTGGTGATGTCGGAATCAGAAAACAGGCTGATCCCCACCGTGAGGATGTAGAATCCCACCGCACTCAGGATGAAATAAATAAACTTGTTCCCGAAAATGATTTTTATATTATAACGGGTCAGTTTTGCTAAGGTTATGAGATATTGTTTCATGGTTTCATCGGTGTTATTGGGTGATGATCTGTTCGTTATTTGCCAGTTTTACACTCCGCAACAACCATAAGTAGGAATCTTCCAGTAATGGAGTGGTACGTACGGCTGTGGGAACAGGCGGTGTTTCCGACAGGCATCTCACTTTAATGTTTTCCCCGTTCCGGATGTGGTGGACGATCAGCAGGTCGGCCGATAGCTGGGCAAATTCCCTGGCCGGGATTTCAAATGTCCAGGTCACCTCTTTTGCAATCTCTGCCATTTCTGCAGGAGTACCGTGATACTTCACAGAACCTTTATTGATAACGCCTACCTGATTACAGGAACTGGCGATGTCTTCGATAATGTGGGTCGAGAAAATAACGATCCGGTTGCGCGACAGTTCCACCAACAGGTTTCTGAAACGGATTCTCTCTCTGGGGTCGAGTCCGGCAGTCGGTTCGTCCACCACGAGAATACGCGGCAGGTTCAGCAAAGTCTGGGCGATACCGATACGCTGTTTCATACCCCCGGAGAAACCTCCGATTTTCTTATCCTTGTTTTCATACATGTGAACGGCTTCCAGCACTTCGGTAATACGCTGGCGGCGTACTTTGGAATCGTATATTCCTTTCAGCAGGGCCTGATATTCCAGGAATTCCCAGGAAGTCAGGTTTTCATACGTACCGAATTCCTGCGGCAGGTAACCGATCAGTCCTTGTAATTCCTCACGTTTCACCTGTGTATCGATGCCGTTGATGAATATTTTCCCGTAGCTTTGTTCAAAGACACCGCAGATCACACGCATCAGGGTGGTTTTTCCGGCTCCGTTCGGGCCTAACAGTCCGAACATTCCCGTGTGAATATCCAAAGAAACGGAATTCAATGCTTTGAATGGCTGTTTCTTGTAACCGATTACCGGGATTTTAGTCGCCAGGCGGTAAATGCTTTTCCGCAATCCCCGGAAACGTCCGTCGATCAGGTCGATGTTGATGTTATACTTGTGAATCCGGTTGGCCAGATAGCGTGCTGCGATACCTACATACCATAACAATCCCAGCAGGATCGCTATACCGCTGTTGTGGAATTTAATAGCAGCCCATATCAGCGAAAATAGCGGCAGGAAATAGTGTATACTTATTCCTACGATCTTAACGATCCGGGTAGGCACTTTGCCACCTTTGAAGTTCACAAATTCGTAGAGAATACCCACAAGCTGAGACAATAGCCACCACGTCAGTGCGGCGAACAGGATTGCCCAGAAAATCAGGGTTTGATAGGAATAGGTGAAGTAGATCAGGAAACCTACGATCGGGATCATCCATACCAATGGCTTCATATCTTTCAGGCTGTGGTATTCTTCTTTTAATCCGAGCCGGGCCCGTATTTGCTCGCCGGAATGCCATTCCCGCTTGAACTCGGAAGGACGTCCGTAGATTTTTACCAGGTTACGGATCGAGATATGGATTTCTTCGTCTTTCGGAATGATATTACTGTTTGCCTGGCGCAAACTGGTTTCCATAAACCAGGTCACACCCGGAACCAGGATAACGGCTCCGATCAGGTAACCCAAACGCCACATCAGCGAATTGGTGAAGAAGAAAATAAAGATCACGGAAGCGATAAGCAGGGTGATCTGCAATATCTTCATGAACAGGCTTTGTGTGCGCAGGCGGCGTAATGCGTCCTCCATTCCTGAATATAAGGTCGGGATAATCACCAATGTTAAAAGGGTACTCATCGTCAAACCGCCGATCACCGTAATGGCGAAAGGAGCTCCCAGGCCGGAAACAAATTCACCTTGCCCCATAGCCAGCGGAAACATGGCTACAATGGTGGTGATCGCCGTGATCAGGATCGGGCGCAGACGGGAGATCCCCGCCGTGATCAGTGCCCGGACTTTCCGGTTACCCTGACGCCTCAGCTGTGAGGTATAGTCGATCAGAATAATACTGTTATTGACCACGATTCCGATCAGGATAATGAATCCGATCATTACATTGGCATTCATCAGCGAGTTGCTGGTGAACATTAAGGCCAGCAGTGAGCCGATTGCCGCAAGGGGTATAGCAAACATCAGCACGATAGGAGCGGTCAGCGATTCGAATACGGAAGCCAAAATCATAAAAATGATGATAAAGGCCGCTAAGATCAGGAATGTAAATTCGCTGGTTTCGTCTTCTTCATGAATGACTTCTACGGCCAGGCCGGTCGGAATATCGGTCCCTTGTACCAGATCGTCCACCTCGTCACGGGCGGTTTGAAGAATGTTCTTCGATTCATTGACATCGGAATTAAAGCGATAGTTGATGATAACCTGCTTGTCCTGATTTAAACGATTGATGTTTCCCTGTCCGTAGGTCAGATTGATTTTACTGAAACTGCGTAGCTCGACGATAGAACTGTTTTGATTTTCCACTTCCAGGTTCCGCAGGTCTTCGAGATTTCTTTCGGGGGCTTTGCCTTCTTCTTTTTCTTTCTCTACGGCATCTTTATCCTTGATGATAATATCGTATTCCTGGTCACCCGCTTTGTATTTGATAGAAGTCGTGTTCTGGGTGGTGAAGTTCGTCAATTCGTTTACCACATTCGTAGGAGTGACTTCGTTCGTCCCCATCAGGTATTGGTCGAAAATAATCCGGGCTTCGGGTTTACCACGGGAAGCGCTGATGGAGGAATAGCTGATGTTTTCGAGGTCTTCCAATTGGTATTTCAGCAACTCGGCCAGGTTCATCATTTTTTCGAAATCCTGTCCCTTGATTACGACTCTTTCGCTTTGCGTACCCATACCCATTTTTCTCAACAGGGCATCTCCTCCGCTCAGCAGGGAACCGCCTCCACCCTGGAAGTTTTCGCTACTTTCGAGGGCTTCCAGACTGATGTCACTGATACGAAGGTTTCTTCTGAATCCCAATACAATGTTTTTCAGGTCGTTCAGATTTTTATTACTGATCTTTTCAAAGTTTTCTTTGAGCTTGACCTTAATATAGGCATCGGTTGCATAAATGTTACTACTGAATTCTTCGATTTCAGGCACATCCTGTAATCTGTCTTCGAATATTTTGATCGTTTCGTCGGTTTTATCGAGCGTATTTCCGTTCGGGAATGTCATATATACATTGAACGTATCGGCCTGAACTTCTTTCAGCGTGTTCATGGTCAGCGTCAATGAAAGTGCGATCGTAATAATCAGCACAATGATGGAAGACATTACCACTAAGGTCGGTTTCCGGAGGCTCATTTTTAAAATGGCGATGTAAGCCTGTACCGGCCGGCTGTGTATGGAAAGGGTACTGAAATTCACCCGTTCTCCCTGTTTTTTCATGAACTGATTGACAGCCATTGGGATCAGCAATAGAGCCACGACCAAAGAAATGGTCAGGGTAGAGATAATCGATACCCCGATATGCTCACCGATCAGTTTCACGATAAAATCGTCCGAGAACAAGAAAGGTAAAAATACGGTGATTGTCGTTAAGGTCGCTGCACAAACGGCTTTCGTCACTTCTTTCGTTCCCCGTATGGCGGCTTCTTCCCGGGGCACACCGATAGCGCGAAGCCGGAAAATGTTTTCCATGACGACGACGGAATTGTCCAGCAACATACCGACGGCAAGGGCGATACCCGTTAAGGTCAGCGTGTTGATACTGATTCCGAAGAAATAGAAGAAATAGAAAGCCGAGAACACCGAAATCGGGATTGCAACGGCAATGAAAGTTACAATTTTAAAGTTCCGGAGGAACAGGTAGAGGATGAATATTGCCAGAATAGCTCCGGTAACACCTAAATTGATGATGGTGTTGATGTTGTTATTCATGACCTCTGCGGCATCGCTGCTGATTTTAATCGATACCCCTTTGGCTGCCAGATCGGTATTGAGCTGGTCGATTTCCGCCCGGATGCGGTCGGAAAGGTCTATGATATTGACCAAAGGAGATTTCTGAATGATACAGGTAATCACCTCTTTTCCATTCACGCGGGAGTAGGATTCTTCTTCTTTAATACCGAAATTGATTTCTGCAATGTCTTTGAGCAGCACAGGCCCGTTGGCAACGACGATATTGCCCAGGTCTTCCGTTTTCAGGTATTCTGCCGTAACGTTCACAAAATACCGTTTGTTCGTTTCGTGTGCCGCTCCGACAAAGGTTTTTTCCGACATGTTTTTGCTGATGAGGGAACTGATCCGGGAGCCCGTGATTTTCAGGGCGTCGCATTTGGCTTTGTCGAGAATGATCTCGATGCTCTTCTGACGTCCTCCCATCACCCTGACGGCTGCAACACCATCGGTGCTTTCCAGGATAGGGGCGATGTCTAAATCGGTGATGTTACGAACATAATCGATATCTTCGTCGCCTAACACCATCAGGGTCATAAACTGGTCGCTCGCCCTTCCTGCCCCTGATTTACTGACCTGAACCTTAAATTCTTCCGGAATGTTTTTAGAGATCGTTTTGATCCTTTCTTCCAGTTTCAGGTAGGCGTATTTGATGTTCGTGCTTTTCGTGAAAGAAACAGAGATCCGGGCATTTTGGGTGGATATGCGGGTGTCGATTTCTTCCACGCCTTCCAATCCGCTGATGACTCCTTCCACAGGAATCACTGCCTGACTTTCGATGTATTTCGGGTCGAGCTCTGTTCTTGTTGTAATATTGACGCTTAGGGTCGGAAATTCCGCATCGGGATATAGTTCCATCGGCAGATACTGGTAGGAAAAGAATCCCATCAGCGACAGACCGATGAATAACATCGAGATCAGTACTTTCCGTTTTATTAATTTATCCATTTTATATAGTGTAAAAGGTCAAAATGGTTAAAAGCAATTATAGGGTTTCTCCGGCTTCCCCGGTCGTTCCTTTGACTTTCTTGTCAAAAACGTAATATACACAGGGGATTACAACCAGGGTCATAATCGTCGAAGTGAAGAGCCCGCCGATTACAGCCAATGCCATGGGGGAACGGAGGGAAGCTCCTTCTCCGAAACCGAAGCACATCGGAAGCAATGCTAAAATTGTGGTCAGGCTGGTCATAATGATCGGGCGGATACGCTGTTGAGCCGCAGCCATCAGAGCTTCGGTGAGCGATAGGCCAGATTCTTTAAGCTTGTTTGCGGCATCCACCAATAATATGGAGTTGTTCACGGCAATACCTGCCAGCATGATGATACCGATAAATGCCATCATGTTCAGGGTTGCCCCTGCCAGCAGGAAGGCGTAGATACAGCCGACTCCTGCGAATGGGATCGTCAATAAGATGGTGAACGGATGCCGTAGAGATTCGAATTGTGAAGCCATAACCATATAAACCAGGATAATGGACAGGATCAGCGCAAAAGACAATCCGTTGAAGGATTCTGCCCGTTTTTCCTCCTCTCCCGTGATCTTGGCAGAATATTTTGCCGGAAATTGCACTTCTTTCAGCTGGGCGTTGATTGCCGGGGCCACACTTCCCAATGTATAATCTTTTTCAAGCATTGCCGTTACCCGGCCGATGCGGTTTTGGTTGTTCCGGGATATTTCTTTGGGTACGGCAGTGATCGAAACCTCTGCAATTTCTCCCAAACGGTATTTTTTATCTCCCTGGGTAATCTCCAGATTGTGTAAGTCGGCCAAAGCGATTTCCGGAACTTTGATTTCGATGTCGATGGGTTCGCCTTCGGTTTCGTAGCTTCCGGCCGTTTTACCGTTCAGTTTTTCTTTTACCTGACTGGCTACGGAAGTAATATCGACTCCATAAATTCCGCTTTTCAGACGGTCGATAGCGATGTTCACTTCGGGTGCTCCTTTTTCCATGGAGGTTTTAAGATCGTAGATTCCTTTAACCGAGGAAAGCCGTTCTTTGATTTCGTTCGACAATTCTTCGATCAGGACAACTTCTTCACCCTTGATTTCGATCACTACCGGCGCTCCTTCCGTTCCAAGGATGCTCTGTAATGCCGATTGTTCCTTTTCGAACGAAATGTCGATCCCGTCCGGAATGGAGTAATTATGGCTGAGGTTAGCGATCAGGAAATCGGCGTCGATTTTAGCGTCCTTGTTCAGTTTTACCTTGATTTCTGCCTGGTTTTCTTCTTCCGGGCTGCCCTCGCTGTTTTGGTTATCACTGTTGGAAGGGCCGACTTGGGTGTATATCCATTCGATATTGTCGCCTCCGTATTCTTTCACCAAATCTTCAATGGTAGCGGAAGCCTGGTCGGTGCTCTGCAATTTCGTACCGGGCTCCAGAGTCATAAAGATTGAAAATTCTTTTGATTCGGCTTTGGGCATAAATTCTTTTTCGATCAGCGGTAGTAGCATGTAACTGCCGACCATAACCACAATAGCGGTTCCGATAACGGCATAGCGGTATTTCAGTAATTTCCCGACAAATTTTCCGTAACCTTTGACTTGAATAGAGGCTTCGTTCTTTTTCGGGGTTTTTACGTAGCGGGCTGCGAGCATCGGGATAAGCAGGATTGCCACGAACAGAGAGGATAACAGAGAGAACGACACCGTCCATGCCTGTTCTTTGAATAGTTCTCCGGCTGCTCCCTGAATATAGACGATCGGCAGGAATACGACAATGGTGGTTAGGGTAGAGGACGTGATCGCTCCTGAAACTTCCGAAGCTCCTTTGATCGCGGCTTCTTTGGGTGAAAGCCCGTTTTCAAGGTTCCGGTAAATGTTTTCCATGACGACAATCGCATTATCGATCAGCATACCTGCTCCCAGCGCCAGACCTCCTAATGTCATAATATTGATTGTCAGTCCGTTGAAATACATCAGGTTGAATGTTGCAATAATCGATACCGGGATCGATACGCTGACAATCAGCGTGGTATTGATACGCCGCAAGAATATGTACAATACGATCATCGCGAGCAAAATACCCATAACGGCAGAGTCTTTCACCTCGCCGATGGAAGCTCCGATAAAGTCGCCCTGGTTACTGATTACGTTGAATTCGTAACCCGGCATGCTCTTTCTCAGGTCGTCCAGTTTGGCCTGAATATTCTCGACGGCTTTCACCGTATTGTATTTGTTTTCTTTGTAGATGCTGATACTGAGCACGCGGTCACCGTTGAAACGCGCCAGGTTTTTAGGATCTCTATTTTTCAGGTCGATTTCGGCAACATCACGCAGATAAACCGGAGCTTTTACTCCGCTCGTCGTTCCGGAACTGCCCGAGGTGGGTTCTTTGAAAGCTACGATGATATTACCGATATCGTCGATGTTCTTGATCAGATTTACTCCTTTAACCGTGTATTGGATATCGTCGTTCACGATCGATCCGCCCGATACGTTGCGGTTCATGCTTTCGATTTTGGAAGCGATGGTTTCCGCCGTCAGGTTGAAAGCATCCAGCATATAAGAGTTCGTCTTGATCTCGATATAAGCTTCTTCCTGCCCGTTCAGCTGAATGTCTGCCACACCGTCGAGGCGTACGAATTCACTGCGCATATAGTTTTCGGCTATTTTGCGAAGCTCGTTCATGTCCTTGATTTCGTTGTGCTCCATGGTAATCACCATGATAGGCTTGGCGTTGGCATCATACCGGGAAACGTCGAGCGAGGTGATCTCCGTATTTTGGGCAATCTGCGACATGCTTCGTTGCAGGTCGAGGAAAGCGGCATCCATGTCCTGATCCCAGTCGTATTCGACGGTGATTGATGCGCTGCCTACATAACTGCTGCTGCTGACGTTTTTAACGCCTTCCTGCCGGGCAGCCATCGATTCGATCTGCTGAACGAATTGCTTCTCGATCTCTTCAGGCGGGCGTTCTCCTGCCTCGAGGTTGATATAGAGTGCCGGATTTTTCAAGTCCGGGAATAAGTCCGTTCCTAATTTGTTATAGGAAATGATACCCAGCAGGCACACACCGAGCGTTATCATTAAAACGCTGACGGGATATTTAACTGCAAATTTTGTTATACCATTCATGATTTTACTTTGGAAATTTGAAAATGTGCAAATGCGCAAACGATAAAAGTCCAGGCGGAATCCGGGATATGCTTCCCAAATGCCGGTACGTGGAAATATGAGTACATTTGTACATTATTTCATGACTTTCACTTTGCTCCGGTTGCGCAGCCATTCATAGCCTTTCACTACCACTTTATCGTCTTGGTTCAATCCTTTTTCTACTTCGATGTATTTATCGTCGCTGATTCCGGTTTGAATGGTTTTCTCTTCGGCACTGGTGCGATCTACGGTGTAAACCACTTTGCCGCCCCGGCGGTTTTTAATGATGTCTTTCGGAATAGAGAGAACCGAATCTTTGCGAACGGTGACGATGTCGGCTTTGGCGAACATTCCCGGACGCAATTTTAATTCCGGATTAGCAATCTCGATATAGCCGGAGAAAGTACGGGTTTCTTCGTTGATAGCCGGGGAAAGCTGGGCGAGCTTACCTTTCAGCGTGTCGGATTTAATGTTATAGTTGGTGATATGTACGTTTTGTCCCACTTTCAACTTAGGCAGTGCGTTCTCGGGGAACTGGGTTTCCACATACATTTTGCTGTAATCCATCAGTCCTACCATCGTTTCGCCTGAGGACACCTGTACGCCCGGGGTGAAATAAGGCAAGCTGACGATCGCCCCTTTAAACGGAGCTTTGATGTTCATCTTGTCTAACGTGATGTAAGCATTTTCCAGAGCCAGTTTCGCGTTGATGTATGAGTTTTCGGCATTGTTCACGTCTTTTTGAGTGGCTCCTCCTTTTTCAAATAACGTTTTTTGTCCTTCCCACTCTTTCTCTGTGATCTGTATCTGGAGTTTTTTACTTTCCAGTTGGACATTGTTTATATATTCTTTATTCTCCAGGCGGATAATCGTAGCGCCCTCTTCTACAATATCGCCTAATTGATAAGGACGTCCCGTTTTCGGATTCTTTTGCAAGATATAGTTTCCGGTTGTTTCCGACTTCATGTCGATGGTTTTGGCTGCTTTGGCCGTACCGGTCGTTGTAATGTATTCCTCGATGTTACGTAATTTAACATCCTCTACCCACACCGGAGTTGTTGAGTCCGATACAGAATTATTCCGGTTATTATTGCAGGAAAATAACGTAAGTCCCAACGAAACGGCTCCGATAATCTTCAGATAATTATTCATGGTATTCTTTTCTTTTTGTTTAGATATATGATTTCACTCCCAAGTATTTTTTATCTTTTAGTCTTTTTCAAAAGATCAGTAGGCAAATAGCTCTTGTTGCTTTCAAAATCCCATAATGTCTGGATTTTCAGGTTAAGCAATTCCTGTTTATAATTGATAATGGCGGTTGTATAACTTTGCTTTGCCGAAGTAAGCTGTGTTTGATATTGCTGTAATTCCATACCGGTGAGGTTTCCGTTGCGGTATTTTTCCAGATTGATCTCATAGGAACGTTCGGCATTTTCTATACTTTTTTTCTTGATCTCGATCTGACTGAGCAGAGTGGGTAAATTCCGGCAAATGCTGCGGACGTCCAAAATGATCTGTTTCTTTTCTTCATCGAAACTGATCTGGTTGGACTCATGTGCCAGTTCGGCCGATTTTACTCTTGCTTTTCTGGCGCCCCAGTCGAAAATCGGGATACTCAACGATATACCGATCTGCTCGTTGTCGGTGGGCTTATCATAGACGTTTTTTACATTGCTGTCGAAAGCGTTCATCCCCACATTGGCACTGATGCTTCCTTTAAATTCGTTTGTAGCTTTAGCCCTGATGATACTGAATTGGTCTTGCTCTAACGTGATTTCCTGCTGGCGGAGTTCCATGCGCTGGTCGAGGGCGTGTTTTACGGCCTCGATCGGATTGACCTCGACAGGAACGATATCTGTATTCGGGATTACTGCAATATCTTCGTCGAGCGATATGCCCAGCAATAGTTTGAAATTGTCTTTCACATTTTCGTAACTGATTTCCTGAGAATAGACCGAGGACTCACTGCTTGCCAGGTTCACTTCCGCCTGATAAAGCTCTTCTTTGGCAACCAATCCGGCTTCTACTTTATTTTTAATAATATCGTAGTTCTGCTTTTGGTTTTGATACTCGTCTTTGGCAATCGACAGGTCTTTCTGCCTTTGATATACGCTATAAAATTGGTCGGTTACGCTTTTTTCGATGTTGAGCTGTTTCAGGGCATAGCTTAACTGGGCGTTTTCCAACGCATATTCCAGTTCTTTTAGCTGCATTTTCGTTTGATTATAGGTGAAAATGGGCTGATTCAACCGTAATGACAAGTTATGCCTGAAAGTGGTGTTCGTTTTTCCTGATGTTTTGTTGGAGGCGTCCTGCCAGGAAAAATCGTTCACTAAAGAAACTGTTCCGTCCGTCCACTTGATCGGCTGGGTGATTCCTAAGCTGGCGGAAGAACTCATGTTCTGATTGATATACCACTGGCTGTTGTAATCGTCGTAGCTGTTTTGGCGGGAATAATTGAACGGATTAACACTCAATGAAAATTGAGATTTCAATGAAGCTTCCTGCGCTTTCAGATTCATTTGGCTCCTTTCCAGGCTGATTTTACTTTGAATCAGACTGGGACTGTTCTGAAAAGCGATTTCCAGCGCTTTTTCCAGAGTCAGGACTTCTTGTGCCATACCGTGAGCAATGCCGGAAATAAGCAGAACGGCGAGCATCAGTATTCGTTTCAACATACTTTTTTTATTTACGGTTAATTTTTAAATATTTATTTTCAATTATTGGTCAATGTGAATTTAACGGCGTCTGCAATCACATAATTGCCTGCGACTTTATCGGTCAGAACGATTTTTGCCGTGCCTTTCGGGATGTAGAAATTACCGACACTGACCCACCCTGCATCTTCCTGCAACAGGTCTAACGTGATATTTTCTTTCTCATCGCCGAACAACAGGGTATAGGTTTGGTTCCTTTCCTCCCTGTTCCCACGCCGCCTGCCGCCACCGAAGAACATTTGCTGTTGTTTGGGATTCCAGATAGATACTTCATAATAACCGTCCCGGGGCATTTCTGCCGACCATTCCACATAATTCACTCCGCTTCCCTTTCTTTTGCAGACGGCAGAGTTAATAGTTTCCCCGTAGCAGAAATCTCCTGCGACAGCCGTCCATTTCGACGGAACCCACCAGGGATAGAAATTCCGGTATTTATCTTCTTCTTCTTTTTTGAAGAGGTCTTTTAATTTTGTACGTGTATTAGCCGTCACTGTGCGGAAACCGGGATCTTCATTATCCACGATAATTTCGTTGGGATTGGGTTTGAAATCGTCCGGGCTGGCAGGGAATACCCCGCTCAGGGTGTCGGTCGTCGTCGTCGTGATCTTCGAGAAATTATAATTATATAGCGTCGGCAAATTATGGGAGATATTAGTATTTATCGCCAGGGCTGCCGGACGTTCATCTACAATTATTTTGATTTCTTTGGCTGTTCCCGCCGGAATCACGTAATTGTAAGGAAGGTCCTGACTGCCTCCGCCACCTCCGCGCCGGCCTCCGCCGCCACCGGATTGTGTTTGCGCTGTAATGATCGCATCCACATCGGCAGGATTATTGACTTTGAATTTCACCTGATAACGGGTAATGTCTTCCACAACGACCTGATTGGCATCTACATTCTGAATGTAAAGAGTGGGAGAATGGTCTTCCGTGTACCATTGGTGGATAAAGTCCGAAAGATCGATCCCGAATTCTTCTGCAATAGCATCGTCTAAATCCTCGAAAGGAACTTCCATAAATTGGTGACCGAGCGAAAATTCTTTTAAAAATGTATTGAATTCCTCTTCCGGTACTAAAGAGAAAATATAATTCTTCAAGACATTGCTTTTCAGTTTGAGCATTTCATAAAAGATCACGGGTTTCAATTCCGGGTCTTTCGCTGCCTGCTGGAAACTCTTGGTTTCCAGATAAAGGTTTGCCCTTTGCTTGTCGTTGATGACATTGCCCCAGTTACGCATTTCGGTAGAGCTGGTTTGCATCAGGTTGACCGCCAGGTCGAGAATGGGATAATCTTCGGAACGGATATAGCTCACATAATCGAAAAACATCGGATTGATGTACCGCTTGTTTACCACCTGATTATTCCAGTTGCCGTCCTCTACCGTTTTTTCTTCCCGGATTCTCCAAAGGAACCAGTCGAATAGCTGGACTTGTTTTTCTTGTTCCGTCCTACTGGCTTCGTTCGGATTTCCCCAGGAGTCTATTTGTTTCTTTACGGCCTTGAAATCAAAGTTGATCGTAGCCAGGCGTTCAGGCATGAAGATGATTTCCGGCTGCACATATTCCGAATAACCCTTCCAGTTCCGGACATAAGTGGCGAAAGGAATGGGAGTTTCTGCCATAACAATTTTAGAGAACGGATAGTCGCGCCCGTTGTTTCTCTCGATATCCTCCTTTTTTTCCTGCAATACCACAGCTATGGTGTCTGTCAGTTCCGAGAATGTTTCTGTCCAGAAATCATGGCCTTTGAAATAATATATTTCAAAGTCGGTGGAATCTGCTACGACCGATTTCTTTTCATAGTCTCCGATTGTCAGGCTGATGCCTGTTAAAGGGGTGGGATTCGTGAAGGTGATTTTCCCGTCGTTTTCGGTGATTTTACCCTGGGATAAGACTTTCCCGTTTCCTGAATAAAGAACCGTCAATGCATAATCGGTGAAATTCTTTCCGATATTATACGGCGATTGAGGATTTACAGGCGGAAGGCTTACCGGATACCACAGACATTCGGGGGTCAGCATGGTATATTTATCTTCGAGATAGGCATACCGTTTTCCATAATTGAAATATTGCTCAGGGCTTTTCTGGTCGAAATAGATTTCTTTTTCTATATCTGTGTAGCAGATGTTTTCATCGATACTACCGTTGTATTTGATCGTCAGAGAAAGCTCTTCTTTCGGTTGTATGCTTTTGTTTACAAGGACTACCTGGTGGTTTCGCTCGTAAGACAGGGGGGTGCCGTTACTTTCGATGGAAGTCACTTTCAACGAGGGATTCAGATAAAAGATGATCGTATCGAGTTTTACCGATTGATGATTGATGATCTTTAATGCGCTTTCTGCGGAGAGCTGGCGTCCCTGTGGCTCTATGGTGATACTGTCGCTGAGGATGTGCACCTTACCCTGCGAAGAGTAGGCGTTGAACGTGGCGATGTATTGGTCGCGCACCTTGTCGAGATGCCGGAAGTGCATCACATAGAGCAAGCCGGCGGAACAACCTGCCAAGAGGAAAAGTGCACCTACGATATTGACGATAATAACTTTCCACGGGCGGTGGGGCAAACGTTTCACCAAAGCGATGGTGAAGCTGATGAAGCCGATTCCGGTGAGGAAGAAAATCGTGCGTTGCAGCAGGTATAACCTTATATTGGCATGTCCCACCGCATCTGAAAAAATAGCGGGGATATTTACGCCGAAAAAGTCGAACACACCGTTCAGGGTATTTTCCAGGTAAAAGAAAGTAACTCCGATGATACCCAGCATGACAATGAGGGTGACGGCCTGATTTTTAAGCAGGCAGGTCAGGGTGAACGACAGCCCCAGCACAAAAAGCAAAGAAGGGACGGAAATCGTTAGCAAATAAAAAATATAGGGGAATGCGCTGAACGGGGATTGATTGACGAATATGTTCAAAAATGCCGTGATCAGCAGCATGACGATGTTCAACGATAGAAAAACCCGTAAAACTCCCCATGTTTTACCGATGATATAGTCGGCATTACTCATGGGACGTACGTAGATCACTTCGGCCGTATCCAGTTTCTTATCTCTTTTCAGGAAGCTGCCGGACAGGAATATAACAATGATCGATTGTACGATATTATAGAAATAAATACAGAGATACGGCATCTGGGAAGATAGAGCCATCTTGTTCCAGGTATAACCGTATTGATTTAGAATCCGGGTTTGTTGTATCAGAATTGTCAGAGTGATGCCGAGCAATGCCAATATGGCAAAAATCCGGAATAGCCAACTTCTCCTCAGTAATTTTACTTCATAACGCGAAATAACGCCGATGTTATGTAGATTCATAAGATTAATTTTGCCAGTCTGTTAATAAATAAGGTCTTACTGCTTATTGAAACAGGTCGCCTCCGATTTTCTCACTATACATGTCCATCTTATCCTTCAGCAAGTAGTCCATGAAATATACATAAGCATGCTCGATATTTGGAGTGACAGGCTTACCGCTATAATCGTCCAGTTTTTCCGCTACGACCTGGATTTCCCACCCTCCGTCTGAAGGGATAGTAGAAATAATCGGATATTTTTCCTTTATTTCCTGTAGTTCGTCATTGGTAACGAATATTTCCCAAACCTTTCCCTGGGCCAATTCGATCATGTCGTCCGGCGATCCTTCGAATTTTAATTGTCCCTTGTTAAGCAGGGCCAGTTTCTTACAGGTACTGGAAATGTCCCCTACGATATGGGTGGAAAGAATAATGATTACATCTTTATCGCTGACTTCCGACAATATATTCCGGAAACGGATACGTTCTTCAGGGTCAAGTCCCGTAGTGGGCTCGTCCACGATAATCACTTTCGGATTACCGATAATGGCCTGTGCGATACCCAGACGGCGCTTCATACCTCCGGATAAGCGGTTTGCCCAACGGTCGCGCACTTCGAACAGTCCGACCTTCCGCAGCATTTCGTCCACGACCTCCGATCTTTTTCGGGTTCCTTTGATGCCGGCGAGGCCTGCACCGTAATCCAGAAATTCCCAGGTTTTTAATTTTTCAAAAAAACGAAAATCCTGTGGCAAATAGCCTAAAATCGACCGGATAGCTTTCCGGTCGCGTGTGATGTCGTAATCATCGAAAAGGATCGTTCCCGAAGAAGCGTTTTGTAACAGGGTCATGATACGCATTAACGATGTTTTTCCTGCACCGTTAGGTCCCAACAAGCCGAACATTCCCGGTTCGATGTCGAGATTTAGATTATTTAGCGCCTGATGCCCGTCAGGGTAAATCTTATTCAGATTTTTAATACTAATATTCATACACTGCCTTTATATCAACGTCACTACAAAGAGATAACTCTAATTTATGTGCTAAAAATAGTAAAAGATGTTAAGCTTCTACACAAATATCTGTTTTTTATAATAATTTTAGAATATGAACCGCAAAAGCACGCCATTAATTATATTCTTTTCACGGATTACTTTTAGGTAAGACAGTTATTTCGCTAAAAAGTTTATTGTGAGGTGCGATTTTTTAGGAATCGGTTGCCGATACCCCCGGTTTAAGAAAAAATTTCCCGGATAACCTGAAGGCTTTTGACATTGAAATCGATATTCAGATGAAGATTGAAAAAATGGAGAATAACATCGAGCAGAATGTTCCGGCTTTGCCGGTCGAGGGGGATATTTTGCAGGTCTTCCGGCTGGCAGGTGCAAAGCAAAAAGACTACCCGTGCCGTATTCGGCCCTGAAATGTGGGGCATGGCAGAAGCGGCGGGATAGAAGCTGCCGTCGCTGATATTGAAAACCGATCCTTCCTGCCAGCTATCCGTATCGATGCGAAAACCGAGAGGGGTAACCAGCCGGTAAAGGAAAAAAAGGTTGAAATTTCCAACGTTGGCCTGTGTGCTGTTCAGGTAATCCACCGAACGGGCGATATAATCATAGAGGTCTTCGTTTCTATCCTCGTTTTTAAGGATCAGGTATAGGATCTCCGCCCAAAGCAGGACGATATTCATTTTGAAAATATCGAAATACAAATGGGGGGTATTCAGGGTAGGGGTGATTGTCCTTAGTTTATGGAGGTTACTTTTTTCACTTTCGAAATATTCGATTTCCACCACCTGCATCAGGTGGACGGCATTGGTTTTTCGTTTGAAAATGTTCGCAGGGGTGATAAACGAGAGAAATCCTTTTTCCCGCGTGTATGCATGAACTATTTTTTGGGTTTCGGAATAGTTGATGCTTTTTAATATGACCGCCCGAACGACTTCCAAGGTGTAAAATAATAATTAGTGTTGTGCTGTTTTTAGAAATTCACATAATTCCCGGGTGGCACGTCCCCGGTGGCTGATTTTATTTTTTTCATCCATAGGCATTTCGGCGAAACTTTCCGTGTATCCATCGGGACGAAAAATAGGATCGTATCCGAAGCCGGCTTCTCCATGCTTTTCAGTGAGAATTTCTCCGTCCACCCGTCCTTCGAATAGATATTCTTTATCGTGCAGAAGCAGGGCGATGACAGTCCGGAAACAGGCTTTCCGGTTTTTAAGGCCGTTCATTTTTTCCAATACTTTCCGCATGTTGGCGGTGGAATCTTTAGCCGGGCCGGCGTAACGCGCGGAATAAACTCCGGGTTCGAAATTCAGGGCTTCGATCTCTAAGCCCGTATCGTCGGCAAAGCAGTCATAGCCGTAATGTTCTTTGATGTAACGGGCTTTTTGTAAAGCATTTTCCTGTAAGGTGTCGTGGTCTTCCGGGATATCGTCGTGGCAACCGATCTGTTCCAGCGAAACGATTTCATGCTGTCCGTCGAGCAGACGGGTGATTTCTTCTAATTTGTGCTTGTTGTTTGTGGCGAAGACAATCTTCATGGGTGTGCATTGTTTTTATTCTCACTCAAAGGCAAGCCTCGTACGTTTACCTGAATGTGAAGAACGGGGTTCATTTATTTTGCAAAAATAAAAATAATCTGCGAATCATTTTTATTTTTAGCTTTGTACTGGTAAATCAATTCGTTTATGGAAAGCGGAATCGTCATAAAATCTACGGGGAGCTGGTACACCGTGAGGCAGGAAAACGGGAACATTGCAGAATGCAGGATCAGGGGAAAATTCAGGACAGAGGGTATTCGTACGACGAACCCTTTGGCGGTGGGAGATGTTGTGGAATTGGAGGAAACTCATGACGGCTATGTCGTTACGGGGATTCGTCCCCGGCGGAACTATATTATCCGTAAATCGACCAACCTGTCGAAAGAAGCGCATATCATTGCTTCGAACATAGATTTGGCTTTGCTGATCACAACAGTGAATCATCCCGTTATCTCAACTGTTTTTATCGATCGTTTTCTGGCTACCGCCGAAGCTTATAATATCCCTGCCGTACTGGTTTTCAATAAAATCGATCTGTACGGCGAAGAGGATCGGGCTATGCTGGGCGGGCTGATGGCCATTTACCGGAAAATCGGTTATCCCTGTTATCCGGTGTCGGCGGCAACGGGAGAGAATGTGGATGAGGTGAAAGCTTTGTTAAAGGATAAAATCACGCTGCTTTCCGGCATGTCGGGAGTGGGTAAATCTTCTTTAATCAACCGGATCGAACCGGGATTGGCTTTGAAAGTGGCTGAAATTTCCGATGCCCACGATTCCGGAAAGCATACGACGACTTTTGCCGAAATGTTCCCTTTGAGCGAGGGAGGTTTTATCATCGATACTCCGGGACTTCGCAGTTTTGGAATGATCGATATGAAGAAAGAGGAGTTATCGCATTTCTTCCCGGAAATTTTTGCTAAAGCGGAAGGGTGCAGGTTTTATAATTGTTCCCACACGCACGAGCCGGGGTGTGCCGTGATGGAGGCTGTGGAAAACGACGAAATCAGCGAGAGTCGTTATGCCAGTTATTTAAGTATGATGGAAGAAAGCGGAGAGAAATACAGATAGTATTTTTAAAGTATTCGTTCAGAAAATATAGAACGGTTTATGCAAGGAATCTATTTTTTTTATATCTTTGCGCCGTTTTACGTCAAGGATTGTGGACAAGTTAAGAGAATATAAGATAGCATTCAGGGGATTAGGAGCGGGAAAACACTCCTTTGAATTTGTGCTGGACAATGTTTTCTTTAATTGTTTTGAATCCACCAAAGGAACCGTAGGGCAAGTGAAGGCTGAGGTCGAATTGATCAAAAGCTCACTTTTAATGGAAGTGAAGATCAGGATCGCCGGGACGGTTAAAGCCGTTTGCGACAGATGTCTGGGTGAATTGGAACTGCCGGTGAAAGGAGAAATGGAGCTTTATGTCAAACAAAGCGAACGGGAAGAAGGAAACGACGATGATTTTATCATTTTAGCGGCGGAAGACGATTTTATTGATTTGAGTTCATACCTGTATGAGGTTTATATGCTGAATTATCCGATGCGGGTGGTACACCCGGAAGGTGAATGTGATTCCGATATGCAGGATATGCTCGATAATTATATTGTAGAAGAAAACGATAAACCTAACGATCCCCGATGGGATGAATTGAAAAAATTAATTAATAACTAAATAAATTAAAGAGAAATGGCACATCCGAAACACCGAACCTCAAAACAGAGAAGAAATAAAAGAAGAACACACGATGCAATTACGGTAACGGCTATTGCAAAATGTTCTAATTGTGGTGCTGCTGTACAGTATCATACGGTATGTCCTGAATGTGGATATTACAGAGGGAAGCTGGCTATTGAAAAAGCAGTAGTAGCCTGATCTTGACACGATACGGGATTGTTTCTAAATAATACACAGCCTCCTATAATTTAGGAGGCTATGGTTGTTTATATCTTAAATGATTATATCCTCGTGGCGTAGAGGGTGTAATGACCGCTAAATTAAAATATTGAATGCAGATGAATAGGCTGAGAACTATTATTACTGGTGTGGGTGCATATTATCCGGATTATATTTTGAACAACGATGAGTTGAGCCGGATGGTCGAGACCTCCGATGAATGGATTATGACCCGGGTTGGAATTAAAGAAAGACGAATCCTGAAAGACCCCACAAAAGGTAGTGCATATATGGGGGCGAAGGCAGTGGAGGACTTGTTGAAGAAGACAGGGACTCATCCGGACGAAGTTGATCTTTTGATTTGCGCTACCGTAACACCCGATATGCATTTTCCGGCTAATGCACAAGTGATCGCAGATATGGTAGGTATAAAAAATGCCTTCGGTTTCGATTTGAATGCCGGATGTTCCGGTTTTATTTTCGGATTGGTGACGGCTTCGCAATATGTGCAGAACGGACGATACCGGAAAGTGGTATTTGTAGGAGCGGAGAAAATGTCTGTGATTACCGATTATACCGACCGCAAGACCTGTCCTTTATTTGGAGATGCTGCAGCTGCCGTGCTGCTGGAGCCGACGGAAGAAGAGTTTGGTGTGATGGATTACATCCTGAGATCGGACGGTATGGGACGTGATCATTTGTATATGAAAGCGGGAGGATCTTTGAATCCGCCTTCCATTCAAACAGTGACGAACCGGGAACATTTTATTTATCAGGACGGTCAATTTGTATTTAAGCATGCCGTAACTAAAATGGCGGATACGGCTGG